>NZ_JBRJGP010000021.1:0-38781 GCF_053628555.1 Roseovarius sp. MBR-79 | reverse complement strand
CGTGCTGCAACTCAGACGCCGTATACATGGCCGCAACCGAAATCATGCCAGCATCAACCGAAAATCTCTTGCCCCGCGGGAGCCATCCATACATGGTCCGAGTGAGCGGGCCGAACACCGCATCCATCGGCCTTCGCCCGGCGCGCGACTTGCGCGCCGCCTCCGGCTTGCGCCAGACCCGTTCCAGCACCGGGCGAAACTCTTCCCACGGCACCACGGCGTCGATCTCCACCAGCGGGGGTCACGCTTGGCATCAAGGCTCGCATGGCGGTCCGAAAGATCGAAGAAACCCATCTGCGCCATCGTCAAACCCCAAGCCATGGAACTTCCCGGCCATCATACTGCCGGGGGTCAGATCAGGGCAATTTTTCGAGGTGCCCGTTGACAACGGGTCCAAATTTCCGCGGCCACCTCTCCGCCACGATACCGACGCGGATTCCGGCCTCAGAACGGTGCCGGGGCGCGAAAGCGCATCCCGCGTCCGCCATCGGGGTGGCGCAGGCGCAATTCCTCCGAATGCAGCATCAGGCGCGGGTGATCGCGCGCGGCACCCGTGGCATAGAACGGATCGCCCAGGATCGGATGCCCGAGCGCCAGCATATGCACGCGCAGCTGATGGCTGCGCCCGGTCTTGGGGCTAAGTCGCACCCGGCTTTCCTTGTCGCCCGCACGCAGCACGCGCCAGTCGGTCTGCGCCGGACGCCCCGTCTTGTGGCACACCATCTGCCGGGGCCGGTTGGGCCAATCGACGATGAGCGGCAGATCGACCGTGCCCTGCCCCGGTTCGAGCCGCCCCGCGACCCGCGCCACATAGGTCTTTTGCACCTGCCGCTTTTCGAATTGCAGGCCAAGATGGCGCTGCGCATGGAGGGTGAGGGCAAAGACCATCACCCCCGATGTGTCGCGGTCAAGGCGGTGCACCAGAAGCGCGGTCGGAAATGCCTCCACAATACGGGCAAGCAGGCAATCGGCCAGATCCGGCCCCTTGCCCGGCACGCTGAGCAGGCCCGAGGGCTTGTTGACCACGATGATCTCGTGATCGTCATGCAGGATATCGAGCGGCGTGTCGGGTGGGGCGTATTCGGTCATGGGCGCGGGCATACACCATGGCCCGGGCGGGGACCATGCCGCGCGATGCCTCAGACGTGTTGCGCGCCGTTGATCTCGATCTCGGTGCCGGAGATGTAAGAGGACGGTTCGGTGCAGAGGAAATAGATCGTGTCGGCCACCTCGGACGGCTCGCCCAGACGCCGCATAGGGATGGCGTCGACCAGTTCCTCGGTGCCCGGTGACAAAATGTCGGTGCGGATCTCGCCCGGTGCGATGGCGTTGACGCGCACGCCGAGGGGGCCGAAATCATGCGCCATCTCGCGGGTCAGCGCGGCCAGCGCCGCCTTTGACGTGGCATAGGCCGCGCCCGCGAAGGGATGCACGCGCCCGCCCGCGATGGAGGTGACGTTGACGACCGCGCCACGGGCCGCCGCCAACTCGTCCTTGAGGGAACGCGCCAGCACCACCGAGGCGAAGAAATTGACGTGGAACACCTGTCCCCAGGTGCGCAGGTCGGTGGTGAGCGTATCGAGCCGCTCGCCATTCGGCCCCTTGGGCGAGATGCCCGCATTGTTCACCAGCGCGTCGAGACGCTTGCCGATCATGCCCCGGATCACCTCGACCTTCTCGATCACGTCGCTGGGGCTGGCAAGGTCGATCTGGACATGGTTCAGCGCGCCGCCGCCCCAGGGACATTCCGCCGGGAAGGGGTGGCGCGAACAGGTGATCACGCGCCACCCCTCGGCATTGAAGCGGCGCACGGTGGCGTGCCCGATCCCCCGGCTTGCACCGGTCAGAAGCAATGTGCGCATGGTGTGATCCCTTCGATCTCTGCGAGTTCACCCTAACCTCGACAGCGCCAAGTTCAACGGCCCTTGGCAGCTTTGCGCGCAGCGGCTAACAAGAAACGCACCGTCCCGCCGGAGACACTGATGAAGGCCCGAGACATGAATCGCGACTGGATCGCCACCGCCCGCACCCTTTCCGAGGCTCTGCCCTTTCTGCAACGCTACACTGGTGCGATTGTCGTCATCAAGCTGGGCGGGCACGCCATGGGCAGCGACGCCGCGATGGAGGAATTTGCCCGCGACGTGGTGCTGATGCAGCAGGTGGGCGTCAATCCGGTGATCGTGCATGGCGGCGGGCCGATGATCAACGAGATGCTGGCGCGGCTCGACATCACATCAGAATTCGTGAACGGCAAGCGGGTGACCGATGCCGCGACGATGGACGTGGTCGAGATGGTGCTGTCGGGCACGGTCAACAAGCGCATCGTGGCGGCGATCAACGGGCAGGGCGGGCGCGCGGTGGGGCTGTCGGGCAAGGATGCGCGCCTCATAACCTGCACACCTGCGCATCCCGATCTGGGCCTTGTCGGCGAGCCGTCCGAGATCGACCCCAAGATCCTGCACACGCTTTTTGCCGCCGACATGATCCCGGTGATCGCCCCATTGGGCGCAGGGGCGCAGGGCGAGACCTACAACATCAACGGCGACACGGCATCGGGTGCGATTGCCGCCGCGCTCAAGGCCGACCGGCTGCTGTTGCTCACCGATATCGACGGGGTGCGCGATGCGTCAGGCCAAGTCGTGACCGAACTGACGCCCGAGCAGATCCGGCAAATGACACGCGAGGGCGTGATCGCGGGCGGCATGATCCCCAAGACCGAGACCGCGCTTGCGGCCATTGACGGCGGGGTGCGCGCGGTGGTCATTCTTGATGGGCGCGCGCCCAATGCGACGCTGCTGGAGCTCTTCACCGAGCACGGCGCGGGCTCGCTCATCCGGGGCAATGCCGCGCCCTGGGTCAAGCGCGCGCCGGGCTGAGAGGGTGCGCGCGCCCGACCTCGCCACGATCGAGCGGGCCGCGCAGGCCCATCACCTTGGCGTGTTCGGCGCGCTGCGGCTGGGGCCGGAGGAGGTGGCGGGGATGCAGAGCCTCGTTCTGCTCGGCCCGCAGGAGCCGGGATTCTGGGACCATTTCACCCAAACATCTGAATACCTTGACGGCGCGCGCGACCCGATGAACCGCTGGTCGGACCGCGTGATCGGCGCGCTGGCCGATACGCTCGGGGGGCGGGCGCTTTTCCCGTTTGGTGGCCCGCCCTGGCAGCCCTTTACCGATTGGGCGCGGCGGTCGGGGCGGGCCTGGCCGTCACCTGTGGGCCTTCTTGTGCATGATGTGGCGGGGCTGATGGTCTCCTATCGGGGGGCGCTCGCCTTTGCTCATGCGCTCGATCTGCCGCCCGCGATGCCCGCGCCCTGTGAGACCTGTGCCGGGCAGCCCTGCCGTTCGGCCTGTCCGGTGGGGGCGCTCGACCCCGGTGCCTATGACGTGCCCGCGTGCAAGGCCGATCTCGACCGCCCCGGCAATGACTGCCGTGCGCGCGGCTGTGCGGTGCGGCGTGCCTGTCCGATCAGTCGGGGTTACGGTCGCACAGAGGCGCAATCGGCCTTTCACATGGGGTATTTCCAGTGAAACGCCTGATCCTGATGCGCCATGCCAAATCCGACTGGGGCACGCCCGGCCTGCCTGATCACGCGCGCCCGCTGAACAAGCGCGGGCGGCGCTCGGCCACGGCGCTTGGCGACTGGCTCCGGGCGGAGGGGCTGGTGCCGGGGGAAATCCTCTGCTCCACCGCCGCCCGCACACAGGAGACCTGCGCGCGCCTTGGCCTGCCGCTTGCGCCGCGCCTGCTCGACAGTCTTTACATGGCCGAGGCGGCGGACATGCTGGCCGCCTTGCGCGCCGTCCGTGCAGATTTGGTGCTGATGATCGGCCACAATCCCGGTATCGCCGAATTCGCCGCCCGCCTTGTCGCCGCGCCGCACGATCATCCGCGCTTTGACGACTACCCGACCGGGGCCACTCTGGTGGCCGAGTTCGACATCGCGGACTGGCAAGATTTGCAAGAGGGCACGGGCCGCGCCGCGCGCTTCGTGATCCCGCGCGAACTGTTGAACGAGGCATGACGGCACCGGTTTTCATCGGCTCCGAGATCTATCGCGGTTCGAGCTACGGGGCGCGTCATCCGCTCTCGATCCCGCGCGTGCCAACGGTGATCGATCTGTGCCGTGCGCTCGGCTGGCTTCCCGACGCGCAATATCTCAACAGCCCCCGCGCGCGGCCCGAGGCGCTTTTGGCCTTTCACACCCCCGACTATATCGCCGCCTTGCAGCGCGCCGAGACCGAGGGGCGCGTGACCGAGGCCACCCGCGCGCGCCACCATCTCGGCACGCTCTCCAACCCGGTCTTTCCCGAGATGTTCCGTCGCCCCGCCACCGCCGCGGGCGGCTCGATCCTGGCCGCCGACCTGCTGGCGCGGGGCGGCGCGATCTATAATCCCGGCGGTGGCACGCATCACGGCATGGCCGATCACGCGGGCGGCTTTTGCTATCTCAACGATCCCGTGCTGGCGATCAAGGCGCTGCTGGCGCAGGGGCTGACCCGCATCGCCTATGTCGATATCGACGCGCATCATTGCGACGGGGTGGCGGCGGCCTTTCATGGCGAGAGCCGCGTGTTGATGATCTCGACCCATGAGGCGGGGCGTTGGCCCTTTACCGGCGGGCTGGAGGATCGTGCGGGCGGGCAGGCGATCAACCTGCCGCTGCCGCGCGGGACCAATGACAGCGGCTTTGCCATGGCGCTGCACGAGGTGATCCTGCCTGCGGTGCAGGCGCTGCGCGCGCAGGCGATCGTGCTGCAATGCGGGGCGGATGCCGTGACCGAGGATCCGCTCTCGCGTCTGTGCCTGTCGAACAACGCCCATTGGCAGGCGGTTGCGCTGCTGCGTCCGCTCAGCCCGCGATTTCTGGTGTTGGGGGGGGGCGGCTACAACCCCTGGACGGTGGGGCGTGTCTGGGCCGGGGTCTGGGCCACGCTCAACGGGTTTGAGATCCCCGAGCGCCTGCCCGAGCGCGCCCGCGCGATCCTCGCCGCGCTGACATGGCCGCGCCGCCCGGCGATCCCACCAGATACGCTTGTCGATACGTTGCGCGACGCGCCGCGTGAAGGCGCGGTGGACGACTCTTTGCGCGCGGCCATCGCGCATCTGCGCGCGCGTGGCCGTGCCTGGCTCTGAGCATGCGCTTGTGTCCGGGCGTCGCGGATGCGGCAAGGCCCCGCCACGGATGCGCGATGCCCTGCCGGAACATGGGCCTTGTCCAAACTTGGCAGCCGGTGATTGCCCCACGCGGGGTGCGGGGGTAGGGTGGCCACATACACAGACCTGTGAAGGAGCCACCGATGTCGCGTCCTCTCGTTTTTTCCGGCCTTGTTCTTCTCCTGAGCGCGCAGCCGGGTGCCACGCAGGAGGTCAAATACCGCACCGTCTCGGGCGCGGTGGAATACCTTCAGCGCATTGCCCTGCCGCCCGAGGCTGATCTGCATGTGGCGGTCGAGGGGCGGTTTGGGGCCATCTTGGGCGAAACACAGGTCAAGGCGGGGGGCCAGCAGGTGCCGCTGCCCTTTACGCTCACCGTTCCGTCGGGGTTGCGCGGCGATCTGGCGGCGGTGATTCGCCTTGACGGCGCGCCGCGCTGGATCGTGCAGGATGTGGCCATCGCCGCCGGGGCCGATCCGGTCGATCTGGGCAATATCCGGGTCGAGCCGGTGACACCGCTGGCCTTTGTCACCGCGATAAGCTGTGAGGAGCAGGATGTGGAGGTGGGTATTCTAGGCGAGGAAATGGTGTTGCGCGCCGATGGCCGCGATATCCCGTTGCGAGAGGCTGTTGCGGCCTCCGGGGCACGCTATGTCGGCGTGAGTGATCCCGAAACCGAGGTCTGGTCCAAGGGGGATGCCTTCACGATCAAGATTGCGGGGCGCGATCTGACCGAGTGTCGCGCCGTGCAGCCGCCCGAGCGCCGCCCCTATCGGGCACGCGGGATCGAGCCGGGCTGGCATGTGGACCTCGGCGAGGAACAGGTGGAGATCGTCGCCGATTATGGCGAGCTGCGGCGCGAGGCCGCGCGCCCTGCGGTCGGGGTTCTGCCGGGTGCCTATCTGTTCGACATGCCCGAGGCCGGGGCAAGCCTTCGGATCGAGGAAGAGCTCTGCCGTGATGCGGCGACGGGGATGCCCTATCCCGACACGACAACGCTTTTGCTGGGCGACCGGGTGCTTGACGGCTGCGGTGGCGAGCCGCGCGATTTGCTGACCGGGGCGACATGGCAGGTCACGGCCCTTGGCGGCGAGGAACCGCAAGAGGCGGAGCGCGTGTCGCTCACCTTCCTCGCGCCTGCGCGCGTGGCCGGCAGCACCGGCTGCAACCGGTTTGTCGGTGGGTTCACGCTGACGGGCGAGGGGCTTGAGTTCGGCGCGCTCGGCTCGACGCTGATGGCCTGTCCCGACACGCTGATGGCACAGGAGCGGGCGATGCTCGACGCGCTTGAACAGGTGCGCCGGTTCGACATCGGAGCGGATGGTGCGCTTTTGCTGATGGGCGGGCCGCGCGACGAGGTGTTGATCGAGGCGGCGCGCTGAGCGGCGTGGTTCAGGCGGGCGGCAGGTCGAAATCCGGCAGCCCGTCAAGCGCGTCCTTGAGGGCTTCCCCCCATCGGTCGGCGATGTCGCGGTAATAGACGTCCTCGGCCTCGATCCGGCCCTGCAAGCCGGAGCGCAGGCTGTTGGCCCGATAGAAATGGTAATCGAATGGCGCGCCGACCGATAGATTGGCCTTGAGCGTCGAATCGAAGCTGACCAGCAAAAGCTTCATCGCGGCGGCAAAGCCCATGTCCGGATCATAGGCGCGCACAAGGATCGGGCGGCCGTATTTCGTCTCGCCGATCTGGAAAAACGGCGTGTCGTCGCTGGCCTCGACGAAATTGCCCTCAGGGTAGATGAGGAACAGGCGCGGCGGGCCGCCCGCGATCTGGCCGCCGAGGATGAGCGTAGCCCGAAAGGCGCTGTCGGCCTCCTGTCCGGCCTGACGATGGGTGGCGATGACCTCGCGCAGCGTGTCGGCCACCAGCCGCGCTGCCTGAAACATCGAGGGCACACCGAGCAGCGTGGGCACACGATCGTCATGGGCCTTGGTGCGCTCGTCCAGAAGGCTCACGACCGCCTGTGTCGTGGCAAGGTTGCCCGAGGACAGCAGCGTGATCACCCGGTCGCCCGGCGCTTCCCAGACGGTCATCTTCTTGAAGGTCGAGATATTGTCGAGCCCGGCATTGGTGCGGGTATCGGACATGAACACAAGACCCCGCCGGAGCATCATGCCAACGCAATAGGTCATCTGGGCCTCACTGCTGCGAAACGTCGATCCGGACATCGAGCGCTTCGGCGGCGCCCCCGATCCGCATACCGGATACAGGCGCGGCGTCGGCATAGTCCAGCCCTGTTGCGACGCGCACATAGCGGGTGTCGGGGGCAATCCCGTTCGAGACGTCGTAGCCGACCCAGCCCAGCCCCTCGACATGGGCCTCCGCCCAGGCGTGCATGGCGTCCTGGCTGGTGCGGTCGTCCAGCATCAGATAGCCCGAGACATAGCGCGCCGGAATGTCCATGTGCCGCGCGCAGGCGATAAAGACATGGGCGTGATCCTGACAGACGCCGCGCCCTTCCGATATGGCATCCTCCGCGCCCCAGCCGGGATGCGAGGAGCCGACCTCATAGGCGATGGTTTCGCGGATATGCGACGAGAGCGCGTGCAGCCAGTCAAGCGTGGTCTCGCCCTGCACGCTGCGCGCGGTCTCCCGGACGCCCGCACCGGGCTGCGTGCGCGGCGTATGGGTCCGGTAGAGCCAGAGTGGCGCGGGCCCGCGATGGCGCCCGACGATGCCGTGATTGTCCTCCAGCGCCACCCGCCCGCGCGAGACGACGGAAATCTCGGTCGTGTCGCGGTCAAAGCTGATGAGTTCGACCACGTTGTTGTGGTGATCCTCGAACCGGAGCTGCTTGGTGCCGCCCGTCACCTCGGTGGACCACTCAAGCACGCTCTGGTGCGGCGTGCTCTTGGGGATCTTGCGCACCTGTTGCAGGGCGTATGTCACCGGTGCCGCAAAGCGGTAGCGCGTGGTGTGGTGTATCTCAAGCTGCATGGGATCACTCATAAAATCGGAAATCGCGCTCTATCTGCGCCGCAACATCGCCAAGCGCCGAAAGCACGCTCTGGATGAATTCGTGCAGGCCATAATCGAAGATGGCCGATACGTCATGCGAGAGATACTGCGTCTTGAGATCGCGCACCATCCGAAGCGTGGGGCTGCGGCCCTCGGGGTCGAGATAGCGCAGGTTGTCCTCGATCTTGGAGACGCAGAACGCAAGGCTGCGCGGCATCCTCTTGTCGAGGACAAGGAAATGCACGATCTCGCGCGGGCCGCCACCTGCGCCATATTCCATTCGAAAGCCCCCCCGCCCCGAAACCGCGCGCAGGATGCTTTCCCAATGGACATTGTCGATCATCGTGCCGACCGCGTTGATTGACGGCAACAGCACGTAATATTTCACGTCGATGATCCGGGCGGTGTAATCGGCGCGCTCCAGAAAGGTGCCGATCCTCAGGAAATCGAAGATCTCGTTGCGCATCATCGTGCCGAGGATCATGCCGCGCACCAGCGCCGTGGCCTGCCGCATCCGTTGCAGGACCTCGGTCAGGTCGCGCTCGGCCACCTTGCGGGCAATGCTGGCATTCGCGCTCATGTAGGCGGCATTGATCGCCTCCCAGGCCTCTCCGGTGATGGCGGTGCGCACCAGCCGCGCGTTCTGTCGCGCGGCCTCGATGCAGGTGCGGATCGATGACGGGTTGTCGCGGTCGCGCAGCATCCAGTTGATTGCGGCCTCCTTGGTCACCTCCTCATGGGCATTCATGAAGTCCGGGTAGGATCCGGCGCTTTGCAGGATCGAGGCCCATTCGCGGGCATCGTCGTCGCCAAGACGGGTCAGCGCGATGCGCTGCCCGGTCTCGATCAGGCGGGCGGTATTTTCGGCCCGCTCCAGATAACGCGACATCCAGAAGAGGCCATTGGCGGTTTTTCCCAGCATCGCGCTCAATCCTCCAGAACCCAGGTGTCCTTGGTGCCCCCGCCCTGCGACGAGTTGACCACGAGCGAGCCCTTCTTGAGCGCTACCCGCGTAAGGCCGCCGGGGGTGACGTTGATGTTGCCGGGACTGACCAGAACATAGGGCCGCAGATCGACATGGCGCGGTGTCAGCCCCGCCCGCGAGAAGATCGGCACCGTCGAGAGGCTGAGCGTCGGTTGCGCGATGTAATTGCCGGGCCGCGCCTTGAGCTTGCGGCGGAAGGCGGCGATGTCCTTGCGGCTTGCGGTGGGGCCGATCAACATGCCGTAGCCGCCAGAGCCATGCACCTCCTTGACCACCAGATCCGCGAGATTGTCGAGCACATAGGCCAGAGCGTCGGCCTCCGAGCAGCGCCAGGTCTGCACGTTTTGCAGGATCGGGCGCTCGCCGGTATAGAATTCCACGATTTCGGGCATGTAGCTGTAAATCGCCTTGTCATCGGCGATGCCGGTGCCCGGCGCATTGGCGATGGTGATACCGCCCGCGCGGTAGACATCCATGATCCCCGGCACACCAAGCGTGCTGTCGGGGTTGAAATTGAGCGGGTCGAGGAAATCGTCATCCACCCGGCGATATAGCACGTCGATGGGCTTGTATCCCTTGGTCGTGCGCATGGCGACGCGGCCGTCGACCACCCGCAGATCGTGCCCCTCCACCAGCTCCACCCCCATCTGGTCGGCAAGGAAGGCGTGTTCGAAATAGGCCGAGTTGTAGATTCCCGGTGTCAGAACGGCGACCACCGGATCGCTTGCCGCGCAGCCCGGCGCGCAGGCGGCCAGCGAGCGGCGCAGGTCGAACGGGTAGGTCTGCACCGGCCGCACCCGGTTCTGCGAGAAGAGTTCCGGGAACATGCGCAGCATGGTTTCGCGGTTTTCCAGCATGTAGCTGACGCCCGAGGGCGTGCGGGCATTGTCCTCGAGCACGAAGAACTCGCCCGGCCCGGTGCGCACCAGATCGACGCCGACGATATGGGTATAGACGCCGCCCGGCGGCTCGACCCCGATCATATGGGGCAGAAAGGCATCGTTTCGGCGGATCATCTCTTCGGGGATGCGGCCCGCCTTCACGATCTCCTGCTTGTGGTAGATGTCGTGCAGAAAGGCGTTGATCGCGCGCACGCGCTGCTCGATCCCGCGCGAGAGCCGCGCCCATTCGGTGCCCGAGATGATGCGCGGGATGATGTCGAAGGGGATGAGCCGCTCTTCGGCCTCGGCCTTGCCATAGACGTTGAAGGTGATGCCCGTCAGGCGGAAAAGCTCCTCTGCCTCGCGCTGCTTGGCGCGCAGGCGTTTGGGGTCCTCGCGGCCGAACCAGTCGTGAAAGCCGCTGTAGGGCGCGCGCAGGCGCGCATCCGTGCCCCACATTTCGTCGAAGATTTCCGTTTCGCTCATGCGCACCCCCGTTTCTCTCCCCCGCAGCAAACGCGAGGCGGCAAAGCGCCTCCAGCGAGACATGCGCTTTGGTCCCCGCCGGGGCCGTCACCGCCCGGAAAACAAGCATACGCGCATGTTTTGCTGTTTTCCTAGGCTTTTTGACAGGTGCGTGACGGGCGGGCGCCTACGTCTTGAGAATTGCAGGCAGGTTCAGGCCATGTTCAACCGCGCACTCGCGGGCGATGTCGTAGCCCGCATCGGCGTGGCGCATCACGCCGGTGGCCGGGTCGTTCCAGAGCACCCGCTCGATGCGGCGGTCGGCATCTTCGGTGCCGTCGCAGCAGATCACCATGCCGGAATGCTGGCTGAACCCCATGCCGACGCCGCCGCCATGATGCAGGCTGACCCAGGTGGCACCCGAGGCGCAGTTGAGGAGCGCGTTGAGCAATGGCCAGTCGCTGACCGCGTCAGAGCCGTCAAGCATCGCCTCGGTCTCGCGGTTGGGGCTGGCGACCGAGCCGCTGTCGAGATGATCGCGCCCGATCACCACCGGGGCCTTCAACTCGCCATTGCGGACCATCTCGTTGATGGCAAGGCCCGCACGGTGCCGGTCGCCCAGCCCGATCCACATGATCCGCGCGGGCAGACCCTGAAAGGCGATGCGTTCGCGCGCCATGTCGAGCCAGGTGTGCAGATGCGCGTTGTCGGGGAAAAGTTCCTTCATGCGCGCGTCGGTCTTGTAGATATCCTCCGGGTCGCCCGAGAGCGCGCACCAACGGAACGGCCCGACGCCCCGGCAAAAGAGCGGGCGGATATAGGCGGGCACGAAACCGGGGAAGGCAAAGGCGTTTTCCAGCCCCTCCTCCTGGGCCACCTGCCGGATGTTGTTGCCGTAATCGAGCGTCGGCACGCCTGCGTTCCAGAAATCCACCATGGCGGCGACATGGGTCTTCATGCTGGCGCGCGCGGCGGCCTCGACGGCCTTGGGGTCGCTCTCCTGTTTGGCGCGCCACTCCGCCACGCTCCAGCCCAGGGGCAGGTAGCCGTGGATCGGATCATGCGCGCTGGTCTGGTCGGTGACGATATCGGGGCGCGGGCCTCCCGCCTTCATCCGGCGCACCAGTTCGGGAAACACCTCTGCTGCGTTGCCGATGAGGGCCACGGATTTCGCCTCGCCCGCCTTGCACCAACCGTCGATCATGGCCAGCGCCTCGTCGAGGTCATGGGCCTTGGCGTCGCAATAGCGGGTGCGGATACGGAAATCGGCGCGCGTCTCGTCGCATTCCACGGCCAGACAGCAGGCCCCGGCCATGACGGCGGCCAGGGGCTGCGCGCCGCCCATGCCGCCAAGCCCTGCGGTCAGGATCCAGCGCCCGCGCAGATCGCCGTCGTAATGCTGGCGGCCCGCCTCGGCGAAGGTCTCGAACGTGCCCTGAACGATGCCTTGCGTGCCGATATAGATCCAGCTTCCGGCGGTCATCTGGCCATACATGGCCAGCCCCTTTTTATCCAACTCGTTGAAATGATCCCAGGTCGCCCAATGCGGCACGAGGTTCGAGTTGGCGATCAGCACGCGCGGCGCGTCGGTATGGGTGCGGAACACGCCCACCGGCTTGCCTGATTGCACAAGCAGCGTCTCGTCGGCCTCGAGCGCGCGCAAGGCGTCGCAGATGCGGTCGAAATCCTCCCATGTGCGCGCGGCGCGCCCTATACCGCCATAGACCACAAGCTCATGAGGGTTCTCGGCCACGTCGGGGTGGAGGTTGTTCATCAGCATCCGCAGCGGTGCCTCGGTCAGCCAGCTTTTGGCGGTGATCTCGGTGCCCGTGGCGGGATAGACATCGCGGAGATTGTGACGGGGATCGGTCATGGTCAGCCTCTCAGGTCGGGGGCCAGCGCGGCCAGTTTGTGCAGGATCTCGGCCAGGACGGGGCGCAGCGTGGCGGCGCGGTCCGGGTCATAGGCGAAGGGCGGGGATTCGCTGGCCAGATGGGTGGATTGCGCCAGTTCCATCTGGATCGCGTGGATATTGTCGGCGGGGCGGCCATAGTGGCGGGTGCACCAGCCGCCCTTGAAGCGGCCATCGCGCACGGTGGGGCGGCCGGAGGCGAGGCAGGCGGCCTCGACCGCCGCCGCGATGCGCGCGTCGCAACTCGTGCCCTCCGCCGTGCCGATGTTGAAATCGGGCAAGGTGCCCTCGAAGAGGAACGGGATGCGCGAGCGGATCGAGTGGCAGTCATATAGGATCGCCACGCCGTGCCTTGCGCGCACCCGCTCCAGTTCCGCCGCAAGCGCGGCGTGATAGGGCGCGTGATACGCAACCCGCCGCGCCTCGATCTCTGCCGCGTCGGGCGGCGTATCCCAGATCGGCTCCCCGTCGAAATCGGTCAGCGGCACAAGGCCGGTGGTGTTCAGGCCGGGATAGAGGCTTGATCCTTCGGGCGGGCGGTTGGCGTCGATCACGTAGCGGTGGAAGGTGGCGCGCACGGTCGTGGCCCCCGGCAGCAGGCCGTCATAGAGCCGGTCCACATGCCAGTCGGTATCGGCCAGCATCCGCCCGCGCGCATTGAGCCGGGCGGCAATCTCGGCCGGCACATCGGTGCCGACATGCGGCAGGCCGAGCACGACGGGGCTGTCGCCTTGGCTCACCATCACCGGGGTCATGGGTGCACGCCCTCTACCCCTGCCGCCGCAATGAGCGCGCCGGAGCGGATCATGCCTGCGGCGCGGTCCAGATCGGGGGCGAGGTAGCGGTCAGGCCCGAGTGCCGCCACCTCTGCGCGCAACGCGGCAATCGCCGCTTGCAGGCGCGGCGAGGTTGTCAGCGGCGCGCGAAACTCGATGCCCTGTGCGGCGCAAATCGCCTCGACCCCGAGGATGACCGAAAGGTTGCGCACCATCGGCCCCAGCCGCCGCGCGCCATGGGCGGCCATGCTGACATGATCCTCCTGATTGGCGGAGGTGGGCGTCGAATCGGTGGAACAGGGATTGGCCAGATGCTTGTTCTCGCTCATCAGCGCGGCGGTGGTTACTTCGGCGATCATCAGCCCGGAATTGAGCCCCGGCGCGGGGGTGAGGAAGGGGGGCAGGTCATGGTTCAGCGTCGGGTCGACCATCAGCGCCACGCGCCGTTGCGCAATCGCCCCGATCTCGGCCAGCGCCAGCGCGATGATGTCGGCGGCGAAGGCCACCGGTTCGGCATGGAAATTGCCGCCCGAGACGATCCGCCCCGGCCCGAGGACAAGCGGATTGTCCGTCACCGCATTGGCCTCGATTTCCAGCGTGCGCCCCGCCTGCCGCAGCAGGTCCAGTGCGGCGCCCGCCACCTGTGGCTGGCAGCGGATGCAATAGGGGTCCTGCACGCGGGCGTCATCGTCGCGGTGGCTCTCGCGGATCACCGATCCCTCCATCAGCGCGCGCATCTCGCGGGCCACCTCGATCTGACCGGCATGGCCGCGCAAGTCGTGGATTTCGGGCTGCAAGGGCGCGGTGGAACCCATGATCGCGTCGGTGGACAGGGACGCCGTAACCATCGACGCGAGCGCGCAGCGCCATCCGTCGAAAAGGCCGGTGAGCGCCAGCGCGGTGGAAAACTGCGTGCCGTTGATGAGCGCGAGCCCCTCCTTGGGGCCGAGCACCACGGGCGCGAGGCCCGCGCGCGCCAGCGCCTCGGCACCGGGCAGGCGCGCGCCCGCCACCACCGCCTCGCCCGCGCCGATCATCACGGCGGCCATATGCGCCAGCGGGGCCAGATCGCCCGAGGCCCCGACCGAGCCCTGGCACGGCACCACGGGCACCACGCCCGCCGCCAGCATATCCTCGATCAGCGCGACGATCTCCCACCGCACGCCCGAAGCCCCGCGCCCGAGGCTGAGCAGTTTGAGCGCCATCATCAGCCGCGTGGCGGCGGGATCGAGCGCCTCGCCCACGCCGCAGCAATGCGACAGGATCAGGTTGCGTTGCAGCGCCTCGGTATCCTCGGGCGCGATCTTGACCGAGGCGAGCTTGCCGAAGCCGGTATTGACGCCATAGACGGCCTCGGTGCCGCGCGCGGCCTCGGCGATGAGCGCGGCAGACGCCTCGACCGCGCCGCGCGCGCCGGGGTCGAGCCGGGCAGGCATCCCCTCGCGCCAGAGCGTTTCAAGCTGCGCGAGCGTGGTCGCGCCGGGGGTCAGCGTCAGGGTCATTCGGAACCTCCGAAAATGCGGGCGTGAAGGGGATTGAAGCCGATGCGCCAGGCCAGTTCCGCCGGATTGGTGACGTTCCAGACCACCAGATCGGCGCGCAGCCCCGGCGCGATGCGCCCGAAATCGTCAAGGCCAAGGGCGCGGGCGGCATGGGTGGTGACCCCGCGCAGCGCCTCTTCCGGCGTCAGGCCGAACAGCGTGCAGCCCATGTTCATGGTCAGAAGCAGCGAGGTCACCGGCGAGGTGCCGGGGTTGCAATCGGTGGCCAGCGCCATGGGGACATGATGCGCGCGGAACGCCGCGACAGGCGGCAGTTGCGTTTCGCGCAACGTATAGAAGGCACCGGGCAAAAGCACCGCCACCGTGCCTGAGGCGGCCATCAGCGCGGCATCCTCTGCGGTGGCGTATTCGACGTGATCGGCCGAGAGCGCACCATAGCGCGCGGCGAGCGCGGTGCCGCCTTGGTGGCTCAACTGCTCGGCATGGAGTTTGACCGGCAGGCCGAGGGTGCGCGCGAGGTCGAAAACGCGGGCGATCTGCGCGACATCGAAGGCGATCCCCTCGCAGAACCCGTCCACCGCGTCGACCAGACCTTCGGCATGGGCGGCGCGCAGGGTGGGCAGGCAGACCTCGTCGATATAGGCATCTGCGCGCCCCTTGTAGTCGGGCGGGCAGGCATGGGCGGCAAGGTATGTGGTGCGCACGCGGACCGGGCGCACTTGCGCAAGGCGGCGCGCGGCGCGCAGCATCCGAAGTTCGGTTTCCCGCTCAAGTCCGTAGCCCGATTTCACCTCGACCGTGGTCATCCCTTCGGCAAGGAGCGCGTCGAGCCGGGGCAGGGCCTGCGCGATCAGCGTCTCCTCGGTGGCGGCGCGGGTGGCGGCGACGGTCGACAGGATCCCGCCGCCCGCATGGGCGATGTCTTCATAGCTTGCGCCCTGGAGGCGCATTTCGAACTCCTGCGCGCGGTCACCGGCAAAGACGATATGGGTGTGGCAGTCGATGAGTGCAGGCGTGACGAGCCGCCCGCCCATATCGAGGCGGGAGGCAAGGGCGTGCTCGGCGGGCAGGTCCTGTTCGGGGCCGACCCAGAGGATGCGGGCGTGGTCATGCACGAGCGCGCCCGCCTCGATCAACCCGTAACCGGGGCTGTCGAGCGTGGCGATGCGGGCGTTGTTCAGAACTTCGATGGCCATTCGTCCCTCATGCACGACTCGGGCTTGTCAACTCTCTTGTTATCTGTAATATGTATGCACATAATATCTCTGTCAACCGGTAATGAGCGGGGCAAGGCATGACGGTTCTCTGGGCGGATCAGGCGCTGTTGCCGGATGGATGGGCGCGCGGCGTGCGGGTCGAAATCGACGACGACGGGCGCATAGCCGGGGTCGCGCGCGACGCGTCCCCCGAGGGCGAGCGTCACGCGATCCTGCTGCCCGCGCCCGCCAACCTGCACAGCCACGCCTTTCAGCGCGCCATGGCGGGGCTCACTGAGCGGCGCGGCCCCGATCCGCGTGATACCTTCTGGACATGGCGGCAGCTCATGTTCCGGTTTCTCGACCGGTTGACGCCCGAGGACGTGGAGGCCATCGCCGCCTTCGTGCAGATGGAGATGCTGGAGGCCGGCTATGCCTGCAACGTGGAGTTTCACTATCTGCACCACGCGCCGGGCGGGGTGCCCTATGCCGATCTGGCCGAGATGTCGGCGCGCATCGCGGCGGCGGCGGCGACCACCGGCATCGGCCTGACGCTTCTGCCGGTGCATTATCAGTTCGGCGGCTGCGATCGCCGCGCGCTTGGCCCCGGACAGGCGCGATTCGGCACCGATCCGGACGGATTTGCGCGGTTGCATGAGGCGGCGGGCGCGGCGATTGCGCATCTGCCTGTCGACACGGCCCTTGGCGTTGCCCCCCACAGCCTGCGCGCGGTCAGCCCCGAGGGGTTGCGCGCGGTGACGGCGCTGGGTGCCGGACCCATTCACATGCACCTTGCCGAACAGGTGGCCGAGGTCGAGGAGGTGCAGGCGGCATGGGGCGCGCGCCCGGTGGAGTGGCTTCTGGCCAATGCGCAGGTCGATCCGCGCTGGTGCCTCATTCATTGCACGCAGATGCAGCCCCAGGAGACCCGCGCGCTTGCCGCGACCGGGGCGGTGGCAGGGCTGTGCCCGATCACCGAAAGCTCGCTGGGCGATGGAATTTTCGACGGGGTGCGCTGGTGCGAGGCGGGCGGGCGGTTCGGGATCGGCTCGGACAGCAATATCCGCATCGCGCTGTCGGAGGAGTTGCGCACGCTGGATTACTCGCAGCGGCTTCGGGACCGGACGCGCGCGGCACTGGCGCGACCCGAGGCCTCGACCGGGCGGGTTCTCTATGACGCGGCGTGTCGGGGTGGGGCGCAGGCGGCGGGGCGCGCGGCCGGGGCGATTGCGCCGGGTCTCTGGGCCGATCTATCGGCGCTTGACGGCGCGGCGGTTGACCTTGCGGGCCGCAGCGGCGACACCTTGCTCGACAGTTGGATTTTCGCGGGCGATGACCGGATGGTAAGGGATGTGTGGGCGGCGGGCCGCCACCTTGTGCGTGCGGGGCGCCATCATGCGCAGGGTGCGATCCGCGCGGGCTATGCCGCCACGCTGCGCCGCCTGCGCGATGCGCTCTGAGCATGGCTCAGGCGCTCACATCCTGGCGGGCGGTGGCCGACGAGGTGCTTGCCCGTATCCGCCGCCGGGACTGGGCACCGGGCGACCTGATTCCCAACGAGGTCGATCTGGCGGGCGAGATGGGCTGTGCGCGCACCACGGTGAACCGTGCGCTGCGCCATCTGGCCGAGGCGGGCTATCTGGAACGGCGGCGCAAGGCGGGCACGTGCGTGGCGCTCAACCCGGTGCGCCGCGCGACGCTGCGCATCCCCGTCATCCGCGAGGAGGTCGAGGCGCGCGGCGCGCATTATGATCATGCGCTGATCCTGCGCGAAGAGGGCACGCCGCCGCTCGCCGTGCGGAGCCTGTTGCACCTGCCGCCTGACCGCAGGCTCTTGCATGTCGTGGCGCTGCACCTTGCCGACGGCGCGCCCTACGCGCATGAGGATCGCTGGGTGGACACCGAAACCGTGCCGGATTTTGCCGCGCTCGACCTCACGCAGCAGAGTGCCAATGCCTGGCTGGTGCAAAATGTGCCCTACACGCGCGGCGCGCTCGCGCTCTCCGCGATGGCAGCAGACCCGGAGACGGCTGAGGCGCTTGGCTGCGCGCCCGGTGCGGCGCTCTTCACGCTGGAGCGCACCACCTGGAAAGCGGCTCTGCCGATCACCTGGGTGCGCCTTGCCTACCCGCCGGGTCACCGGCTTACCACCGATCTATGAGATGGCGGCAACTCCGATCGGAATTCCCGTAGCCCCCTGAACCGAAGATCGGGCGCGCCGTCGGGCCGCAGCCCCTCTGGGGGCCTGCTTGCAAATCGCGTGCCGCAAGGCGATTGTCTTGCCATGGAAAACGAACCCAATCGCCCCCGTCTTCGGATCAGGATCGTCTTTGGCGACCACGAGATGATCGGCCCCGGCAAGGCCGAGCTGCTGGAACGCATCGACCGCTGCGGGTCCATCGCCGCAGCGGGGCGCGAGATGGGAATGAGCTACAAGCGGGCATGGGAGCTGGTCGGCACGCTGAATGCGATGTTCCGCGACCCGGTGGTGGAAAGCACGCGGGGCGGTCCTGGCGGCGGGGGCGCGGTGCTGACCGAGGCGGGGCGCATCGTCCTGAACCACTATCGCGGCTTCGAAGCCGAGGCCGCAGACGCCGGTGCCGGGCGGCTCAGGGCCATGCAGGCGCTTCTCAGGGATATTCCCAAGGAAAAATAACGGTTGACTGGTCAGGTCGTTTTTGACGATATGTTTCGAGAAACATATCCCAGGAGTGCTGCCCATGCCGCTGGTCTTCAACCGCCGGTCAGTCCTTGCCGCTGTGGCGGCCATTGGCCTTGCGATGGGCCCTGCGCTGGCACAGGACGATGCGCCTGTGATTGCCGCCGCCTCTGACCTGCAATTCGCGGTCGCCGAGATTGCCGAGGCTTTCGCCGCCGACACCGGCATGAAGGTGCGGCTTTCGATGGGCTCAACGGGGAACTTCGCCCGCCAGATCCGTGAAGGCGCGCCGTTCCAGATCTTCATGGCGGCGGACGAGAAATTCATCGCCGACCTGCATGCCGAAGGGCTGACCCGCGACGAGGGCGACCTCTATGCCATTGGCCGGGTCGTCATCATGGTGCCGCACGGATCGACCCTGACGCCGGATGCCGAGTTGGATAATCTGGCCGGGATGCTGGCGGCGGGGCAGATCACCCGCTTTGCCATCGCCAACCCCGATCACGCGCCCTACGGGATGCGAGCGCGCGAGGCGCTGATCACCAAAGGCATCTGGGACGATCTGCAACCGGTGATCGTGCTGGGCGAGAATGTCAGCCAAGCCGCACAATTCGCACTTTCGGGCAATGCCGAGGGCGGCATCATCGCCTATTCTCTGGCTCTCGCGCCCGAGGTCTCGCCGAAAGGCACCTACGCGCTGATCCCGGCGGACTGGCATGAACCCTTGCGTCAGCGCATGGCGCTGCTGAAGGATGCAGGCCCCGTGGCCGAGGCCTTCTATGCCTATATGAAGGAACCGGCGGCGCGCGCGATCATGGAGCGTTACGGCTTCGTTCTGCCCAAGGGCGAATAGCGCATGGACTGGACGGCGCTCTGGCTGTCGCTGCGGCTGGCGGGATGGACGGTGGCCATCCTGTTGCCGGTCTCCATCGTGATGGGCCGGGTCCTCGCCTATCGCCAGTTCCGCGCCAAGGGGCTGGTCGAGGCGCTGGTGATGCTGCCCCTGGTGCTGCCGCCCACGGTGTTCGGCTTCTACCTGCTGGTGGCCTTCGGGCGTGGCTCGGTGGTGGGCGATCTGTGGCAGGACCTCTTCGGTCATCAATTGGTGTTCAGTTTCGAGGGATTGGTTGTGGCCTCCATCATCTTCAACCTGCCCTTTGCCATTCAGCCCGCGCAGCGCGGGTTCGAGGCGATCCCGGTCGAGGTGCGCGAGGCGGCAAGCTGTTGCGGGATGTCGCCTGCGCGCAGCCTGTGGAAGGTTGAGTTGCCGCTCGCCTGGCCGGGGCTGATGACGGCGATGGTTCTGACCTTTGCGCATACGTTGGGCGAATTCGGCATCGTGCTGATGGTGGGCGGCTCGATCCCCGGCGAGACCAGGACCATTGCCATTTCCATCTATGACCGGGTGCAGGGCTTTGACGACCGGGGGGCCGCGATCATGTCGGGGGTGCTGGTGGCGATCTCGCTCTTCACCATCGCGGTGACATTCTGGCTGTCGTCCCGTGTCGGGCGGAGGCTCGGCTGATGGCGCTGGAGGTCATGGCGCGGGCGGCCGCGCCCATCCCGCTCGACGTGGCCTTCCGGGTGGAACCGGGCGAGTTGCTGGCGCTGGTCGGCCATTCGGGATCGGGCAAGACAACGCTGCTGCGAACCATCGCGGGGCTGTGGCGACCGGAGGTGGCGCGCGTGACCGTGGACGGGACGGCCTGGCTCGACACGGCAACGCGGGTGAACCTGCCCAGCCATCGCCGCCGGGTGGGCATCGTGTTCCAGAACTATGCACTTTTCCCGCACATGACCGCCGCCCGGAACGTGATGGCCGCCATGGACGCGCCCGAGGCGGGCGAGGCGGAACGGCTTCTTGATCTGGTCAATCTGCACGGCCTGTCGGACCGCACGCCGGCGCAACTGTCGGGCGGCCAGCAACAACGGGTGGCCGTGGCCCGTGCGCTCGCCCGCCGCCCGCAGGCCCTGCTTCTGGACGAGCCGTTCTCGGCGGTGGACCGCGTCACGCGCGAGAAACTGTATAGCGAGATCATCGCGCTCCGCGCCCATCTCAAAATGCCCGTGGTCCTTGTGACCCATGACGTGAACGAGGCGCAGTTGCTCGCCGACCGGATGGTGGTGATTTCGGCGGGTCAGGTCGTGCGGACCGGCACCACGGCGCAGGTGATGGCCGACCCGGACGCCTTGCGCGCCATGGGCATCCGCGAGGTGGCCGCCATGCTCCCCGCCACCGTGGCCGAGCACCTGCCCGACGGTCTGACCCGGCTCGATGCGCCGACCGGGCCGCTGTTTTTGCCGACGGTCGAGGGCGCGCCGGGAACCCGCGTGTGCGTGCGGATCATGGCGCATGAGGTGATCCTGTCGCGGGCCCGCCCCGAAGGGCTGTCGGCGCAGAACATCATCGCCGGGACAGTGGTGCGGATCGTGCCCGGTGGCGGGCCGGGCGTGATGGTCCATATCGCGGTAGGCGATCACGAGATCCTCGCCCGCATCACCCGCCGTGCCGCAGAGCAGTTGGGCCTGCACCCCGGCGACACGGTTCATGCCATCCTCAAATCCATGTCCGTCGCCCGCGATCACGTTGCCCGCGCCCGCAATGATGACAGGTCAGCACAGCGGGCCGCACAGTGACACGCCGGGCACGCCCTGCGCTTTCTCTCGGGATCGGGGCCGCTGTCGGACTGGCGGGCGGTCGGATCGGGTTGTGGGCATCACTTTATGGTGCCGAATACTTGAACGATCATGGTGGGTTGAGCGTTGCAAAAGCGCCCGCCCGTCACGCCGGAGGCGTGCCGCTTAAAACTGGCGCACCTTTGGTGCGACGGGCGGTCGGGCGATGCGCGGCGGCGCGTTCCGCGCCTTGATTCCGCGCAAGGGGACTGCACCTTGACTGTTCGCTCAAGGCCATGAACGTTCCCCGTCGGTATCAGGCACGTTCTGTCAGGTGTCGAACGCCAGGGTCATGGGGCCGTTGCCGACGTCGTGACGCGTGCCTGTTTTCATCTGCCGCTTCCAGTGCCGGATGCCGTCAGCGCTGTCGGGACGGCGCGGTCGCACCGCGCGGGAGGCAGAAGGGCCTCAGCCGCTCTGGCGCGACGGTTGCACCAGTGCCTTGCGCATCATCATATGCACGCCCTTTTCGCGGTTGACCGTTTGGGTGATCCGCAGATCACCCGCCAGGGAGCAGAGCATGTAAGCCTCGGCCCGGGTAATGCCCGCGCGGGCGCTGACCCGCGCAATCATCCGGCGCAGGGCAATCTCGACGCAGGTGTCGAGGTCGGGATGCATGCCCATGGTGATCAGGTGAGTGGGGGTTTCTGCCTCGGGGTAGTCCATATCCAGATCGCGCCGGACCGTCAGGCGGAACCTGCCCTGCAGGGCGGTTTCGATCGCGGTGACGCAGACCTCGCCATCGCCCTGCGCGCCGTGGCCGTCGCCGCAGGAAAACAGCGCGCCCTCCACCAGCACCGGCAGAAAGAGCGTGCTGCCCGCGACCAGCTCCTTGTTGTCAAGGTTCCCGCCATGCGCGCGCGGCTCGATGGTGGAAATGCGCCCCCATGCGCGCGGCGGTGCCACCGCCATGACGCCAAAGAAGGGGGTCAGCGGCAGTGTCAGGCCCCAGGGCAACAGGGCGGTGTTGGCCCTGGCATCGATCTTGGTGATCATCCGATGCGTTTCGGGGAAATCCTTCGGCAGCGTCCCGGCCAGCGGACGGATGAACGTATAGCCCCAGTCCTGCCGAAGCGCGACATCCAGAACGTCGATCTGCAACACGTCACCGGGCCGCGCGCCCTCGACCGCGACCGGTCCGCTCAGGATATGGCCGGGCATGGCGGGAACACCGCCGGCGTGGATGGCCAGAAGTTCCGGCGGAACGTGAAATCCCGCGCCGGGCAGCGCAGTCGGCCCGCCAGAGACCGTGTCGATCGTGATCTCGTCACCGCTGGCGATCGTGGCAACGGGGGGCAGAGACGCGTCGAAATAGCCCCAGTGGCAGGTTTCGGGTCCGGCGGTTACATGCATGTTCCTGATCCTTGCGCGTGATATCTGTCAGTCCCTGTTGATCATATGGGAGGCGTTGGGGCGGCCCGCCGCGATCCACCCTGTCGAAGATCATCAGAGAGAACCGGTTGCCCACCACACAGGCGATAGACGGGTGCGTGATCCGGAGCAAGAGCGCGCGAGGGTGGACCGATGACGAGGTGCAGGCTGAAACCAAGGCGCGGCATGAAGCCCACCGGCTGTCTGCGTCGTTCGGCCGAAACCCGGGCGCGCCGCGATGTGTCCGCCTCCATCCCGGTCAGGCCGCACGTGATTTGCACGAGCAGGCCTTGTGGGGTATCCTCGCCGGATAGCCGAACGTGGGGTATGCGCCATCACCGACAAGAGCCGCCATGTGGACCGGGTTCTGGAACAGTCCCAATCCGTCTCTGCCCCGGCACGGTCGCGGGTTGTGGCATCGTGGCGGCGCTCGATGGTGCAGCACGGGCTGGACCCGGCCGAGCGGCGTGCGCCCGAGCGGGTGGGTGAGGCCGAGTTGCGGCAGCGTCAGGCGGGGCTGGAGCAGTTCCTTCAAGTGGCGGCGCCGAAGCTCGATCAGCTTTTCGGTCTGCTGGGACATTCGGGCTGCGCCGTGCTCTTGACCGATGCCGAGGGCGTGGTGCTCGATCAGCGCTGCGCGCAGGGCGACGCCGCCATTTTTCAGGATTGGGGGTTGTGGCAGGGGGCCGACTGGTCCGAGGCCGCCGAGGGCACCAACGGGATCGGCACCTGCATCGCCGAGGACCGCCGCGTCATCATCCACCGCGACGAGCACTTCCTCGCGCGCAACACAGCGATGAGCTGCATGGATGCGCCGATCTACGGGGCCGACGGGCGGATCATCGCGGCGCTCGATGTCTCCTCCGCGCGCTCGGACCAGACCGAGGCGTTCAACCGGCTCATTGGCGCGATGGTGGCGCAGACCGCGCGGCAGATCGAGGCCGACAATTTCCGTGCCGCCTATCCGCGCGCCCGCATCCTCTATGCCGACCACGACGACAGCGAGGCGGCGATGCTCTTGGCCGTCGACGGTGACGATATCGTCGTGGGGGCGACGCGCGCGGCGCGCAAGGCGTTCGGGCTGGGGCAGGCGGCGGCGATCCGCCCGGTGCCCGCAAGCGACATTTTCGGCAGAGAGGACGGGCCGCGCGGCTTCGAGAAGGCCGAGCGCGCGGCGGTGATTCGGGCGCTGGCGCGCGCGGATGGCAATGTGTCCGGGGCCGCGCGCGCGCTCGGGATCGGGCGCGCGACGCTCTATCGGCGCATGAAACGGCTGGGTCTCAACGAAAGCACCGGCAATCTGTCTCAGGACTGAGACAGGTCGCCCTGCCCGTCGCCCTTGCATGGGCTGACGGGGGGCGTGGCATGGCGCAGGGTATCCCCATTCCCGGCGGAGGACCGGGGACAACCGGAGGATACCCAATGAACGAGATGACACAGGTGGCGGGCAATCAGCGCGCGCCGTTCAGGACCCGTTACGACAATTTCATCGGCGGCGCGTTCGTGCCCCCCGTGAACGGGCGCTATTTCGACAACATCACGCCCATCACCGGCGCGGTGGTCTGCGAGGTGGCGCGGTCGGACGCGGCGGATGTGGAACTGGCGCTTGATGCCGCCCATGCCGCGAAGGAGGGCTGGGGCCGGACATCCGCCGCTGAGCGGTCGAACATCCTGTTGAAAATCGCCGATGTGATCGAGGCGAATCTGGCGCTTATCGCGCTGGCCGAGACATGGGACAACGGCAAGCCCATCCGCGAGACGATGGCCGCCGATATTCCGCTGGCGGTCGATCACTTCCGCTATTTCGCGGGCGTGCTGCGCGGGCAGGAAGGCACCATGTCCGAGATCGACCATGACACGGTCGCCTATCATTTCCACGAGCCGCTGGGCGTCGTGGGGCAGATCATCCCGTGGAATTTCTCGATCCTGATGGCGGCGTGGAAGCTTGCGCCGGCGCTGGCGGCGGGCAATTGCATCGTGCTCAAACCGGCGGAACAGACCCCCGCCGCGATCATGGTGCTGGCCGAGTTGATCGCCGATCTGCTGCCTGCCGGCGTGCTCAACATCGTCAACGGCATGGGCGCCGAGGTGGGTGCGCCGCTGGCGCGCAGCCCGCGCATTGCCAAGATCGCCTTTACCGGTTCGACCGAGACCGGGCGCAAGATCATGCAGGCCGCGACCGAGAACCTCATTCCCGTGACGCTGGAACTGGGGGGCAAATCGCCCAATATCTTCTTTTCCGACGTGATGGCGCAGGATGATGCCTTTCTCGACAAGGCGGTCGAGGGCTTCGTGCTTTTCGCCTTCAATCAGGGCGAGGTCTGCACCTGCCCCAGCCGCGCGCTCATCCAGGAGGATATCTACGAAGAATTCATCGCCCGCTGCATCGCGCGGGTGAAGGCGATCAAGCAGGGCGATCCGCGTGACCCCGAAACCATGGTCGGCGCACAGGCCAGCCGCGAGCAACAGGACAAGATCCTGTCCTATCTGACCATCGGTGTCGAAGAGGGGGCCGAGGTTCTGGTCGGCGGGGATGCCGCGCGGTTCGACGGCGAACTGGCGGGGGGCTATTACGTGCAGCCCACGATCCTGAAAGGCCACAACAAGATGCGGGTCTTTCAGGAGGAAATCTTTGGCCCCGTCGTCAGCGTCACCACCTTCAGGGACGAGGCCGAGGCATTGGCCATCGCCAATGACACGATGTATGGCCTGGGTGCCGGGGTCTGGACGCGCGACGGCAGCCGCGCCTACCGGTTCGGTCGCGCCATCGAGGCGGGACGCGTCTGGGTCAACAACTATCACGCGTATCCGGCACATGCAGCCTTTGGCGGCTACAAGCAGTCGGGCGTCGGGCGCGAGAACCACAAGATGATGCTCGACCACTATCAGCAGACCAAGAACATGCTGGTCAGCTACAACCCCAACAAGCTCGGCTTTTTCTGAGGGTATACCTGAAACGGGTATCGGTCGCCGGGGGCACCCGGCGGCCAGTCATTTCAGGAACGCACGTTCCGCCTCTTCCGAGAGCGGCTCTGACGCTCCGGCCCCGGCATAGAACGCGTCGAGCGCGTCGAGCGACGAGGCAGGCGCATAGCCGGTCGCCTGCGATGCCGTTGCGACCGCAAAGCGCAGGGACCAATCGGCCCCGTCCCGGCAGGCGATGCCGACATGACCTTGCCCGCCCACTGCCGCCGTCTCGTATTCACGGCAGAACGCGCCCGCGCCATCGGTGAAGGACGCAACCACGTTCATGCGCCGCCCGTCCGCCAATGTGATCCCGGCCCCCGAGGGCAGTGTGTTCAACCGCTCCTGCACGGCGGCGCTCAACAGCGGCGCACCGGTTTCCGGTGCGCCGGGGGCAAGAAACATCCCCGCCGAGAGACCGACCACCAGCGCAAGCGAGGCGGCCAGCGCCATCGGCTGCCAACGCGGCGCGGCGCGGCGCAGCGGCACCACGTTTCCGGCCGCGGGCGGCGTGGTTGCGGCCAGCGCCCGGATGCGCGCCTCGAGATCGGGCGAAACCGCCGCCTCGGGATCTGCCAGCGAGGCCTGTCTCGCCAAGTCCGCCGTCTGCGCGTAGAGCGCATAGCGGTCCGCCAGCGCCGGGTCCGACTTGATCGCGGCGTGCAGGCGCGCGGCCTCGTCGCCGTCGATCTCGCCATCGGCGAGCGCCATCAGTGTGTCATCGTCAATATCCATCGGCGCAATCCTTTGCGTTGCACGGCGTCAACGGCCCGCCCGGCCATTTATTCCCACTTTTTCGCCAAGTGCGCGCCGCGCCCGGCTCAACCGGCTCATGACGGTGCCTTGCGGTATGCCCAGGGTCTGGGACGTCTCGGCATAGCTGAGGCCCTCGACGCAGACCAGATGCAGCACCGCGCGCTGATCTTCGGGCAGGGTTTCCATCGCCGTCCGCACCGATTGCAGCATCAGCCGGTCATCGGTCTGCGCGGCGCTGTCTACCGGATCGGGCTGCGGGGTGTCGTGGATATCCACCGTCTCGCCCCGCGTCCTGTCACGGCGCAGCATGTCGATCCAGGCGTTACGCAGAATGCGGAACAACCACGCCTCCAACCGTGTCGCAGGGTCGAACTGGTGCCGCGCGCGAAAGGCGCGCTCGGCGGTGATCTGAACGAGGTCCTCGGCAATATCGGGCTTGCGGCAGAGCGACAGAGCAAACCGCTTGAGGTTCGGCAGGAGCGCCACGATGCCCTCGACAAAAGTATCCTGCATGAAGCACGCTGACCTGTTTGATACCATCGCCGGGAATAAATCCCGGCTTACCTCGTTTTGCGATAGATGGCATGACTTGCGTCAGAGGCAAAAGGAGATTTCCGCGATGCGCGTGATTGGACTTCGAGTCCTGGTTTGCATCCTGTGGCTGGTTGCGCTTGGTGTGCTTTCGGTCATGCCGCACAGTCCGGTTGCGACGGTGGCCTGGGCCGATGATGGCGGCGAGGGGGGGGACAGCGACAGCGGTGATGACGGCGACAGCAGTGATGACGGCGGAAGCAGCAGCAGCGGCAGTCGCGGCGGAGAACGTGGCGGCAGCGCGCGGTCAGGCGAGGGTGTCAGCCCTCGAGAGCTCATTCGCGAAATACGGCGCATCTTTCGCGGGCCGCCCGAGCCGCCGCGCCGTGCCAGTCCGCGACGGCAGGCCGCGCCGAGACCCGACCGCGCCCCGGCCGAAGTGATTGCCCGTGGTCTGACCGAGGAGCAGGAGACGGCGCTCGTGGATCAGGGCTATGTCGTGCTGGAGCAGGTGGATCTTTTCAGCCTTGCCACCACGGCGCATCGTCTCCGGGTGCCCGAAGGCACCTCGCTCGAGGAGGCGCGGGACGCCATTCGCGCGCTGCCCGGTGCAGAAACCGCCGATTTCAATCATTACTACCGCGCGGGACAGGGCAGCACGGCAGAGACCGCACAGCCCGATGGCCCGCCTGCCTGTGAGGGTCTGCATTGCGCGGCGCGCGGGATGATCAACTGGCCGTCGTCAATTGGCCCCGAGGGATGCGGTGCGCCGGTGACGATCGGCATGGTCGATACCGGGCTCAACACGGATCACGAGGTGCTCTCCGGGGCCGATATCGACCTCACGCGCATCACCCCCGAGGATTACCTGGCCTCCGCTGCCATTCACGGCACGGCGGTTGCCTCCATCCTTGTGGGCGATCCCGAAAGCCGCGTGCCCGGTCTTCTGCCCGGTCTGCCGCTGGTGGCGGTGGACGCGTTCCACAAGGTGTCAGGCGACGAGCGCGCCGATGCCTTCACGTTGGTGCGCGCGCTCGATCACCTCTCGGAGCGCGGCGCGCAGGTGATCAACCTCAGCCTTGCGGGGCCGCCCAATTCAGTCCTCGAGGACACGCTGTTGCAACTGACCGGGCAACGCGGAATCCCGGTGATCGCGGCGGCGGGCAATGACGGCCCCCGGGCAGAGCCGGCCTATCCGGCGGCTTATGACAACGTGATCGCGGTAACGGCGGTCGATCGTGGCGGCACCATCTATCGCCGCGCCATTCGCGGCCCGCATGTCGAAATCGCGGCCCCCGGCGTCGAGGTCTGGACCGCCGCTTCGGTCAAAGGCGCGAGGTGGCAGACCGGCACGTCCTTTGCCGCGCCCTATGTCACGGCGGCGGTGGCGCTCTGGCTGCAACACGACCCGATGCTGACGCCTGCCGACATTCGCGCGCGGCTGACCGCCTCGGCGCGTGACCTTGGGCCGGACGGCCCTGACGAGACATTCGGGCAAGGTGTTCTCGACCTCGGCGGCACCTGCCCCGGGCAGGCGGTGATCGTGCCCTCCGCCGCCTCTGCCGTGACGGAATAAAACCGCCGCTTTTCTGCGATCCGAAAAAAACGCCGCGCGCCGGGAATAACCCCCGGCGCGCGGCGTTTGCATGACAACGGATCACTGACCGGGAGAGGAACGATGAAAGACACCCTGATCGAGACGACCCCCACCGCCTTGCGCCGGGTCACCGTGTGCAGCAGCGCCGGGCGGCTCAGTGCCGGTATCATCCGGCCCGCCTGCCTGTCGGACGCGCCGCCGCTGGTGGTGCTGCACGGTATTTCGCGCAACGCGGGCACGTTGGCGCGGCTCTTTGCCCCCGAGGCCGAGCGCACCGGGCGCACCCTGATCGTGCCGCATTTCCCGACTGAAACCTGGCCCGATTTCCAGCGTCCGAGCAAGAAGGCGCGCCCCGATCTGGCCTTGCTGGCCCTGCTTGATCTGGTGGCGGCGGCGTATCCGGATATCGCGGGGCCGGTGGATATTTTCGGCCATTCCGGTGGCGCGCAACTCGCGCACCGTCTGGCGATGCTCTATCCGCACCGCGTTGCCGCGCTCCATCTGGCGGCGGCGGGCTGGTATTGTCTGCCCAATGAGACGATGCGCTATCCCTACGGCCTTGCCGCCGGCACGGATGCCGTTACCGCCAACTGGGCGCGCCGCCACGCCGTCGCGCTGCGCGCGTTCCTGGATATCCCGGTCTGCGTCTATGTCGGCACCGAAGATGTGACCCGCGACGACGCCCTGCGCAAGACGAGCGCGCTCGACGCGCGGCAAGGCATGCACCGTTACGCGCGGGCCCGCACCTATGTGACCGCCCTCAACGCTGCCGCAGAGGCCGCAGACCTGAGCCCGCGCGCCCGCCTGATCGAGATGACCGGCTGCGATCACGACGTGGTGCGCGCGATCACCGACAATCACCTTGCCGCGCGCGTGCTGGACGCCCGCGCAGCCCTGATCTGATCCCCCCTTTGCCAATATTTCAACCCACAGGAGAGACGACATGACCCTCGCCGATACGCTTGCCCATGCCAAATGGACCTTTGCCACCCGCCGTGTGGACCGCGCTTGCGTGGCGGGCACGGATACCGATTTCGCCGCCGCCAAACCCGGCGACCTGATCCTTGCCCATGTCGATCGTCTGGGGCAGCACCGCCGCGTGCAACTGCCCTCGGGGCGGCCCTCGCTGATCTTTCCGGGGGACGCGGTGGTGATGGCCTGCGGCGCGCGCTACGCCCCCGATCAGTTCGAAGGGCTGGCCGAGATCGACGCCGAGAGTGCCGACCTCCTGGCCGGGGGCGGATGCATCGGCCGCATGGTCGCGCGCAACAGCCGGATCAAACCGGCGACGCGTCTGGTGCCGTCCGCCCGCTTGCTGGGGGGTGACGGGCGCGCGGTCAACCTCGCGCAATTCGCGCTCAGCCCCCGCCCCGCCGCGCCGCTCCCGCCGGTGATCGGCGTGCTTGGCACCTCGATGAATTCCGGCAAGACGCTTGCCACCGCGCAGCTTGTGCTTGGTTTGCGGCGCGCCGGCTTTCGCGTGGGGGCGATCAAGGCGACGGGGACCGGGGCCTTTGGCGATGTCAACGAATACAGCGACAGCGGCGCGCATTACGTGGGCGATTTCACCGATGCGGGCATGGTCACCACCTACCTGGAGCCACTGGACCGGATCAAATCCGCCACCGAGACCCTGATCGCCGAAGCCGGGCATCATGGTTGTGACATCGTGGTGATGGAGGTGGCCGACGGCCTTTTGCAACGCGAAACCGCGGGATTGATTGCCGATCCGTGGTTTGCACGGCTGATCTCGGGGCTGGTGTTTGCCTGCGGCGATGCGGTGGCGGCCATGGGCGGCGTGGCGCATCTGGCGCGGCTGGGGCTCGTGCCCGATGCCCTGACCGGCCTTGTCAGTTGCTCTCCCATGGCCTCGAACGAGGCGCAGGCGGCCACCGGCCTCTCGGTGCTGACCAAAGAGGACCTGGCCGATCCCGCCGAGGCCACCGGCCTTGCCCTGCGCGCAGGCCTGGGCCGTCGGGAGGCCGCATGATGCCCATGCCGCGCCTTATGGAGAATGGCCGCTGGCGGGGTCTGGTGACGGTCAGCCTCGTGACGCTGGTGCAGGGGGTGGCCGCCGGGGCGGCGGCCTTCGCCACACGCGGATTGTTCGAGGCGATGCATGCGGGCACAGCCCTGCCGCCCGACCTGCTCGCGGCGCTGATCGCCTCCGGCCTCGTCATCGCCGTGGCGCGGGTTCTGTCGCGGCTGCTGGGCGAACGGCTCGGACAGGACTATGCCCTCGCCATTCGTCTGGCGCTGCTCGATCACGCCTCGGGCATGGCCGCAAGTGCCGTCGCCAAGCGACGCAGCGGCTACATGAGCCTGCGCTTTGTCGGCGACATGACCGCCTTTCGCAACTGGCTGGGCATGGGGCTGCCCCGGCTGATCGCGGCCATGGTGATGATCCCCGCCGCCTGCGCCGTGCTCTGGCTGCTCGAGCCGCGCTTTGCGCTCGTCATCGCGCCGCTGTTTGCGGCCACATTGGCGGTGCTGGCCGTGGCCGGGCCACGGCTGGAGCCACTGCACCGCCGCCTGCGGGCCCGCCGCGCGCGCATCGCCGCCGAAATGGCCGAACGGATGCCGCTCGCCCCCGAGCTTGACCGCCTGGGCCGCCGCCCCGCCGAATTGCGCCAACTGCGCAAGCAGAGCGAGCGGATGATTCGCGCAGCCCTGCACCGCCTGACATGGGCGGAATCGCTCAAGGCGCTGCCCGATGCGGTGGCGGGGCTGGCCGCCTGCGCCGTCATCGTCACCGGCGCAAAGACCGGTGTCAGCACCGGTGCCCTCGCCGGCGCGCTTGCCGCGATCGGCCTTGTGCTGACCCCGCTGCGCGATCTTGCGGGCGTCTGGAATTTCCGCGCGGCCTATCTCGCCGCCCGAAAGAAAGGCATCGCAGCCCTGTCACGCGATCAGCGTGGCATTGGTTCGGGTGAAACCCGCCTGCCGAAAGGGGCCGCTCATGTTGCGGTGCGCGACCTTGAGACACCCTCCGGGGCGCTTCTGTCGCTCGACATCCCGGCAGGCCAGACAACGGACCTGACCTGTGATCCAGCCGATGCCGATACCCTGTTCCTGGCCTTGTGCGGCCTGGAAAAGGTGCCGCCCGGCCATGTTGTCCTGTCGGGCATCTGCCTCACCGACCTGTCGCGCGGCAGCCTCCGGCGCGGGGTCCAGCGCCTGACCAGCACGCCCTTGGTGCTCACGGGCTCTTTGCGGCGCAATCTTGCCCTCGGCCTGCTTCGCCGCCCGTCGGATGTCAAGCTGAGGAAAGCCGCGCGCGCTGCCGGGCTACGCGCCGTGATGGACCGGATCGGCGGCCTTGACGGTGCCCTGTCCGAGGGCGGGCGCACCCTGACGGCGGCGGACCGTAGCGCGCTCTCGCTCGCGCGGGTCCTGCTCGGCCAGCCGCTCCTTGTGTTGGTGGATGACGGGTTCTGGCAACTCGATCCCAAAGCCAGGGACGCTTTTTCCGCGCATCTTGACAGGATCGGGGCAACGATCCTGCGCCACCCTGTATTGGCGCATGCGGACACGGCCGGGCCGCTTGCCGCATGAGGATCGTTCCGCCGGTGTCAGGTCGATACGCGCCCTCGGCAGGTCAGGAATTCGTGCCTGCTGGTCACAGTCTCCGGATCAAGGCCGGTGCCCCCGCCAGAAACCATGAGAACGTGCAAGATCCCCGGGCGCAGCGCGGACTTGCCCTTTTGTCGCGCCGATTGTAGGCAGTGAGAGGTTCATTTTCCGGGGGTTCCGATGTCCGACGATCCCAAGACGCTTGTCTCCACCGGCTGGCTGGCCGCCCATTTGAAGGACCCCGATCTGCGGGTTCTCGATGGCACGACCTTTCTGCCCGGCACGGGCCGCGATGCGCGCGCCGAGTATGAGGCGGCGCATATTCCCGGCGCGCGTTTTTTCGACATCGAGGATATCAGCGATGCGCGCTCGGCGTTGCCGCACATGGTGCCGCCGGTCGAGAAATTCATGTCCAAGCTGCGCGCCATGGGCGTGGGCGACGGGCATCAGGTGGTGGTTTATGACAGCCACGGCCTTTTCTCGGCGGCACGGGTCTGGTGGCTGTTCCGGTTGATGGGGCAGGAGAACGTGGCCGTGCTGGACGGAGGCCTGCCGAAATGGCAGGCCGAGGGGCGCGAGATCGAGGATATGCCGCCCATCGTGCGCGACCGGCACATGACCGTGCGACGGCAGAACAACATGGTGCGCGACGTCACGCAGGTCTCGGCGGCGGCCAAGCTCGGCGATCACGAGATCATCGACGCACGCTCGGCCGGGCGCTTTCGCGGCGAGGAACCCGAGCCGCGCCCCGGCTTGCGCTCGGGTCATATTCCGGGGTCCAAAAGCGTGCCCTTCACGACCCTGCTCAACCCGGACAAGACCATGAAGGATGCGGCGGGGCTGCGCGCGGCCTTTGCGGCGGCGGGGGTCGATCTGGGCAAACCGGCGATCACCACCTGCGGCTCGGGGCTGACGGCGGCGGTCATCAATCTGGCGCTGGAACGGATCGGCAAGACCGATCACGCGCTCTATGACGGATCATGGGCGGAATGGGGGGCCTTTGCCACTCTGCCCGTCGCAACGGGAGAGGCATGATGTTCGAGCACCTGAAGGAAAAACCCGCCGACAAGATCATCGCGCTCGGCCAAGCCTATCGCGAGGATCCGCGCGAGACCAAGATCGACCTTGGCGTGGGGGTCTACAAGACGCCGGAGGGCGTGACGCCGATCATGCGGGCCGTAAAGGCCGCCGAGAAACAGCTTTGGGAGACCGAGAGCACCAAGGCCTATACCGCGCTGGCGGGTGATCCGGCCTTTCTTGACGCGATGATCGGGCTGGTTCTGGGCGATGCGGTGACGCGCGACCAAGTCGCGGCCATTGCCACGCCGGGCGGCACCGGCGCGGTGCGGCAGGCGTTCGATCTTGTCCGCATGGTCAATCCGGGGGCGCGGGTGTTCGTGTCGGACCCGACATGGCCCAACCATCTGAGCATTCTTGCGCATATGGGAATCGAGGTGGTGATGTATCGCTATTTCGACAGCGCCACCTGTGCCGTCGATTTCGCGGGCATGATGGCCGATCTGGAGGCGGTGCGCGCGGGCGATGTGGTGCTGCTGCACGGCTGCTGTCACAATCCCACGGGGGCCAATCTCAACCTGACCGAATGGCGGGCGGTGGTGGATCATCTCAACGCGCGCGGTGCTCTGCCGATGATCGACATCGCCTATCAGGGCTTTGGCGACGGGCTGGAAGAGGACGCAGCGGCGGTGCGGTTCGTGGCGGCCAATTGCCCCGAGGTGCTCATTGCCGCAAGCTGTTCCAAGAATTTCGGCATCTACCGCGAGCGCACCGGCATCCTGATGGCGGTCGCGCAGGACAAGGGCCTGCACAAGGTCACGCAGGGCAATCTGGCCTATCTCAACCGGCAGAACTATTCCTTTCCGCCCGACCACGGCGCGCGGCTGGTCAGCATGGTGCTGACCGATGACGCGCTTCGCGCCGACTGGCAGGCGGAACTGGAGGAGGTGCGGCTTGGGATGCTCAAGCTGCGCGAGCAGTTGGCGGGGGAGTTGCAGCGTCTCTCGGGCTCGGACCGGTTCGGGTTCATCGCACAGCATCGCGGCATGTTCTCGCGCCTCGGCGCAAGCCCCGAGCAGGTGGAGCGGTTGCGCGCGGAGCATGGCATCTACATGATCGGGGACAGCCGTATCAACATCGCCGGGCTCAATGCGTCGACCGTGCCGGTGCTGGCGAAAGCGATGGTCGAGGTCGGGGTCTGAGTAGCAAGGGGGCGGCCCGAAAGCCGCCCCGCTCAACTGGCTTACTTGGGCAGGATCACCGCGTCGATGACGTGGATCACGCCGTTGCTGGCCTCGATATCGGCCTGCACCACGTTGGCACCATCCACGGTGACGCCGCCGGTCGTGCCGATGGTGACCTCGCCGCCCTGGACGGTCGCGGCGGTCATGCCGTCCGACAGGTCGCCCGACATGACCTTGCCCGGCACCACGTGATAGGTGAGCACGGCGGTGAGCTGGTCCTTGTTCTCGGGCTTGAGCAGGTTCTCGACCGTGCCTTCGGGCAGGGCGGAGAAAGCCTCGTTGGTGGGGGCGAAGACGGTGAAGGGGCCGTCGCCCTTGAGTGTGTCGACAAGGCCCGCGGCGGTGACGGCGGCGACGAGTGTCGAGAAGCTGTCATTGCCGGCGGCGATGTCGACGATGTCCTTCTTGTAGCCGTGCCCGTCGGCAAGCGCGGGGCCGGTCATCAGAACAGCGGCGGTAAGAGCGAGGCAAGTTCTGCGAAGCATGGAATTGTCTCCTTTGGTTAACCGTTTTCACGATACCGTTCGTGGCATCGTCGGGAGGGTTACGCGGGCCGGGGCAGGGTGGTTCACGGGGGATTTCCGCCGAGGCCGCTTGACGAAACGGAACGGGTCGCTAAGCCACACGGTTCGGTAACATCCAATCACGATTTTGTGATCAGGCGGCTTTCCGCCCTTGTTTCAAAGGCGTTTCAATCGTGTTGCGCGGCGCGACAGGGGCAAACGGGCGGATCGCCCGAGCGGCACCAAAGCTGGCGGATTCGTGTCTTGCCGGGTGGCGGTGAATAGCGCAGGGTCCGGCCAGAGATCCCGCGCGAGGGGCCGGGACCGAGGCGATATTTCGGAGAGTTCTTATGGGTTACGTCACGCAGATCCTCGAGGTTCTGGCGCTCTTGTTCGTGTTTCTGCTTGGGGTGGCGGTGCTCGCGGTGCTGGTATTCTATGTCATCGACCGCACACAGCCGGGCGACGCGATCCGGCGCAACTATCCGGTGATCGGGCGGTTTCGGAACCTCTTTACCAAGCTGGGCGAGTTCTTTCGCCAGTATTTCTTTGCCATGGACCGCGAAGAGATGCCGTTCAACCGCGCGCAACGCGACTGGGTCAGGCACGCGACGCGCGGCAAGGGCAACACCATCGCCTTTGGCTCGACGCGCAATCTCAATGTGCCCGGAACCCCCATCTTCGTGCCGGCGGTGTTTCCGCCGCTCGACGATCAGTTCGCGGTGACCGCCCCGATGGAGATCGGGCCGGGGGCGGCAATCCCCTACAAGGCGAAGTCGATCTTCAATATCTCCGGCATGAGTTATGGCGCGATTTCGCGCCCCGCCGTCGAGGCGCTGAGCCGGGGGGCGGCGCAGGCAGGGATCTGGCTCAATACCGGCGAGGGGGGCCTCAGCCCCTATCACCTCACGGGCAATTGCGACATCGTCTATCAGATCGGCACGGCCAAATACGGCGTGCGCGACGCCGAGGGGCATCTGTCGGACGAGAAGCTGCGCGAGGTGTCGGATCATCCCTGCGTCAAGATGTTCGAGATCAAGCTGGCGCAAGGCGCCAAGCCCGGCAAGGGCGGCATCCTCCCCGGCGCCAAGGTCGACGCCGAGGTGGCGCGCATCCGCGGGATCCCCGAAGGGCAGGACAGCATTTCTCCCAACCGTCACGCTGAGGTGGACGATTTCGACGACCTCATAGACATGATCTGCCATATCCGCGAGGTGACGGGGCGGCCCGTAGGGTTCAAGACCGTGATCGGATCGTCCGAGGCGTGGGAGCCGTTCTTCGAGCGGATCATCGTGCGCGGGGCAGACTGCGCGCCCGATTTCATCGCCATCGACGGCGGCGAGGGGGGCACGGGGGCCGCGCCCATGCCGCTCATGGATCTGGTGGGGATGCCATTGCGCGACGCGCTGCCGCGCATGGTCGATCTGCGTGACCGATACGGCCTCAAGGAGCGGATCCGCATGATCGCGGCCGGCAAGCTGATCAATCCCGGCGATGTGGCCTGGGCGATCTGCGCGGGCGCTGATTTCGTCACCTCGGCGCGTGGTTTCATGTTCGCGCTGGGCTGTATCCAGGCGCTGAAATGCAACAAGAACACCTGCCCGACCGGGATCACCACGCATGACCCCTATCTGCAACGCGGGCTGGTGGTCGAGGACAAATACATGAAGGTCGCGCATTACGCCAAATCGGTGATCAAGGAGGTCGAGATGATCGCCCATTCGGTCGGCGTGGCCGAGCCGCGGCTGATGCGGCGGCGGCATGTGCGGATGGTGCAGGCAGACGGCACCTCGATCCCGTTCAACAAGATCCGGCCCAGCTATCAGCCGCCCGAAGCGGCGAGTTGACGGGGCTGGCGCGGGGCGGGGGACGCGCTATCTTCTCTGCAAACAGGAGGATGTCATGGCCCATCGTTGGACAAACAGGTTGCGGGCGGCGGATGTGACGCCCGAGGCGCTCTGGCTGAACCGCCGAGCGGTTTTGGGCGGGCTGACGGGGCTTGGCCTTGTGGGGGCGGGCCGCGCACGCGCGGAAGCGCTGGAGCCGAACGCCTGGGACGATATCACCACCTACAACAACTATTACGAGTTTGGCACCGACAAGGGCGATCCGGCCCGCAACGCGCGGATGCTGACAACCGCGCCCTGGACGGTGCGTATCGACGGTCTTGTAGACCGGCCCGGCGATTACGATTTCGCGGATATCATGGCGCAGATGACCATCGAGGAACGGATTTACCGGTTCCGTTGTGTCGAGGCATGGTCGATGGTGGTGCCGTGGAACGGGTTCGAACTGGCCGACCTGCTCAGCATGGCGGGGGTGCAGGCGGGGGCGACGCATGTGGCCTTCGAGACGGTGTTGCGGCCCGACGAGATGCCCGGTGTCCGCTACCCGGTGCTTGATTGGCCCTATATCGAGGGGCTGCGCCTCGATGAGGCGCTGCACCCGCTGACGATCATGGCCACGGGCATTTACGGCCGCGACATTCCCAACCAGAACGGCGCGCCACTGCGGCTTGTGGTGCCATGGAAATACGGGTTCAAGTCGATCAAGTCGGTGGTGCGGATCACGCTGACCGACAAGCAGCCGCCGACAAGCTGGAACAAGGCCAATCCGCGCGAATACGGGTTTTATTCCAACGTGAACCCCGAGGTGGACCATCCCCGCTGGAGCCAGGCCACCGAGCGGCGCATCGGCGGCGGCCTCTTTGCGGGCCGCGAGCCGACGCTGATGTTCAACGGCTATGGCGACGAGGTGGCGGGGCTCTATGCGGGCATGGACCTGAAAAGGAACTTTTGATGGGGGCGCGACGGATGATCCCGACAGGGGGTCTTGGGTCGGCGATTGAGGCGCTGCGCTGTCCTTGTTGAGGACCTTTATAACGACAGCGCGCGCCTCCCGATCTTGGCGCTGTCACCGTGACTTCGGGAGTGGGCCTATGGGTGAAGACAAAAAGATCGTGCTGACATCGACGCTGACCTGTCCCGACTGTGGGCATGCCCAAACCATGATCATGCCGACCGACGCTTGTCAGTTTTTCCTTGAGTGCATGACGTGCCACGCGGTCTTGCGACCGAAGGACGGGGATTGCTGCGTTTATTGTTCCTACCGCGACGTGCCGTGCCCGCCTGTTCAACGCAACGATACTTGTTGTGCATGACCGGACTGGTTGACCGGATCAACGCGCTGGCGCGGCGGGTGCCGGTCTGGGCCATCTGGCTTGGGTATGGCTGGGCCGCGCCTTGGCTTGTGTATCTGGGCGCGACCGGCCGGCTTGGGGCAGAGCCGATCAAGGCGCTGGAGCGCGAACTTGGTGAAATCGCGCTGCAACTGCTGATCATCGGGCTGTGTCTGACGCCGCTGCGCCGATACCTGGGCGTGAACCTCCTTCGGTTTCGCCGCGCCATCGGCCTTCTGGCGTTTTCCTATGTCTGCCTGCATCTCGCGGTGTGGCTGTTTCTCGATGTGCAGGACGCGGGCCGCATCTGGGCCGATATCGTCAAGCGCCCCTACGTGACGGTGGGCATGACGGCATTTGCCCTGATGATTCCGCTGGCGGCTACCTCCAACAACCGGTCGGTGCGCTGGCTGGGGCAGCGTTGGCGGGTGTTGCACCGGCTCACGTATGCGGTGGCGGTGTTGGGGGCTATTCATTTCATCTGGCTCTCCAAGGGCTTTCAGATCGAGCCGCTGGTCTACCTGGCGGTGATTCTGGGGCTTCTGACGCTGCGATGGCGCTTCGCGCGTCGCCAGCGCAGCGCTTGAGTCGGGTCTTGTCAGGGGCATGGGCGGCTCACTTGCGGGTAAGTCTGTGGATAACACATGATATGGTTTCAGCGTCGGCGATCAGGCCGCAAGAAACTTGCGTCTCCCGCGTCTCCGGCAATGATATTGTTACCCTAACCCGTTAATTTTCTGTGAAAATCCGCCTACATGAAGAAAAAATGACGAATGCGAAAAAAACCTCTTGCGACTCTTTGGTGCTGCTCGTAAATACGCCTTCACCAGCGGCGCTGAGGCGGTGTTTGGTGGTTCTGGGGATTGAGGCGCGGATGTGCT
>NZ_JBRJGP010000020.1:0-44077 GCF_053628555.1 Roseovarius sp. MBR-79 | reverse complement strand
CAGTGTATCTGCTTGTCTTCATTCGAATTCTCCTCGTTCATCTTGCCGAGAAAATTCTACTTTTGAAGCCCCTTAATTTCGGGGGGGATTACCCCCGCAGGTCAAGCTGCCGAAGCGGCTGGACCTCGCACGGGATGCGGACCGGGCATTGGACGGTGTGCCGGGGCTGATCGTGGCGAACTGGGTGGAGGAGCGGTGATGATTCAAGATTGCCGATCAGGATGTTAGTTCCGCATCACCCAAATTCCGCCATGGGTCAATGAACTAGAGCCTCCGATGCATTTCTTAGGAGGCGGCCAAGAATGGTCGCCCGCGAGTCCCCGTTGTTTGGTCGAGCCTTAAGGTAGTGTCCGGCTTGCTGGATGAGATTAACGTTCCGCTTGAGCCCCGTCGGAAAGAGGGCGCCTGCGTCGAACGCAACATTCAGCCTGTCGAGAGAGGATTTACTCCGATGTGCGAGATTGTTTCTCGCTGCTATCGCGGCATTTATGACCGCCCGCTGTTGGGCGTTCAAATTTGCAAATCGCTGTGCATGTGCCGCCGCAAGCCATTGCTGTGCTCGATCTTCGATTGCTGCAAAGTCCGGAAAGGAGGTGTTTCTACCTTCGGGATCAAGGATCTCCTTAAGTTCAGCTTTCGTTAGATGATCTCTATGTTTGAAATCCCCAAACTTATTGAATGCAGCTTCTGCCTTGGGGGCCGCCTGCAAACAGGCCCGAAGGCTATTCTCGAGGTGCTGCATAACCCTTGAGCAGTCTCTGTTGGCATACGCAAAAATCAGATCGTTAACATATCCCTCAAACATCACGCCGATGGTTAGCACATAGTTTTCGGTTGCAATCTTTCTGTCTTCCGCCCCTGCAAGAGCGTTCCACGAGTTCTGATAATACGCGAACTGCTCGTCAAGTTGGGCAGCAAAATCGTTCCATACTCCATTTGGACTAATCTTCCGCATGTGATTCCGGCTCCCGCGACTTCCGCACTTGGCAAGGTAGTCGGAACTAACCCACTGCGCCACATACAGAAGAAGACGGCTGAAGATGCCCACCTCTCGCGAAACCATCCTCGCTGCGCTGCATGCGCGGCTCTCGGCGCTGCCCGCCACCGCCCTGCGCGGTGAGGTGCTGCCTGAGCGTATCCCCACTGAGGGGCTGCTGATCCTGCGGGACGGCGAGCCCGGAGAACCGGATGTCACGCTGTCGCCGCTGGCCTACCACTACCAGCACCGCGCCGAGATCGAGGCGGTCGTCCAGGGCGCGGCGCGTGACGCTGCCTTCGACACGTTGACCGCCAGCATCGGCGCGGCACTCGCCGCCGACCGCACGTTGAGCGGGCTCTGCGACTGGGTCGAGGCGGAAGCGCCGCGCCCTGTGGACCTGCCGGTGGAGGGCGCTGGCAGCCTGAAGGCAGCCATCATCCCGGTTGTGCTGCACTATTCCACGGCCGATCCACTCGGCTGATCCCGACAACCCGAGGAGAACACCATGGCACGAGCCCAGGGGGCGCGGGCGCTGATGGCGCTTGCGTTCGAGACGACCTATGGCACGCCGCCCGCGAGCGGCTTCACCCGCATGCCCTTCGCCAGCACCTCGCTCGGCGCCGAGCAGCCGCTGCTGAACTCGGAGCTTCTCGGCTACGGCCGCGATCCGCTGGCGCCGATCAAGGACGCGGTGACGGCCGATGGCGATGTCGTCGTGCCGATCGATGCGGCCGGTTTCGGGTTCTGGCTGAAGGCGGCGTTCGGCGATCCCGCGACCACCGGTGCTGAGGCACCCTATACCCACGAGTTCCAGTCGGGGTCCTGGACGCTGCCCAGCATGTCGATCGAGACCAGCATGCCGGAGGTCCCGCGCTATGCGATGTATTCCGGCTGCGTGCTCGACCAGATCACCTGGCAGATGCAGCGGTCTGGCCTGCTGACCGCCACGGCGCGGCTGGTGGCGCAGGGCGAGACGGTGGGCACGACCACCAGCGCCGGGACACCCGCAGCGCTGGAGCTGAAGCGCTTCGGCCATTTCAACGGGGCGATCACCCGCAATGGCACCGCCCTCGGCAACGTGGTCTCGGCCGAGATCACCTACGCCAACAACCTCGACCGGATCGAGACTATCCGCTCGGACGGTCGCATCGATGGCGCGGACCCCTCCATCGCCGCACTGACCGGCCGGATCGAGGTGCGCTTCGCCGACCAGACGCTGGTGACGCAGGCGATCAATGGCGAGGCCTGCGAGATGGAGTTCGCCTACGTGCTGCCCTCGGGCGAAAGCTTCACCTTCACCGTGCACGCCGTCTACCTGCCGCGCCCGCGCATCGAGATCTCCGGACCGCAGGGCGTCCAGGCGACATTCGACTGGCAGGCCGCGCGCGGCAGCACCGTCGGGCGGATGTGCACCGCAACCCTCGTGAACGACGTGGAGACCTACTGAGATGCTGACGCTCGACCTGACCAACGCGCCTCGCTGGCACGACCTCGCCCCCGGCGTCCGGGTGCAGCTGCGCCCGCTGACCACCGCGCTGATGGTGGCGACGCGCAACGACCCGGCCGTCGAGGCGGTGCCGAAGGACGCCTCCGACGAGGAGCGCGCTGTCGCCTTCGCCAAGGCGCTGGCGCGACGGGCGATGCTCGCCTGGGAGGGCATCGGCGACGCCGACGGCAACGCCATCGACCCGAGCCCAGAGGCCATCGACGCGCTGCTCGACATCTGGCCGATCTTCGAGGCTTTCCAGCTGACCTACGTCTCCAAGGGTCTGCTGCTGGAACAGGAAAAAAACGCCTCCGCGCTCTCGCCGAATGGTCCTTCGGCGGGGGCGAGCGCTACTGCGAAGCCTGCGGGCAAGCGTGCCCGGACTGCCCGGCGCGGCTGAACCGTCCGGAAACGCCGGAGGGTTGGCAGGTCTGGGACCTCGTCGGCCGCCTCGGAGGCCAGCTGCGCGTACTGCCCGGCGCGGTGATCGGCTGGGACATGTCGGCGGCGCTGGCGCTTGGGAACGCGCTCGGCGTGCCGCCGCTCGCCATGGCCGAACTGCTCCCCGTCATCGAAGCGGTGATGGTCGCCAAACTCAACGAACAGATGGATCATTCCCATGGCGGAAAAACGGGTTAGCGTCCGCCTCGCGGCCGTGGGCGGACGGCAGGTGCGCGCCGAACTGGAAGGCGTTGGCGAGGCCGGGTCGCGCGGTTTCGGGCGGCTCAGCCGCGAGATGGAGGCGGCGAACACCCGGCTGGCGGCCTTCTCGCGGCGTGTTGCTGTGGCTGCTGCAGCTGCAGTGGCCGCCGCAGCCGCCGCCGGTGTGGCCATGGTGCGCTCGGGCCTGCAGACGGTCGATGCGCAGGCCAAGCTCGCGCAATCGCTTGGCACGACCGTCGCCTCGATCCAGACGCTGGAGCGCGCGGGCGAACTGGCTGGCGTTTCCATGTCTGGCATCGAGCAAGCGACGAAGGATCTGACGCGGCGTCTCAGCCAGGCGGCCGCCGGAACCGGCCCTGCCGCTGATGCGCTGGACCGGCTCGGGCTATCGGCCACCGAGCTGATCTCTCTGCCGCTGGACCAGCGCGTCGGCGCGATTAACGCCGCCATCGAAAGCTTCGTGCCTGCCGCCGAGCGCGCGGCCGTCGCGGGGCAGCTCTTCGGCGAGGAAGGCTCGATCGCCATGTCGCGGATCGACACCGCGACGCTGCGCCAGGCGACCGAGGATGTGCTTGCCTTCGGCGTTGTCGTCTCCGAGCAGGATGCCGACCAGATCGAGCGGACGAACGACGCGATCTCCCGGCTGGGGCTGATCTGGCGCGGCCTGTCGAACCAGCTGGCCGTCGCTGCAGCCCCCGCGCTGGAAGCGGTCGCCAACGCGATGGCTGCGGTCGCCAGCCGCACCGGCCCGCTCGGCGTGGCGATCCGCGGTCTCTTCGAGAACATCGGCCGGCTGACCACCTACGCGGCCACTTTCGCCGCCTTCCTCGCGGGACGTTGGGTCACCGGAATGGCCGCTGCGGCGCTCTCCGTGCGCGGCCTCGCCACGGCGCTGGTCGTCCTGCGCGGCGCGCTGATCCGGACCGGCATCGGTGCGCTGATCGTTGGCGCTGGCGAGCTCGTCTATCAGTTCACCCGTCTCGTCTCCGGCGCGGGCGGTTTCGGAGAAGCGATGTCGCTCCTGAAGGACCTCGCGATCGAGGTCTGGGAGCGGATCAGGATGGGCGCGGCGGCTGCGGGTGCTGCGGCCACGGCGATGTTCTTCGACCTGAAGGCCGATGCCGCCTCCGGAATGCAGAGCGCAATCGAGAGCGTCGTCGGTTTCGGCAACACCGCTGCAAACACGTTCGAGGGCGCCTACGAGGCGATCAAGGCGATCTGGGGCTTGCTGCCCGCTGCCATCGGCGATCTGGCGTTTCAGGCGGCCAACAGCCTGGTCGACGGCGTCGAGGCGATGCTGAACGGCGTGGTCTCGCGCATCAACGGCTTCATCGGCGGGATCAACCAGGGGCTGGAAGCGCTCGGGTCGGAGCGCCGCATCTCGCTGGTGCCCGACCTCGACCTCGGCGAGATCGAGAACCGCTTCGAGGGCGCGGCCAGCGCTGCGACCACCGCCGCGCAGGCGGCGTTCGACCGGGCCTTCGAGGACAACCCGCTCACCGCACCCGACCTCGGTCTGACCGAGACGGCAGATCGGGCGCTCGAGTCCGCGAACCTCTATCGCGGCGCGGCACGCGATCTGGCGGAAGGTGCCCGCGCGCCCCTCGAAAGCTGGCAAGCGCTGCGCGATGCCGTGCGCGGCACCGACGGGGCCAGTGCCGATGCGCTGACCGAGGCGACGGGTGCTGCCGAGCGGCTGGAGACGGCGCTTGGTGAAGCCGGGCGCGCCGCTACGGGTGCTGGTGCGGCCGCCGGGGCTGCCGCCGCTGCAGCGGAGCCCGACACCGAGGCCGCCGTCACCGGCTGGCAGGCGGTCACGGCGGCGCTGTCGGACTACGCCAGCAAGGCGCGCGAGATCGGCGGCGATATCGGCCAGAGCCTCGTCGGGGCTTTCCAATCGGCCGAGAACGCGGTGGGCCAGTTCGTGAAGACCGGCAAGCTGAACTTCCGCGACCTCGTCACCTCGCTGCTCGCCGATCTCGCCCAGCTGGCGGCGCGGCGTTTCATCCTTGGGCCGATCGCCAATGCACTCTCGGGTGTCTTCGCTGGTGCGGGCGGCATTTTCGCGAACGTCCTGCATGCGGGCGGGATGGTAGGCTCCGCTGGCCCCTCGCGCATGGTCCCGGCCATGGCCTTCGCTGCCGCGCCGCGCATGCATGGCGGCGGCATGGCCGGCCTCCGCCACGACGAGGTGCCTGCGATCCTGCAGCGGGGCGAGCGCGTGTTGTCGCGGCGCGAGGCACAGAGCTACGGCGCAGGCGGCGGCGTCAACGTCACGATCATGGCCCGCGACGCGGAAAGCTTCCGGCAGTCAAGGACACAGGTGGCTGCCGACATCGCCCGCGCCGTGTCGCTCGGGCGGAGGGGCATGTGATGGCGTTCCACGAGGTGCGGTTTCCCGACAACATCAGCCGAGGCGCGCGGGGTGGGCCGGAGCGGCGCACGCAGATCGTCGAGCTCGCCTCGGGCGACGAGGAGCGCAATGCGAGCTGGGCCAATTCGCGCCGCCGCTACGATGTCGCTTACGGCATCCGCCGCGCGGACGATCTGGCGGCGGTCGTCGCCTTCTTCGAGGCGCGCAACGGGCGGCTCCACGGCTTCCGCTTCAAGGACTGGGGCGACCACAAGTCTTGCCTGCCCTCGGGCACGCCATCGCCTACCGACCAGGCGATCGGCACTGGCGACGGCGCGACGACCGCCTTCCAGCTGGTGAAGCACTACGCCTCGGGCGCGCAATCCTGGACGCGCGCCATCGCCAAGCCGGTGGCGGGCAGCGTTCGCATCGCGCTGTCGGGCGTCGAGCAGGCCTCCGGCTGGTCGGTCGACCCCACGACCGGTGTCGTCACCTTGAGCGCCGCGCCGGGCGCCGGCGTCGAGATCACCGGGGGCTTCGAGTTCGACGTGCCCGTCCGCTTCGACACCGATGTGCTCGACGTGACGCTCGACCTCGAACGGCTCGGCTCGATCACCTCCATTCCGCTCCTGGAGATCCGGCGATGAAGTCTCTCGATCCCGCCCTACAGGCCCATCTGGACGACGGCACGACAACGCTCGCCTTTTGCTGGCGGATCACGCGTGCCGATGGCGAGACACTCGGCTTCACCGACCACGACCGGACGCTGAGCCTCATTGGCACCGACTTCGAGCCCGAGAGCGGTCTGACCGCCTCCGAGGTGCGCTCGGGTTTGGACCTGTCCGTCGATGCGCAGGATGCCGAAGGGGTGCTGACCTCGGATCGGATCACCGAGACCGACATCCTCGACGGCCGCTGGGACAACGCGGCGGTCGAGGTCTGGCGGGTGAACTGGACCAACACCGGCCAGCGCGTGTTGATGCGACGCGGGGCCATCGGTCAGATCCGGCGCGGACGGCTGGCCTTCGTCGCCGAGGTGCGCTCGCTCGCCCATGTGCTCGGCCAGACGGTCGGTCGGACCTTCCAGGCGACCTGCGACGCGGCGCTTGGGGACGCGCGCTGCGGCGTCGATCTGGAGGACCCCGCCTACAAGGGGACGGGCGCCGTCATTGATCTGCTGCGTGACCGGGCCTTCACGGCCTCGGGGCTCGGCGGTTTCGTCTCCGGCTGGTTCATCTTCGGCACGGTCGAATGGACCAGCGGCGCGAATGCCGGGCGGCGCACCGAAGTGCTGGGCCATGACGTGACGGACGGCGTGGCTATCCTGACCCTGCTCGAAGCGCCGGTGCGGTCCATCGGCGAAGGTGATGCCTTCACCATCCGCGCGGGCTGCGACAAGCGGATCGAGACCTGCGGCGTGAAGTTCGCCAACACCGCCAACTTCCGCGGCTTCCCGCACATCCCCGGCCAGGATGCCGTGCTGCGCTACGCCACGAAGGACGGCGGCCACGCCGGATCAGTCTTGTGACGCATCTTCTCCAGTAATGTACCAAAAACGTGCGAGCAATGAGCCGCGACCCGCAACATGCCAGCTCATTGAGCTGTCACATAGGGCGCCCAAACGTTCTCGAAACTTTTCAAATGCAACTTGATTGGAGATCAACTCCCAATCAGTATATGCATTTGCGCAAATCGAACGAATATCTCGGTGATCATCTCCAATGTTTCTAAACTGAGAGCCTGCCGTGTAAGAAATTATCAGAGCGAGAGAAAGTGCTGCCGCGCCAAAGGAGGCGATCAATCCCTTTGTGCGGTCAATGCCGAAAAGATATATTGAAAGTCCGCCTAGTAGTCCCAAGAATGCAGGGATAATGCTGCCGACAGCACCAACGCGACTCATTCCCCCTGCAAGGCCAGTGCATGCGCCGACAATGGACAAGACGACCAGGATTACGCCGATCTCAAAGCTGCGATCTCTTTGCACGAAGAGCGACAGGATGAACGGTACAATGGAGCCGACAGCCACGGAGGCGGTAAAGATCAGTAGGATGTCAACAACATGGTTCATTCAATGCGCACGCCGTTAAAAATGATGTAGTCGCCTTCAATATCGACGCTTGATGAACCGCTAGGAAGTACGTAAAGTCTATCAGGATCCATGGATATTCCATAACTTTCAACTAGTTCTCTTAGGCCATCTGGAGGCGTGCCTTCATGAATTTCGAGGTGCGTTCCTCGTCCGTTGCCAATAAATCCGTTGAATCTTTCTGGTTGGATAAATCTCGGCTCAACCTCGAAGAACGGTGGAGGTGGAGGCGCGGGGTTTCCACCGCCGCCACGCGGGTTCCACGGAACGCAATCAAATGGTCCGGGCGGGCACTCGAGAACAGGTTGAGCGCCCGCCACCGTGCCCCAAAGGGTCAGCAAAGCTATGAATGTAGTTCGCACGGCTTACTCCTTCAAAACTGATGGAGGAACGCTACCAGCACCGCACATATTTGAGAATACTCGATTGTTGACGCATGACCAAGTCGCTAGCCGAGTAGTCACCGTCGCACGCTCCTGGCTCGGCACGCCCTATCACGACCAAGCGAGCCTTCGGGGCGTCGGATGCGACTGCCTCGGGCTCGCCCGAGGCGTCTGGCGCGAGGTCGTCGGCCCCGAGCCGTTCCCGATCCCGCCCTACAGCCGCGACTGGGGCGAGACCGGCCCGCGCGAGGTGCTGGCCGAGGGCGCGCGACGCATGATGATCGAGGTGTCGCCCGCCGACGCCGGACCCGGTGCGCTGGTCCTTTTCCGCATGAAGCCCCACGCGATCGCCAAACATGTCGCGATCCTGACGGGCCCCGACTCCTTCCTCCACGCCTACGAGCGGCTCGGCGTGATCGAGGAATCGCTCACCCAATCCTGGCGGCGGCGCATCGCCTTCGCCTTTCGAATACCTGGACAACGAACGTGTCGCCATCACGCCTTTACGGGCCCGGCCAACAGGAGTTCAGGCAGCCTGCCGAATTGTGAATCGAGCGCGGATGATGCCGTGGTCGCTGGCGCCTTCGATTTCTCGCAATTCCTCGCGATTAAGATGATCGTTGAAGACGTCTAGCCCGTCGAACTTCCACACGCGCTTGCGGCTTTGATCGTAGAGTTCCTGGCTAACCAGAATGTGGTCGAGCGATCCGTGCTGCTTCTTGAAAATGTAGGTGTAGTAGACATCGCGGAGCGAGCGCAGCTGTTGTAGCGCCTGCCCGGAGTAAAGCGCCGTATCGCTGCCTCCAGTTGAAAGAGGCTGTAGAAAATTTGGTTGCTCCGACAGGATGTCGAGGGTGTTGGACTCCTGCCCGTCGTTCAGATCGCCCAGAACAACGACTGGCGTATCGCTTCCCTTTGTAAGATCCGTCACGATCTGACGAACTGCCAGCGCCTCAGCGGTGCGGCGAACTGTAGAAATGGCGGCGCCGATCGCATTTCGATGCGCGCTGTAGAGCGCCCGCTCAGCGCGATACCAGGGCTCCGCGTCGATCCTCGTCGGACCCTTGGATTTGAAATGGCAAACCAGAATGTCGATCGCCGGACGCTGGGCATGCGGGCGTATGGTGAAGCGCAGTACCGGACGCGAGAAGCTGCTGATCGCCACGGATATTGACGGTGTCTGTGGGTCCCCACCACGACTTTCAAGCCGAAACGACGGTGGAAAGGCAGTTATCCATTCTGGCTCTCCTTCCAGCATCCCCTTGCGCACGGCTCCTGCACAGGTGATCCGCTGGCCCGAATGTCCTTGCGGCACAATGAGATCGTACTCGTCTTCAAGCCCCGCTTCGGCGAACATCCGCTCGAGCGGCCCTGTGTGCCAGAGTTCCTGAAACCCAAAGGCATCCGCCCGCGCTCGCCTCAGCATGGCCGCCGACCAACTGACCTTCCGCGCCACCAACTCCTCTGAATGTCCGGCCGCATTTGAATATATCGGCAGACCGGGTTCGTTCAGATTGTAAAGATTGAACGTTGTAAATGAAACAGTTCTGGCTTCCATCAAACGCGCGCCCCTTACAGCCGTGAGTCAATGGTGCAGGAGCGAGCGATTCTGATCAAGAAGTTCGCGGCTGCCTAAACCCAATCCTGTTCTTCTGGCCCTGAGAGCACGCGAGCCGCAGCCCCTCGTCTGAACGTCAACGCATGCCTCAACCTCTCACTTTCGGAAAATAAAGCATGGCCACCCTCGTTCTCGGCGCGGCCGGCGCCGCCATTGGCGGCAGCATCGGCGGCGCGATCCTCGGCGTGAGCGCCGCCACCATCGGCGGCTTCATCGGCTCCAGCATCGGCTCCGTCGTCGACAGCTGGATCATCTCGTCGCTGGCGCCCACCCAGCGCATCGAGGGCGCGCGGCTCGACAGTCTCCGTATCACGTCGTCCACCGAGGGCGCGGTCATCCCGCGGCTCTACGGCCGGATGCGGATGGGCGGCAACATCATCTGGGCGACGGATTTCCGCGAGGAGACGAAGACCACCACGCAGGGCGGCGGCAAGGGCGGCGGGGGCGGCAAGGTCAAGACCACCGAGTATCTCTACTACGCCTCCTTCGCCGTGGCGCTCTGCGAAGGCCCGATCACCGGCATCGGTCGCATCTGGGCCGACGGCAAGCCGATGGACCTCTCCGGCGTCACCTGGCGCTGGTATCCGGGCGACGAGGCGCAAGCCGCCGATCCGTTCATTGCCGCGAGGATGGGCGGCGCCAACACCCCCGCCTATCGCGGCACGGCCTATGTGGTTTTCGAGGAACTGGCGCTCTCCACCTATGGCAACCGGCTGCCGCAGCTCTCCTTCGAAGTCTTCCGACCGCTCGCCGATCCCGACACCGCCGAGGGGCTGGTGCAGGCGGTCACGATGATCCCGGCCTCGGGCGAGTTCACTTACGCCACGCAGGCCATCCGCAAGACCGATGGCGGCGCGACGGTGCCGGAGAACCTGAACGCGCTGGCCGACTCCACCGACATGGTCGAAGCGCTCGACCGGCTGCAGGCCATGGCCCCGGCGGTCGAGAGCGTCAGCCTCGTCGTGGCGTGGTTCGGCGACGACCTGCGCGCGGGGTCCTGCAAGGTGCGGCCGGGCGTCGAGGTGTCGGCCAAGTCGACCACGCCCACCAGCTGGTCAGTCAACGGCGTCAGCCGCGCCAGCGCCTTCCTCGTCAGCCGCGACGATCAGGATCGCCCCGTCTATGGCGGCACCCCGGCCGACTTCGCGGTGGTGCAGGCCATCCAGGAGATGAAGGCGCGCGGACTGCGGGTGACCTTCTATCCCTTCATCCTGATGGACGTGCCGCCCGGCAACACCCTGCCGAACCCGTATTCCGACAACGCCGCCGGGACGGGCCAGCCCGCTTTCCCCTGGCGGGGGCGGATCACTTGTTCCCCGGCTGCGGGGTTCGCCGGAACGGTGGACAAGACCGCCACGGCGGCAAGCCAGGTCGCGGCGCTGTTCGGCTCGGCCACACCGGCCAACTTCAGCGTCTCGGGTCAGTCGGTTTCCTGGACCGGGCCATCCGGCGACTGGGGCCTGCGGCGCATGGTGCTGCACTATGCCCATCTCTGCGCGGCGGCGGGCGGCGTGGACGCCTTCCTGATCGGTACCGAGATGCCGGGGCTGACGACGATCCGCTCGGGGGCCAGCAGCTATCCGGCGGTGCAGGCCTATCGGGACCTGCTCGCGGATGTGCGCTCGATCCTCGGCTCCGGGACCAAGATCGGCTATGCGGCCGACTGGTCGGAGTATTTCGGGCATCAGCCGGGCGATGGCAGCGGTGACGTGTTCTTTCACCTCGATCCGCTCTGGGCCGATCCGGAGATCGATTTTGTCGGGATCGACAACTACATGCCGCTGTCGGACTGGCGGGACGGGTTCGAGCATGCCGATGCGGCCGAGGGCTGGCCCGCGATCTACGACCGCGCCTACCTGCAGGTGAACATCGCGGGCGGCGAAGGCTTCGACTGGTTCTATGCCTCGGCCGCGGATCGGTCGGCACAGGTCCGCACCCCGATCACTGACGGCGCCGCCAGCAAGCCTTGGGTCTTCCGTTACAAGGATCTGCGCGCCTGGTGGTCGAACGCGCATTACGACCGCCCGAGCGGGGTGGAGAGCGGGACGCCGACGGCATGGGCGCCGCAGTCGAAGCCGATCTGGTTCACCGAGCTCGGCTGTCCCGCCATCGACCGGGGCACCAACCAGCCGAACGTCTTCTTCGACCCGAAGTCGTCGGAAAGCTTCACGCCGCATTTCTCGCGCGGCTGGCGCGACGACGCCATCCAGCGGGCCTATCTCGAGGCGACCTGGCTCTGGTGGGGCGCCCCGGCGAACAACCCGCTGTCCTCGGTCTACGGCGGGCCGATGGTGCATGTGCCGGAATGCGCCGCCTGGACCTGGGACGCGCGGCCCTATCCCTTCTTTCCGGCGCTGACCGACGTCTGGACGGATGGGGCGAACTGGCGGCTCGGCCACTGGCTGACGGGGCGGCTGGGCGCGGTGTCGCTCGCGGCGCTCGTCCGGCACCTCTGCCTGCGCGCAGGGCTGCCCGAAGATCGCATCGACGTCACCGGCCTCTGGGGCGCGGTCGAAGGCTACGCCATCACCGCGCTTGAAAGCCCGCGCGCCTCGATCACCACGCTGTCGCGCCACTTCGGCTTCGACGCGGTCGAGACCGAAGGAGTGATCCGCTTCATCATGCGCGGCCGGGCCTCCGTCGCCACCCTCACGCCCGACGATCTGGTGGCCCCGAACGCGGGGAGCGGCCCCCGCGAGGGCGACGTGCTGGAACTGACCCGCGGCCAGGAGACAGAACTGCCCCAGGCGCTGAAGTGGCAGGTCGCCCGCGCCGACGAGGATTACGACGCGGCCCTCGTCGAGGCGCGACGCATCACCGTGGACACGACGCGCATCGCCTCGGAGTCCTTCCCGATGGCGGTGCCGCCCGAAGAAGCCGAGAGGCGCTGCCGCCGCGCGCTGATGGAGGCGTGGGTGGGGCGCGAGACGGCGGCGTTCCGTCTGCCGCCCTCGCGCCTCGCGTTCGATCCGGCCGACGCGATCCGGCTCGCCCATGACGGGCGGCTGGTCGATCTTCGGCTCGTCTCCATCGCCGACGCGGAGGCGCGCGGCATCGAGGCGGTGCGCCAGGATCGGGCGACCTACGACCTGCCGCCCGGCGATCCGCGCGCGGCGTCGCTGACGCGGGCCGTCGTGTTCGGCGCGCCGGATGCGGTGCTGATGGACCTGCCGCAGCTGACTGAGGACCAGCCTGCGCACCGGCCGCTGGTCGCGGCGCATGCCGTGCCGTGGCCCGGCGAGATGGCGGTCTTCCGCAGCCCGTCGACGGACGGGTTTGAGTTGCTGACCACGTTCGGCAGCCGCGCCCGGATCGGGGTGCTGGTCTCCAACCTCTACGCCGGTCCCACCTCGCGCTTCGATCTCGGCAATGCGCTGGTGGTCGATCTGCTGACCGGGACGCTCGAGAGCGTAACAGACCTGACGCTCTTCGGCGGGGCGAACGCGCTGGCGATCGAGAGCGCGCCCGGCGCCTGGGAGATCGTGCAGGCGGGCGCGGCCGACCTGCTGGCGCCGGGCCGGTATCGGCTGACCCGGCTGCTGCGCGGCCAGCGCGGCACCGAGGGCGCGATGGGGAACCCTGCGCCCGCAGGCGCCCGCGTGGTGGTGCTCGACGACAGCCTCGCCTCGCTGCCCATCTCCGAGGCCGATCTCGGCATCCCTTGGAACTGGCGCATCGGGCCGGCCAGCCGCCCGGTCGGCGACGAGACCTATGTCGCGCAGATTTTCACGCCCGCAGGCGTGGGGCTGCGACCCTTCTCTGTCGCCCATGTCGAGCAGCCATGGCGCAGGCCGCGCACACCGGGCGATCTGACGATCCGCTGGACTCGGCGATCCCGCGCGCTCGCGGCCGACAGCTGGGGCGGGCTTGAGGTGCCGCTCGGAGAAGAGCTCGAAGCCTACGAGATCGAGATCCTCGACGGCGCCACCGTGAAGCGGGTGCTGAGCACCGCCACCACCAGCGCGCTCTACACCGCCGCCGCCCAGCAAACCGCCGACTGGGGCGCGCCGCTCGGCCTTGGCGACACCCTCACCGTCCGCATTTTCCAGCTCTCCGCTCTTGTCGGGCGGGGCGCGCCCAAGACCGTCACGCTCTTGTTCTGAAGGCTTCTCCCATGTCCGACGCCACGACCCATCTCCTGCTGCCCTACATCCTGGTGGCGCAGGCCCAGAAGCATGTCACCCACAACGAGGCGCTGCGGATCCTCGACGGGCTCGTCCAGCTCTCCGTCCTCGACCGGGACCTGACCGCGCCGCCTGGCAGCCCTACGGATGGCGACCGCTACATCGTCGCCTCGGGCGCGACGGGCGACTGGGCGGGCTGGGATCTGAACGTGGCGCTCTGGACCGATGGCGCCTGGCTCCGGCTGCCACCCCGGACCGGCTGGCGCGCGTGGGTCGAGGATGAGGGCCTGCTGCTGGTCTATGACGGCGCGGGCTGGGTCGGGACCACGCCCGCCGCGCTGCAGAACCTCGCGCTTCTGGGTCTGGGCACGACGGCGGACGCCTCGAACCCGTTCTCGGCCAAGCTGAACGCTGCGCTCTGGACGGCAAAGACCGTGGCCGAGGGCGGCACGGGCGATCTGTTCTACACCATGAACAAGGAGACCGCGGCCGACGACCTCGGGCTGACCCTGCAGACCGGCTTTGTGACCAAGGCGCTGGTCGGGCTCTTTGGCTCCGACCGCTTCCGGCTGGCGGTCTCGGCCGACGGCGGCACCTTCTTCGACGGGCTCAGCGTCGACAACGCCAACGGCATCGTCGACCAGCCCCGGCTCCCGCGGTTCAAGGCATGGACCAACTACGACAACTATGTCGGCGTCGGCACCTGGACGAAAATCGGCCTGAACAACACCGACTACAACGACCAGGGCGCCTTCGATGCCGCGAACAATCACTTCGTGGCCCCGGTCGACGGCACCTACCTTTTCGGCGCGACGCTGCTCTACAAGATCAACGCCAGCACGACCGCGCGCATGCGGGGGCGGCTGGTGCTGAACGGCACGACCGAAATCCGGGGCTCCTTCGGCGAAATCTCTGCCACCCATGTTTCGCTCGCCACCGCGATCTGGCTGCAGACCATGGTGCCGCTGACCGCGGGCGATACCGTCGAGCTGCAGGGGTATTTCCGGGTCGCGGACGGCTACTTCGCCGCCGATCACACGTCCTTCTGGGGCTGCAAGGTCGGCTGAGCAGCGGAAGGAGGACCCGATGACACCACCCAGATCCGAGGGCTTCGTGCGCATGCCCGACGCCGAGTTCGAGGCGATCCTGACGCGAGCGGCCGAGGAAGGCGCGAAGCGCGCACTCGCCGATGTCGGGCTCGACGGCGACGAGGCCGCGCTCGACATCCGCGATCTGCGCTCGCTCGTCGACTGCATCCGGCTGGTGCGGCGCACCGCGATGCAGACGGCCGTCCGCATGATCACCACCGGCATCATGCTGGCGCTGCTCGCGGGCATCGCCATCAAGCTCAAGATCTTCGGCGGCAGTCCTTAGCCGCGCCCCATCCCCATTCATCGGCCCGCAATGACCCGCCCTTGAGGCGGGTTTTTCGTTTTCGGAGGACCCCCATGACGACGACCTTCTACAGCCATTGGCGCGACGTGCCTGAGAGCGCCTGGCGCTGGCCGAATTTCAGCCCGGCCGAAATCGCCTGCCGGGGCACCGGCAAGCTGCTGGTCAACGAACCCGCCCTCGACAAGCTGCAGGCGCTGCGCGATCGGCTGGGCAAACCGCTGATCGTCCGCTCGGCCTATCGCAGCCCCGAGCACAATCGAGCGGTCGGCGGGGCCATGGCGTCGAAGCACATGGACGGCACGGCGTTCGATATCGCCATGTCGAACCACGACCCAGTGGCCTTCGAGGCGGCGGCGCGGGAGGTCGGGTTTCTCGGCTTCGGCTTCTACCCGCGCTCCGGCTTCATGCACGTTGACCTCGGCCCCGCGCGCCAGTGGGGCGAGCGGTTCCCGATTCGGGCGACGGCATTTGCAGCGGAGACGCCGCCCGCGCGCGAGGTGCTGGCCGACAGCCGCACCATGAAGGGTGGTGGCGCGGCCGGTGTCGCCACGCTGGGCGCGGCCGGGGTCGATGTCGCGCAGAGCGTCCTCGCCGAGACCCAGACCGCGATCCTGCCGCTGGTGCCGTATCTCGATACGCTTCGATGGGTGTTCATCGCCGTGGCACTCGGGGGGATCGCGGTCACCATCTATGCCCGCCTCGACGACTGGAAGCGGGGGCGGCGGTGATCGCCGCACTTCTCACCGGGATCGCCGCCAGCCCTTGGGGGCGGGCGGCGCTGCGCTGCGGAGCCATCGCGCTGGCAGTGCTCCTGTTCCTGTTTTCGCTTCGGCGCTCCGGGGAGCGAGCAGGACGCCTCGCCGAACGCCTTGAAACCACGGAGAAGGCCAATGATGTCCAACGCCAGATGCTGGAGGCCGCGGCGCGTCGCCCTCGCAATCGCAGCGATCTCGCTGACCGGCTGCGCAAAGGTCGTTTCTGACCCCCGCGTCGCGACCGTCTGCCGACCGGTGGTCGAGTATAGCCGCGAGTTCCAGGCACAGGCGGCCGAGGAACTGGCTCTGCTGCCGGAGCGATCGGTGATCGCGGAAATGCTGGCCGACTACGCCGTGATGCGCGAGCAGGCGCGAAGCTGCTGATGTTCCATCATTTGTCATGTCCTGCGCATCGTGTCTCGTGCGATGGTGTTCGCAGGTTCTGTCGGCAACCTGAGGGAAGCCTGAAAACCGGAAGACGACCCCGGACGCGGCGACTCCAGAATGAGTTGGCTTCCGATCCGGTCCGCGATGGCAACGACGATGGCAAGGCCGAGTCCGCTGCCATCGGTGCCTGGGTTTGCCCGCTCAAAACGGACCGTCAGGCGGTCGAGGGTGTCGCGCGGCAGGACGGGACCGTCGTTCGACACGATCAATTGCGCATCTCCCGTCAGGGTCACATCGACTGGCGCAGTCTCCGCCCCATGACGAAGCGCATTCTCCACGAGATTCCGGCAGAGGATGCCGAAGGCGTCAGGGTCGATATCCGACATGACGGCCGTGTCCGGTAGGGTCAGCGCGATGCGGCCCGGCGCGCTCGCGCGCGCCAGATCGTCCACCACAACACGCGCAACGGCTCTCAGGTCTGCGCTTCGGTCCATCCGCAGGCGCCCACCTTCCGCCCGCGCAAGCTGCATCAGGCGTTCGGAAAGCCGCGTCAGGCGCTTCAGCGTCGCCTCGATCTCTGCAGCGCGCGCGTCGGTGGCCGGGTCACTCGTCTCCGACCGAAGCCGCTGCGCCTGAGCGATGGCCCCTGCTAGCGGGGTTCGCAGTTCGTGCGCTGCATTGGCGGCAAAGCTGCGCTCCGCCTCGAACGCTGCGCGCAACCTGGCCAAAAGGCTGTTCAGGGTCGCGGCCAGCGGGCCGATCTCTGTCGGCAGATCGTGGGCGGTAACCTCCGAGAGGTCGCGGGCGCCGCGCGCCTCGAGCTGCGCGCGGAACCGGCGCAGGGGGGCAAGGCTGAAGCGAACGGCCATCACGATCGCCGCAAGCGCGAGGGGCAGCACAATCAGGAGCGGCAGGCCGAGGCCCATCTGGATTTCCCGCGCGACGGACGCGCGATGCGCCAACGGTTCGGCAACCGTGATGCGGATCGTCCCCCGGAGCGCCGCGTCGCTGTAGAGCCGGTGAGTTGCGGTCTGGCGGAACCCCGGCCCATCGTAGGGCGGGAAAACTGCGGGGTCTGCCGCATGGGACTGCAGCAGGATCAGACCCTCGGCGTCCCGCACGAGATAGGTGAACAACTCGTCGTGCTCGCGAATGGGCGCGAGCCGTTGGGTCACTCCCTGGTCCTCGCGTCCGACGATGTCGGTCACCGCCAGCGGCAGGATGCGTTCCGCAGTTTCGCGCAAGGCGCTGTCGAAGACCTCGTCCATCTCGCCCCGCACGATCACGGCCGTCACCGAAGCGGCCAGCAGCCACAGGACCGTCAGCACGAGGCCCAGCGACAGGCCGAGCCGCGCCTGAAGGCTGGCGGGCCACTTCATGCTTTGCCCAGTCTGTAGCCCATTCCGCGCTCGGTCTCGATAACCGCGCTCCCCAGCTTCTTGCGAAGACGGCTGACATGAACCTCGATGGTGTTGCTCTCCACCTCCACGTCGAAGGCATAGAGCTTCTCCTCCAACTGCGCCTTCGACAGAAGCTGACCCGGGCGGGACAGAAACGCCTCGAAGAGCGCCCATTCCCGCGCCGTCAGCTGGACGGACTTGCCGTCGCGATAGATGCTGTGCGCGGCCAGGTCGATCTCAAGCGGCCCGTGCGTGATGATCGGGTTCGGGTTGCCGCTGTAGCGCCGGGCGACGGAGCCGATGCGCGCTGACAGTTCGGCGAGATCGAAAGGCTTCACGAGATAGTCGTCGGCCCCCGCGTTCAGCCCCTCGATCCGGTCCGACACCTGGTCCATCGCCGTCAGGATGATGACCGGCGTCGCTTCGCCCCGCGCGCGCAAGCCCTTGAGGAACCCGATGCCACGGCCGTCCGGCAACATGAGATCGAGCAGGATCAGATCAAAGGACGTGGCGCGCACGGCGTCGCCGGCAACGTCGAGCCGCGTGACCCAGTCCACCGACTGGCCATCCGCGGCTATCTGGTCGCGCACCGCGGCGCCCAGCACCGTATCGTCCTCGATCAGCAGGATGCGCATGTTGGTCCCGTTCCTTTCCCGATGACCCTCCATGACTTGTCTGGCTGACGCAAAGCTGACGCCGCCGGGCTCCGAACTTCAGGCTCCCGTCAGCTTCGCCGCGCATGTGTTGCATCAAGAGGCGTGCCACGAGGAGTTTGCCCCATGAAGAAGACATTGACAATTCTCGGCTTTCTCGCGGTCTTCCCGGCTGGGGTTGCGCTTGCCGATGACGACTGCTTCGTGCCCATGGCGGACTGGCAGCCGAGGGATGCCGTTCAGCGCCTCGCCGAAGACAACGGGTGGACTGTGCGCCGCATCAAGATCGACGACGGCTGCTACGAGATCGACGGCCGGGATGCCGAGGGGCGCCGGATCGAGGTGACAGTTCATCCCGCCACGCTGGAAGTTATCGAGTTCGAATACGAAGACGATGAGGACGAAGACGATCGCTCTCGCAGGGATCGGGAGCAGCGAAGCGATGACTGATCTGGCGCAGCCCGCAAAGAACGTCAACTTGGGGCCGGTCTGGTCGTCCATTTCCTGGACGACAGCTGTTGGCAATGTTCTGAATCTGTCCGGCCCCTTGCTGGTCGCCCTGCTGTGCGTTCTGGCGGGGCTGCTCGGCTTCACCACGTATGCGTCCTACGGTTCGGAGGCAGCCATCGGTATTGCCGTCGGGGCCGCGGCGGTGGTCGCCATGAGCCAGACCCTGATCCTTGCCGCACGACCGCGTCTGCTGGAGCCGTTGTTCGGTGGGCTCGACCGCATGTACCGGGTCCATAAGTGGCTGGGTATCTCCGCGATGGTCCTGATGATCCTGCACCAGCAAATCGAACCGGATTTCGAGCGGACTGTGCGCGAGACCGGTTTGGGGGAGCTGGCCGAGGAGGCAGGGGAATTCGCCTTCAATTCGCTGCTCGTGCTGATCGCGATCAGCTGGTTCCGGCGCCTGCCGTTTATCGGGCTGGAGATTCCCTATCAGTTATGGCGTTTCAGCCATCGGTTCATGGGCGTTCTTTTCGCCGTCATCGTGTTCCACCAGGTCTTCGTCGACATGCCGACCGGGGTCGATCCGTCGCTGTCGGTGATGCTGAACACGTTCGGGCTCGGTGGCGTGATCGCCTGGGTGCATACCGAATTCGTCGCGCCGCGCCTGCGGCGGCGGGAGTACACGGTCAGCGACATCAGCCGACATGGCGACACCACCGCGTTGACGCTCAGCCCCAAAGGGCGGGCCTTGCGCTGGCGGCCTGGGCAGTTCGCCTTCTTCCGCGCGCCGGAAGCGGGTTTTTCCGAACCGCACCCGTTCACGATCGCCAGCGCACCACGCCCTGACGGCGCGCTGTCCCTGTCAATCAAGGGGTTGGGTGGCTGGACCCGGCGCTTGCCTGACGCCCTTCGAACCGGGATGAACGTGCAGGTCGAGGGGCCCTATGGCCGGTTCGACTTCCGCAAGGGTGGCGCGCGCCAGATCTGGCTTGCGGGCGGCATCGGCATCACGCCGTTCCTTGCGTGGGCGGAAAGCCTGACCGAGGCGGAGCGGCGAAACATTCACCTCGTTCATTGTGTCAGCACACCCGAAGAGGCGATCGGGTTGGAGATCCTTGAAGCGGCGGCGGCGCGCAACCCGCGGTTCAGCTTTCATGTGGTCGCAACCGCGCGTGATGGGCGCCTGACGGCCGAACGTCTGATCGGTATGGCGCCATTCGCGGTCCGGGATGCCGATCTGTGGTTCTGTGGCCCGAAGGGCCTGAAAGACGGAATCCTGAAGGGTTTGAAGGCGCTGGACCAGACGCCGCGACGCGTCCGCTTCGAGTATTTCGAGTTCGCCTGACAAGCAGAACATCCGTTCGGCGCACTTACCAGGCTCCGCTCGCGCCCCAGCTTCCCGCCCCGCCAGATCGGCGGGGCGTTTTTTTCCTGACGGCAAGCTGAAGCGGGAATCGCAAGGCCGTCAGGAAGGCCTCAGGTCAGGTCTGCATATCGGTCTCAGAAAACGAAAAGGAGACCCTCCGATGCGAAAGACCCTCACCCTTCTTGTCGCCTCCACAGCGCTGACCGCCGTGATCGGCAGCACCGCCTGGAGTGCGATGAGCACCGCCCCCGATGGGAGCCCTCGGCACTTCGCGGCGATCTGGCAGGACGCGGCGCAGTCCTTGCCCCTCATCCTCGCCAGTGACGACGATGACGACGATGACGACGATGAGGAAAACCGCGGCTCGCTGCGTGATCACGACGACGATGATGACGAAGAAGACTGCGACGACGACGATGATGACGACGACGACTGCGGCACCGGCGCTCCCAATCCTGCGCCCGCCGGCACCGTCGCCCCACCGCAGAACGGGCTTTTCGGGAACGGCGCTCCGCCGCAGGTCCAGGTGAACTGAGCCACTCCGCCGCAACTCTCCGAACAAGGACCGATCCGATGAAACTGAAATCTCTTCTCGCAACGCTCGCGCTCACCACTGCGCTGACGCTTCCCGGCCTCGCCATGGCAAGGCCGGTGACGCTCACCACGACCCTAAACACCTACGGCGGCGACGGCGCCTACCTCGCGCTCTATGTCACCGACGCCTCGGGCGCCTATGTCGGCAGCCTCTGGATGGCCGGCGACAAGTCGAAGTACTACGAGCATCTGAGCGATTGGTACCGCGCCACCGGCGGCGACACTGCTCAGGTCAACGGCATCACCGGCGCCAGCGTCGGCGCGGGCCGCACGCTCGAGATCACGCTCGATCTGGCCGACGCGCTGTTCGATGCGGGCTACACGCTCCACATCGACGCGGCGGTCGAGGACATGCGCGACAGCCCGAACGAGGTGGCCGTCCCGCTGACGACCGCTGGCGCCGGCACGCCGGTGACCGGCAGGCGCTACATCGCCACCTTCGCCTACGACATGTGAGGGGTGATGGCCATGATCCGTGCACTCCATCGCTGGCCGGGTCTCTTGGCCCTCGCTCTCGTCACCGTCCTATCCCTGAGCGGCGCGGCACTGTCGGTCTTCCCTGCTGCCGAGCGCATTGCCGCGCCGCAGGCCGAGGCGGGCATGACGGTGGCCACCCTCGCGGATCGTATCCAGGGCACCTATCCGGGCGTCGAGCAGATCCGCCGCGCGCCCTCGGGCCGGATCACGGCCTACTGGTTCGATCAGGGCACGCCCGGCGCCGCTGTGGTCGACCCCGCCACGGGTCAGGGTGCGGCCTCCGCCGACCCCAACCAGACGCAACGCTGGCTTACCAACCTGCACCGCTCGCTGTTCCTCGGCGATGGCGGGCGCATCGCCACGGCCGTGGGTGCCGCAGCCATGTTGGTGCTCGCGCTTTCAGGTGTCCTGCTGGTCACCCGACGTGCGGGCGGCTGGCGGCACTGGTTCGCACGGCTGCGCGGCCCGCTCGCTGGCCGACTGCATGTCGAGATCGCCCGCATCGCGGTGGTCGGCCTTGTCCTGTCGTCGACCACCGCCCTGTGGATGACGGCGTCCACCTTCGATCTGCTTCCCGGTGGCGGCGTGCCAGCCATGCCGGTTGAGGTGAGCGGCGAGACGGGGTTCGCGCCTGGTCAGATGCTCCTCCTGGTGGAGACGCCTGTCGACGAACTGCGGGAATTGAGCTTTCCCTATCCCGGCGATGCGACGGACGTCTTCACGCTGAAGACCGACCAGGGGACCGGGTATCTCGATCAGGGCACCGGTGCGCTGCTGGCCTGGACCGACCTGACCGGGTGGGAACGCCTATCAGAGACCATCTACATGCTGCACACCGGACAGGGCGCGGCGACGCTTGGCCTCGTTCTGGGGCTGATGGCGCTCGGCGTTCCGGCGATGGGCGTGACTGGCGTTGTCGTCTGGCGCGCGGGACGGAGGGGGCGGCCGCGCATCCGGGGCAATCAGCCCGCGGGCGGGGCCCAGACGATCCTGCTCGTCGGCAGCGAGGGCGGCAGCACCTGGGGCTTTGCCGCCACGCTCCACGCCGCACTGACGCAAGCCGGCCAGAGGGTGCACACAGCACCGATGTCGGCCTTCGCGCCAAAACGCTATGCTGCGGCCAACCGGATCATCGTGCTGGCCGCGACATATGGCGACGGCGCGGCGCCTGCCTCGGCCAAGGGCTTTCTCGACCGGCTGGCAGCAGCCGACAACGCACCCGGCGCGCCCCTGGCTGTTCTCGGCTTCGGCGACCGCAGCTTTCCGGCCTACTGCGCCTTCGCCAAGGCTGTCGCGGCTGCCGCCGAGGCGAAGGGCTGGCGGCAGCTCATGGCCATCGACACCATCGACCGTCAGTCGCCGCAGGACTTCGCCCGCTGGGGCCGCGCCGTCGGAGACGCTATGGGGGTCGATCTCGAGCTGTCCCACGAGCCCGTTCGCCCGGCAACCGAGACGCTGACCCTCGTCTCGCGTCGGGACTACGGCGCAGAGGTGCAGGCCCCAACCGCGATCCTTCGCTTCGCCCTGCCGCGCGTCAGCCTGTGGCAGCGGTTCGTCGGGGCGGGCTTCGCCCGGTTCGACGCGGGCGATCTGATCGGCATCATGCCCGAGGGGAGCCCCGTGCCGCGTCTCTACTCGCTCGCCTCTGCGCGCCGCGACGGTTTCATCGAGATTGTGGTCAAGAAGCATCCCGGAGGCCTCGCCTCTGGCCAGTTGACCGCTCTCGAACCCGGCGACACAGTCACCGCCTTCCTCCGCCGCAATCCTGGCTTCCGCACGGGGCGGGGCCGCGCCCCGCTGATCCTGATCGGCGCAGGCACAGGGATCGGACCTCTGGCGGGCTTCGTGCGCGGCAATGCCGGGCAGCGGCCCGTCCACCTGTTCTTCGGCATGCGTCATCCCGCCAGCGACTTCTTCTACGGCGAGGAGCTGCGCGCCTGGCAGAAAGAGGGCCGTCTGACCCGTCTGGTCACGGCCGTCTCGCGCGGGACACGACCGCACTACGTCCAGGACGCGCTTCGCGGGGACGCGGCGCAGGTCGCTCAGCTCATCCGCGACGGGGCCCGTGTGATGGTCTGCGGTGGACGCGATATGGCGGCGGGTGTGGCGGATGCGCTGGCAGAGATCCTTGCACCGACCGGGCTCACCCCAGCGGCTCTGAAGACGGAGGGGCGGTATGTCGAAGATGTCTACTGAAAGTGTGCGCTTTGCCCTGAACGGCCCGACCATGGGCACGCGCTGGTCGGCGCTCTTCTTCGCGCCGGATGGCTTCGATCCGGCGCCGGTCGAGGCAGCGCTCCAGGCGGCCACGGGCGAGGTCGACGCGCAGATGTCCACATGGAACGCGGGCAGCGATCTGATGCGCCTGAACGGAGCGCCTGTTGGCGCTGGGGTCATGGTACCGGATCGGCTGAGCGAGGTTCTCCGACTTGGTCTGGAGATCGGTCTTGCCTCTGGCGGGGCCTTCGACATCGGCATGGGCGACGCGGTGACGGCCTGGGGGTTCGGGTCCGAAGCAGCGGCGCCCGAGCGCATCCGCGGCGCCATGACGGCCAGACGTGTGCCCACCCATCAGGCGCTCGAGATCGACAGGACGACAGGTCTCGTCCGCAAGACTTCGCCGCTGGCGCTGGACCTCAATGGCATCGCCAAGGGGTATGGCGTCGACCGGCTGGCCGAGACGCTGGCGGTGCATGGGATCGGTAACGCGCTTGTCGGCATCGACGGGGAGATGCGTGCGCTCGGGCTCCGGCCTGACGGGGAAGCATGGACCATCGCTGTAGAAGCGCCTGACCCCGCCCGCCGCGCGCCCCATACCATCCTCGCGCTGCAGGACGCCGCCGTGGCGACCTCGGGGGACTACCGGCACTGGGTCGAGGTGCAGGGCCGCCGCCTGTCGCACACCATGGACCCCGCGCGCGGCGCCCCACTGCTCGCGTCGCCCGCCTCGGTGACGGTCGTCGCCCGGACCTGCGCCGAGGCGGATGCGTGGGCGACGGCGCTGATGGTAAAAGGAAGCTTGGAGGGCGCGATGTTGGCGCGTAGATGTAACTTGAACGCTCTCTTCATTGATCGTGAGGGCGATCATCTTCGCGAAACGAGAGTGGGACGGCTGTTCGAGACCCGTCCGGATCCCGAGCGCGTGAACTGACGCCGGGACATGCACCAGATGACACCCTTGTTTCATGATCGCCTGAACGTCGCCCTGCTGAGCATGGCATTGCTCGGCTTGGTATCCGGCCTCGTCCTATGGCTGGTGGGGCAGCCGGACCTTGCCGGGATTGCGTGGGCGGCCGGTGTCATCCCGGTTCTCTTGGCGCTCTGCGTCGAGATCGTGCGCAGCCTGGCACAAGGCGAGGTCGGGCTGGACATCGTCGCGGCGCTGTCGATGTCGGCAGCACTGCTGTTCGGGGAAACCCTTGCGGCGGCAGTCGTGGCGCTGATGTATTCGGGCGGCACCTTCCTCGAAAGCTTCGCACAGGGTCGTGCCCGGCGCGAGATGAGTGACCTTCTGTCCCGCGTGCCCCGGACCGCCACCCGTCACCGCAAAGGCGCGCTCGACGAGGTGCCGCTGGACGACATCGCCCCGGGCGATCTTCTGCTGATCCGCCAGGGTGACGTTGCCCCCGTGGACGGGACAGTCGAGAGCGCGGGCGCGATGTTGGACCAGTCCGCGCTGACCGGCGAGTCGATGCCCGTCCGTCTGGCACAGGGGCAGGACGTGATGAGCGGCTCGACCAATGCGGGCGAGGCCTTTGACCTGCGTGTCACACGGCGCGCGGCGGACAGCACCTATGCCGGGATCGTCCGGCTGGTCGAGGCGGCGCAGAAATCCAAGGCGCCAATGGCGCGGTTGGCCGACCGCTACTCGCTGCTGTTCCTCGCCGTGACCGTCGCGTTGGCAACCGCCGCCTGGTGGTTCACGGGCGATCCGATCCGGGCAGTTGCGGTATTGGTGGTGGCGACGCCGTGCCCGCTGATCCTCGCCGTTCCGGTGGCATTGGTAGCCGGGCTTTCGCGCGCGGCCCACTTCGGGGTGCTGATCAAGGGCGCGAAACCGCTCGAGGCGCTGGCCCGGATTACGACGCTGATCCTCGACAAGACCGGCACGCTGACCGACGGACGCCCGCAGATCGTGTCGATCGACAGGCATGGCGATTTGTCCGAGGACGACATTCTCTACTTCGCCGCAGCCCTCGATCAGGCATCGAAACACCCGATCGCACAGGCAATCGTCGGGGCGGCCCAGGCGCGCGGGATCGCCTTGCCGATCCCCGCGAGCGTGGTCGAGACGCCCGGCGAAGGCGTTGCCGGGACAATCGACGGACGCAGGGTCGTGGTGGGTGGCGCGGGTTTCGTCGCAACGCAGCTTGGCGTCGCCGACCCCGAAAGCACGGTGGTCGAGGCGGGATCGGTCGTGGTTTCGCTTGGCGTCGACGGAAAACTGGCCGGCCACATCGTGATGGCCGACGCATTGCGCGCCGGCACGGCCGACCTGCTTTCAGGGCTTCGACGTCTGGGCGTCGGCCGTATCCTGCTTGCGACAGGCGATCGCCGCGCCGTTGCCGAGGCCGTGACGGCGGGCCTTGGCCTCGATGCCGTGCGCGCCGATCTGACCCCCGACCAGAAGGTTCTGCTGGTCCTGACCGAGCGCAAGAACGGTCCGGTCATGATGGTGGGCGACGGTGTCAACGACGCACCCGCGCTGGCGGCCGCCGACATCGGTGTCGCGATGGGCGCGCGTGGGGCGGCGGCTTCGGCCGAAGCGGCCGATGTCGTGCTGCTGGTCGATCACCTGGATCGCCTTCTGCCAGGAATCGAGATCGCGCAACGATCCCGCCGCATCGCCGTTGAGAGCGTCGCGGCAGGGATTGGTCTCTCGGTCGTGGGCATGGTCGCCGCGGCCTTCGGCTACCTGTCCCCGGTGCAGGGCGCGCTCCTGCAGGAGTTGATCGACGTGGCGGTCATCCTCAACGCATTGCGAGCTCTCAGGATCGTGCCGGGTCACGCAGGTCAGATAGAGGGCAGCCCTGGCGATACAGCGGCTCATCGCCCGCCCACGCCGACAATCACCGCAACATGACCCGGAAGGCCCTCTTGAGATGAGCAGACTCTCCCATTCCGAATTCCACATGGTTCATCGCATCGGCTGGTTGCGCGCCGCTGTGCTCGGTGCGAACGACGGCCTCGTTTCCACAGCGAGCCTCGTCGTCGGGGTCGCCGCGGCAGGTTCCGGGCGTCCCGAGATCCTGATTGCGGGTCTTGCCGGGCTCGTCGCCGGGGCGATGTCGATGGCTGCTGGCGAATACGTCTCCGTCAGTTCACAGACCGATGCAGAGCAGGCCGACATCGCGCGCGAAACCCGCGAACTGAGGGAAACACCCGAGGCCGAGCTCGACGAGCTCACACGCATCTACGTTGCGCGCGGGCTTGACGAAGGCCTCGCGCGCCAGGTCGCGATCCAGCTGACCGAGAAGGACGCGCTTGGCGCGCATTCGCGTGACGAGCTTGGCATCTCAGAGACGGTGACCGCGCATCCGATCCAGGCGGCCTTGGTGTCTGCGGCGACCTTTGCGGTCGGCGCTGTCATACCGCTCATCATTGCTGCGCTGGTTCCTGCGGCCCAGATCGCGCTCGTCGTCGCGGTCACCACTCTGATCGCGCTTTCAGTGCTCGGCGGACTTGGGGCATCGGTCGGCGGCGCGGGCATCGTCAAGGGCGCCGTTCGCGTCACGTTCTGGGGCGCGCTTGCCATGGCCGCGACCGCAGCGGTGGGTATGATCTTTGGTGTGGCGGTCGGCTAGGCGAGGTCGCGCGGAGTCAGCGGTGCAGTCGCTCGACGGTATCAACAAAATCAATAGCTTAAAGTGGAGAAGGTTGGATATCAGGCCCATCCCCTCCGCCACTTGCCCCCGCGAAAGCGTTCTCCCGACCCGTCTGCGGCCGGATTTTTCCGTTGTTTTCGAGGGTTATGCAGGGAGAACTGTCAACCGGCCCAAGTGTCAACAGAGCTGAAGGCCGTCTCTCAGGGCAGTTATTCTCTGGACCCGTCAACCAAACCCCTATGGTGCAGAGGGTTAGCGCTATGATTTCATTCACATAATTTTCATCTTGCGCGGCAACCGTTCGCGAATTCCATCCGCATGCAAAAGGGACCGTGATCCAACCCCGCTTCATCCATTCGACCCAGGTTCGCCTTGGGGCAGCGTGCCCTCTGCTTCCCAGTCTGCGTAGCATCGCCCATCGGCTAGCTTCCACAGTATGCGTCCGTTCGCGCTGGCTCCGATGACCGTTGCTGCTGCTGCAGACGCTGATGTGAAACTGTAGTCGCTGGCGAAGACCAACGTGCTGGCGTCTGCGCGAAGGACGCCCGATTTCAGAAGCGTCTCCCGAAGCGCGAGAGTGCCCTTAGGGATAGTGGGCGTAGTGCGTGCGCGGGCCTTTGAACCTGCCTTCACGACAAAGTCGCCCGATTGAGAGATCACCATTTCCGCGGAGAAGCCTTCCCCCCTGAAAAAGAAAACCGGGCTCGGATCGTCAGCGGTAGTAGTCAGTTGCTCCAGCGGTTCAGCGGCCCTGCCGCGCATCTCGCGGAACAGATCCCATCCGAGAGCACCTACAAGCGTCTTGGTCTGGTCGACGAACTCCTCCATGGCCGCCCTGTCGGGCAGCGGGAGCTTGCCAGCATCTTCGGAAGGACGTTTGCTGTTTGGGACGTGCCACCGTGGATTGCCTCCAACCGCACGGATTAGGCAAGCTTCCACATATCGCGCGTGGCTCTTTGTCAGATTTTCATCTTTGCTGATGAGTACAACGGTGTCGGTCCAGTAAGCCTTCGGGTCACGACCTGCGTCATTTGAATTGTGGGTGTAGAGCCGCGAACCAATGCCTTCAGACTCGCCGATATAGGCGATCAGCCTGTCGGGTTCATTTTCGTCTGAGCCAATGAGCAGGTAAACACCAGGACGTTCAATTTCGGGAAACGCCTCCCTTACTGTAAGCGTTTCCTGGACCGCACCTTCCCGATTTTCGCCTGACCTGCGATGCCGCTCCTGTTTAGAGATTGGGTGGGAGTATCGCGATGGCGACTACGGTGGAGTTTCTCAGGGACTACGGGGTGGACATACGGACCAACGGGCAGCGACGCTGGCCGGATGAGATCAAGGCGCGGATTGTGGCCGAGAGCCTGAAGCCGGGGGCGACGGTAAACTCGGTTGCTGCGCGGTATGGGCTTCGGGCGAACCATCTGTCGGAATGGCGCAGTCGGGCGCGTGATGGAAGGTTGGTTTTGCCTGCGGACGCGGATGGGTTTTGTTTCGCACCGATCATGCTGTCGGACGGGGGCGCTGCTGCCCCTGTGCCAGTTCTTTCAGAGCAGCCGGGCAAGTCCAAAGCGCCGCCCTCTGCATCCATCGAGATTGCCCTGGGCCAAGTGACAATCCGGCTGGACGGTGCCACGACAGCCACAAGAATTGCCGAGATCGTGCGGGCGATTGGGTCGTCGTCATGATGTTCCCGTCGAACCGTGTGCGGGTTCTGGTCTCGACGCAGCCTGTCGACTTCAGGAAGGGTCACGATGGCCTGGCGGCAATCGTGTCATCTGTGCTGCGCAAGGATCCGTTCACTGGCACGGTGTTTGTGTTCCGCTCGCGCCGGGCGGATCGGCTGAAGCTTTTGTATTGGGATGGCTCCGGTCTGGTGATGGCCTACAAGCGGCTGGAGGACGCGACATTCACCTGGCCCGCCATCAAGGACGGGGTGATGGCGCTGAACCATGCCCAGTTCGAGGCGCTGTTTGCCGGGCTTGACTGGCGCCGCGTGAAGGCGCTGGAGACACGCCCACCGGCTGCGGCAGAGTGAAACATCTGATTGATTTTGCGTGTTTTTACTGGGGTTTTATAGTAAGCCTTGGGCATGATTACTGTACCCGCCATAGACCTTTCCACCATACCTGCCGCGCAGCGCGCGGTCGTTTCTGCGTTGATGGAAACGATCGCATTGCTTCAGAATATCACGCGGCGGCAAGAGCATCTCATCGCCGAGTTGAACCACGCTTTGCATGGCAAAAAGTCGGAAAAGCTGACCGAGGATGAGCGGCAGCTGGCGTTTGAAGATTTGTCGATCGCACTGGCCGAGGTCGAGGCGCAGAAAGACCAACAGGCCGCCAAAACGGGTGCAAACGCTGCCGCTGATGGACGTGCCGCCCGGGAACACCCTGCCGGATCCGTATTCCGACAACGCCGCCGGGATCGGCCAGCCCGCATTCCCCTGGCGCGGGCGCATCACCGTCGCTCCGGCGGCGGGCTTTGCCGGGACCGTCGACAGGACCGCCACGGCCGCGGCGCAAGTTTCGGCGCTCTTCGGGGAAGCCGCGGTCGGCGATTTTGCGGTTGCGGGAGAAGCGGTGAGCTATACCGGCGCCGCCGACGACTGGGGCCTGCGCCGGATGGTGCTGCACTACGCCCATCTCTGCGCGGCGGCGGGTGGCGTGGATGCCTTCCTGATCGGCTCGGAGATGCGCGGGCTGACCACCGTCCGCTCGGACGGCGACAGCTATCCTGCGGTGCAGGAGTTTCAGATGCTCGCGGCCGATGCGCGTGCGATCCTCGGGCCGTCGACAAAGATCGGCTATGCCGCCGACTGGTCGGAGTATTTCGGCCACCAGCCGGCGGACGGCAGCGGCGACGTATTCTTTCATCTCGATCCGCTCTGGACGGACGCGAACATCGATTTCATCGGCATCGACAACTACATGCCGCTCTCGGACTGGCGCGACGGATTTGAGCATCTCGATGGTGAGGGGGCGAGCGCCATCGGTTCGAGCGAGCCCCCGAACGAGGGCTGGCCCGCGATCCACGACCGGACCTATCTGCAGTCGAACATCGCGGGCGGCGAAGGGTTCGAGTGGTTCTATGCCTCCGACGCCGACCGCGCCGCGCAGGTGAGGACGCCGATCACCAACGGCGCCGCCAGCAAACCGTGGGTGTTTCGTTTCAAGGATCTGCGCGCCTGGTGGTCGAACGCGCATTTCGATCGCCCGGGCGGGGTGGAGAGCGCCGTGCCCACGGCATGGGCGCCGCAATCCAAGCCGATCTGGTTCACCGAACTCGGCTGCCCCGCCATCGACCGGGGCACCAACCAGCCCAACGTCTTCGTCGATCCGAAGTCGGCGGAAAGCGCGGTGCCGCATTTCTCGCGGGGCTGGCGCGACGATGCCATCCAGCGGGCCTATCTCGAGGCGACATATCTGCATTGGGGCGAGGTCGCGAACAACCCGGTCTCCAATGTCTACGGTGGCCCGATGGTCCATCTCCCCGAATGCGCCGCCTGGACCTGGGACGCGCGGCCCTATCCGTTCTTCCCCGAACTCAGTGATGTCTGGACCGACGGGGCGAACTGGCGGCGCGGACACTGGCTGACCGGTCGGCTCGGCGCGGTATCGCTGGCGGCGCTGGTGCGCCATCTCTGCCTGCGCGCCGGTCTGCCCGAGGCGATGGTCGACGTCTCCGGCCTCTGGGGCGCGGTCGAGGGCTACGTGATCACCGCGCTCGAATCCCCGCGCGCCTCGATCGCGCCGCTCGCCCGGCATTTCGGGTTTGATGCCGTCGAAACCGAGGGCGTGATCCGCTTCATGATGCGCGGCCGGGCGGCGGTCGCCACCGTCACGCCCGACGATCTGGTCGCCCCGAACGCAGGCAGCGGGGCCCGCGACGGCGACGTGCTCGAACTGACGCGGGGCCAGGAGACCGAACTGCCGCAGGCCCTGAAATGGCAGATCGCGCGCGCCGACGAGGATTACGACGCCGCCGTCGTCGAGGCGCGGCGCATCACCGTGGACACGGGCCGCGTTGCCTCGGAGACCTTCCCGATGGCGGTGCCGCCCGAGGAGGCCGAGCGCCGCGCCCGCCGGGCGCTGATGGAGGCGTGGGTGGGCCGCGAGGGCGCCGCGTTCCGCCTGCCACCCTCGCGCCTCGCGCTCGACCCGGCCGATGTGGTGGCGCTCGACCATGACGGGCGGCTGGTCGATCTGCGTCTCGTCTCGGTCGCCGACGCCGGGGCGCGCGGCATCGAGGCCGTGCGCCAGGATCGCGAGGCTTACGATCTGCCGCCCGGGCAGGCCCGGACCACGGCGCTCTCGAAGGCCATCGTGTTCGGCCCGCCGGAGGCGGTGCTGATGGACCTGCCGCAGATCGGCGAGGACCAGTCGGCGCACCGGCCGTTCATTGTGGCCCACGCCGTTCCCTGGCCGGGCGAGATGGCTGTCTACCGCAGCCCCGCGACCGATGGCTTCGATCTGCTGACCAGTTTGGGCGGCCGGGCGCGGATCGGGGCGCTGGCGTTCGACTTCTGGTCCGGCTCCGTCTCGCGCTTCGATCTGGGCAACGTCCTGATCGTCGATCTGCTCACCGGCACGCTGGAGAGCGTCACGGATCTGGCGCTGTTCGGCGGCGCCAACGCACTCGCCATCGAGAGCGCGCCGGGAACCTGGGAGATCGTCCAGGCGGGGGCGGCCGAACTGCTGGCGCCGGGCCGCTATCGCCTGACCCGCCTGCTGCGCGGCCTGCGCGGCACCGAGGGCGCCATGGGCAACCCGGCCCCCGCAGGCGCGCGGGTCGTGGTGCTGGAAAGCACGCTCGCCTCGCTGCCGATCGCCGAGGCCGATCTCGGGCTGCCGTGGAACTGGCGCATCGGTCCCGCCAGCCGCCCGGTCAGCGACGAAACCTATGTCGCCACCAGCTTCACGCCCGAGGGCGTGGGGCTACGGCCGTTCTCGGTCGCGCATGTCGAGCAGCCATGGCGCAGGCCGCGCACGCCGGGCGATATGACGATCCGCTGGACGCGGCGGTCTCGCGCGCTTTCGGCCGACAGTTGGGGCACGGTCGACGCGCCGCTTGCCGAAGAAGCCGAGGCCTACGAGGTCGAGATCCTCGACGGCGCGGTCGTGAAACGGACCCTATCCACTGCCAGCACCAGCGCGGTCTACTCTGCCGCCGACCAGACTACCGATTGGGGCGCGCCGCTCGGCCCCGGCGACACGCTCGACATCCGCATCTTCCAGCTCTCCGCCCGCATCGGCCGGGGCGCGCCGAAGACCGTCACGCTGAGTTTCTGAAGGATAGATCATGGCCGATGCCACCACGAACCTGCTCCTGCCCTACATCCTGGCGGCACAGGCGCAGAAGCACGTCACCCACAACGAGGCGCTGCGGATCCTCGACGGGCTCGTCCAGCTCTCCGTCAAGGACCGGGATCTGACCACCCCGCCCGGTAGCTCCGCCGCTGGCGACCGCTACATCGTTGGCAGCGTCGGCACCGGCGACTGGGCTGGCTGGGACCTGAACGTCGCGCTCTGGACCGACGGCGCCTGGCTCCGCCTGCCGCCCCGAGCGGGGTGGCGGGCGTGGGTCGAGGACGAGAATCTGCTTCTGGTCTACGACGGCTCAGGCTGGATCGGCACCACACCCGCAGCGCTGCAAAATCTCTCGCTGCTGGGGCTGGGCACGACAGCCGACGCCGCCAATCCGTTCTCGGCCAAGCTCAACGCTGCGCTCTGGACGGCGAAGACCGGGGCCGAGGGCGGCACCGGCGATCTCTTCTACACCATGAACAAGGAGGCCGAGGGCGACGATCTCGGGCTGACGCTCCAGACCGGCTTTTCTACCCGCGCATTGCTCGGCCTCTTCGGGTCGGACAGGTTCCGGCTCGCTGTCTCCTCCGACGGCAGCACCTTCCTCGACGGGCTGAGCGTCGACAACGCCACCGGCATCGCCGACCAGCCCCGACTGCCACGCTTCAAGGCATACACCAACTTCGACAACTATGTCGGCGTCGACACCTGGACCAAGATCGCCATCAACAACACCGACTACAACGATCAGGGCGCCTTCGACGCCGCCAACAACCGCTTCGTCGCGCCCGCAGACGGCACCTACCTCTTCGGCGCGACGCTGCTCTACAAGGTCAACGCCAGCACCACGGCCCGCATGCGCGGACGGCTGGTGCTGAACGGCACGACGGAAATCCGCGGCTCCTTCGGCGAGACCAGCGGCAGCCACGTCTCGCTCGCCACCGCGCTCTGGCTGCAGACCATGGTGCCGCTCACTGCGGGCGATACCGTCGAGCTGCAAGGGTATTTCCGGGTCGCGGATGGCTTCTTCGCGGCCGAGCAGACGTCCTTCTGGGGCTGCAAGGCCGGGTGATCATGATGAATCGCTGGCTGCCGAACCTTGCCGCCGATATGCTTGCCTCATGAATGAGGAAGATGAAAAGCGGATTGCGGCTTACCTCGCCAAGGCGATGGCGATAATCTGCGTTCGCAATAGTCGGCTCGAAGATCTGCATGCCGGACAGGTGCCCACCAGCCGAACCGGCGACGGGAGCGATGTTACCGTCATTGACGCCGACGGCAACCGGATCCCCTGGAAAGATGTCTCCCGCATCGACGACGACGAAATGCGCGCCTTGATGCGCGACATCGTCAATCGCCTCTACACATTCCACCTCAAGTCCGACGAGCCCGGCCTTCGTGAGGAAATCGAACGATGGTTGACGGTGGCCGGGAAATGGGAAGATCCGCAGATTGATATCCGGATGACAGGCGCTCAGGTGAAACCCGACCGGTGAATCCGTTCGGCGACACGCGCCTCGTGCGCCTCATTCGACGACCGGATAGAAAGGCCGCCCCCAATCCGCCTGCGGATTGACCATCATCAGATCGACAAAGACCGGCATCAGGAAGGCGAGGATCGCGGCGCCGTCGCGCACCTGCGCGCGGTTGACCCCGCTGTTCCAGGTCGACCCGCCATGGACGAGCTGGTTGCGCAGGACATAGAGCCGGTCGAAGACGAAGCTCAGGACGCGGACGCTGTCGCCCGCCTGAAACGCTTGCGCGAAGCTGCGCGACGAGGCCCTGAACTTCTCTTCCCAATCCTCGAACCCGTCGATTCCGTTGTGATGCTGCCAGAACGGATTGAAGACATAGCGGTTTTCCATGAGCATCCGCACCGGCCCCGAGAACCGCTGCCACAGCGCCCTGTAGATGCGTCGCCCCTCGTCGCGCGCCACCAGCCTGCCGAAATAGTCGACGAAGGCGGCACGCTCGCCGGGGACCGCCGACTGGAATTCCCGCTCATCCGCATAGGCGGCATTGAACGCGATCCAGAGGAAGATGAAGCGGGCGTCGTCATCTTCGCCGCATGCCTCTGCGCGACCGATCCAGCTGATCGCGCGATGCGCGCGCAGGCCCATGGTTTCGGGAAAACCCGCGCGAATGGCGCGCTGTTTGGCTTTCAGGCCGGCATGGTCGAGAACATCCGTCATCCTTCAATCCCTTCCAGAAACTCTGTTCACGGCAAGGCGTCGAAATCCGACCGCCGATAGCCGCCAATGAGGGCGCGCAGCCCCTCCGGCGCGATCACCTCGACCTTGTCGCCCCATTGATAGAGATGCCAGGCCATTTCCAGCCATCCCGCCGCGCTGAACCGGACGATCAGGCTTCCGTCATCCTGCGGCTCCAGAACCTGTGTTGGGTGAAAGCGGAATTCGGCGGCGCGCCCGGCGGCCTCGGGGACGAAACGCCAGATCACCTCGCCGTATTGCGCCGGGTCCTGATAGACGCCGAAGGCTTGCGCGGCGTATTGGCCCAGGTCGAACCCCGGCGCGAAGGCAAAGCTTTCGTCCAGCACTTCGGCGGCATGGATCCGGTCCATGCGAAAGTTCAGCATCGTCTCGCCGCGCGCGGGCTGCCGCGCCACAAGGTAGCTGCGGTGCCCGAGCAGCAGCCCGTGCGGCTCGATCATCCGGGGTACCGCGTCCGCCGATCCGTAGGTGACGCGCAGGCGAAACGGTCCGCGCAGCGCCTCGATCACCGCCTCCGTCACCTCGGGTCGCAGGGCGACGGTCGGACCGGGGCGCATGACCTGGCCGAGCCCCGCCAGCACCGCCTCGGCGTCGGCCTCGGACCGGCAGGCATCACGCGGGGTCAGCCGTGCCAAGAGCCCGTCACGCAGATCCTCAAGCGCGCGGGCATGGCGCAGTCTTGCCTCGTCCCGGGCTGTGCGTGCGGCGATTTCCAGCGCCTCGACGGTGGTTTCCTGTCGCGGTTGCAGCCGTTCGGGCGGGGGTGCCGCCAGCCGCCAATAGCGTCGGCGATCCTCGGCATCGGTGATCGTGACATTGGCAAAGGCCCCTTCCAGCGCCTCGGTCATTCGCTGCGCGGTGCGGTGCGAGACGTCGAATTCGGTGCAGATATCCTCAAGGCTGATGCCCCCGCGCCGCGCGGCGGCCATCCGGGCAAGACGGATCAGATCCTGGGCCTTGGCGAAAGACATTTGACCTCCATGCCAGAAATTGACACCATCCTAAGTTATTGATGGACTTGCGGTCTGTCGAGGTGATTCCCTCGGGGATCGGGTGTCGCAAGTATTGGAGCATTAATGAGGACCCTCGACGGCCGCACCTTCCTGTCCGCCTCGGATCTCATGCGCTTCATGGGATGCGCGCACGCGACGACCCTCGATCTGGCGCATATGCGCGGCACCGGCCCCGAGCCGCGCGAGGACAGCGAAGACGCCGCACTTCTGCAAAAGCAGGGCGATGCCCATGAAGCGGCGCATCTGGGGCGGTTGAAAGCATCGGGCAAAGACGTGATGGAGGTGGCGCACGGCGATCTGGCACAGAATGCCGAAGCCACCCGTGCGGCGCTAGCGGCGGGCCCCGATGTCGTGTTCCAGGGCGCTTTCCTGTCAGGCAACTGGGGTGGCTGGTCGGATTTCCTGGAACGAGTCGATCGCCCCTCGGCGCTTGGGGCGTTCAGCTATGAGGTGGCCGACACCAAACTGAAGCGCCGGCCGCACCCCAAACATGTGCTGCAACTTGTGCTTTATTCCGACCTGCTGACCGAGATTCAGGGTGTGGCACCGGAGTTCGCCCATGTCGAATTGGGCGACGGCACCCGTGCGACGCTGCGGCTGGCCGATTATGCCGCCTATGCCCGCATGGCGCGCGCGCGGCTTGAAGGGTTCATCGCCGATCCGCAGCCGACACGCCCCGTGCCCTGCGCCGATTGCAGCCTCTGCCGCTGGGGCGATCATTGCGCCGATGTCTGGCAAGCCGAGGACAGCCTGTTCAATGTCGCCAACGTCAGCCGTGGACAGGTCAAGAAGCTGGAAGCAGCGGGTATCCAGACCATGGAAGCCCTCGCCAGCCTCGATCATCCGATCCGCGGCATGGCGGAAAACACGCGCCTCCGCCTTGTCACGCAGGCCCGCCTGCAACAGGCCCGCAAGCAAGGGCCGCCTGCCCATGAGTTGCGCACGCCGGAGCCGGGCAAAGGGTTCGATCTTCTGCCAGGGCCGCAGCCGGGCGATTTGTTCTACGACATCGAAGGCGATCCGCATTTTGAGGGCGGTCTGGAATATCTGCATGGCGTCTGGTGCGACGGTCAGTTCCGTGCGTTCTGGGCGCACGACCATGCCGCCGAGGCGCGGGCGCTGTCTGAGTTGATGGAGTTCTTCCGCGCCCGCCTCGCGGCATATCCGGGCGCGCGCATCTATCACTATGCCGCCTATGAAATCACCGCGCTCAAGCGGTTGACCACGAAATACGGCATCGGCGAGTCTTTCCTTGACCGGCTTTTGCGCGAACGTCGCTTTGTCGATCTCTTCGCCGTCGTGCGCGGCGGGCTGATCGGGTCGGAGCCGAATTATTCCATCAAGTCGATGGAGGCCTTCTATGACCTCAAGCGCGACGGCGAGGTGAAGACGGCCGGCGGCTCGGTCGTGGCCTATGAACGGTGGCGCGAAACCGGCGATCAGCAGATCCTTGATGAGATCGAGGATTACAATCGCGTTGACTGCATCTCGACCGAGGAATTGCGCAACTGGCTGGTGGGCGTGCGACCAGATGGCCCCTCGCCGGTGCTTGCCCCCGATGCCGCTGACAAGGAGGTGGAGGAGGATGCCGACAGGCAGGCCTTGCGCGCGGGCCTCGCCGCCTCGGGCTTGCCGCAAGACCGGCAGGACATGCTTTTCGACCTCGGCCTCTTCCACAAGCGCGAGGCAAAGCCCGCACAATGGGCGGTGTTCGACAGTGCGGCCAAGGACGAGGATGATCTGATCGACGATCTCGACGCCCTTGCCGGGCTCGAAGCCGTGGGCGCGGCGGAACCCGTGAAACGCTCGATGGCACGCACCTATCGCTTCCCGCCGCAAGAGACGAAACTGCGCAGCGGCAGATCGGCGACAGTGCCGGTGTTCGACGGGCCGCCCGCCACGATCAGCATCGCCGCTCTGGACCGGGCCGCGCGCGAGATTACCCTCAAGGCGGGGACAGCGAAGGGGCATCTTCTGACGGACCGTCTGACGCTCCACCCGGACTGGCCGCTCAAAACCGACGTTATCGCCGCCGCCCTGCGGGATGTGATTGCCGATCAATGCGGGCCGCGCCGATTCACGGCCGTCGACGATCTGTTGTCTCGCGCGGCACCGCGCCTGACGACCGGTGCGAAGCCTGACCTGCTGGAGGGCGCTGAACCGGTTGTTGGCACGATTGCCGTCGTGGCCGCGATGGATGGCACCGTGCTGCCGATCCAGGGGCCACCGGGCACGGGCAAGACCTACGTCACCGCGCGCGCGATCCTGTCGCTGGTGCGCAAGGGTCACCGCGTTGGCGTGGCCTCGAACAGTCACGAGGCCATTCGCAACGTGCTGATGGGCTGCCTTGCTGCGCTGGAAGAGGACGACCCCGACATCACTCTGGAAAACGCCGAACTGGCCCACAAGGTCGGTATGGGTGAGGACGGCTATCCCGACGACTTCACTGGCATCACGCGCGCCACGTCGAACGACGATCCGGCGCTGGACCATGCCCATGTCATCGGCGGCACCGCCTGGTTCTTTGCGCGCCCGGAGTTCGAGCAGGCCTTTGACTGGATTTTCGTGGACGAGGCGGGACAGGTCGGCCTTGCCAACATGGTGGCCATGGGCCGCGCTGCGCGCAACATCGTGCTGGTCGGCGACCCGCGCCAGTTGCCTCAGGTGATTCAAGGGGCGCATCCGGACCCCGCGAACCTATCCTGTCTCGACTGGATGCTGGGCGATCATGCGACGGTGCCGCCGGATCGGGGTATATTCCTGCCCGTCTCGCGCCGGATGCACCCAGACGTCTGCCGGTTCATTTCCGATCAGGTCTATGAGGGGCGACTGACCAGCCACCCCGACACCGCCCGTCAGGCTGTGACCGGCACGTCGTTCCCGGCAGCGGGTGCGTTCTGGGTGCCGGTCCGGCATGAGGGCAATGCCCAGATCGCGCCAGAGGAAGTCGTGGCGATCCAGGCTGCCGCTCATGAACTGCTGACGGGCACATGGACCGAGAAGGACGGCACCACGCGTTCCATGCGGCAATCGGACATCATCGTCGTCGCACCCTACAACGCACAGGTGAACGCCCTGCGTGACGCGCTGCCCGAGGGCATTCGCGTCGGCACCGTGGACAAGTTCCAAGGCCAGGAAGCGCCCGTCTGCCTGGTCTCGATGACCGCCTCATCGGCCGAGGAATCGCCGCGCGGGATGGAGTTTCTGTTCTCCCTCAACCGCATCAACGTGGCGGTCTCGCGCGCCAAGGGGCTGGCGCTGGTCTTCGGCGCGCCGCGCCTGCGCGCGGCGAAATGCGAGACGGTCGAGCAGATGCGACTGGTGAACACGCTCTGTGCTCTGCCAGTATTCAGACAGAACGAAAGAGCAAATGCATGAGCGAGAACGATTGGTTTGTAATGCGTCCGCAGAAGGCTCAGGCCTATGGCCGCCCCGATGCCGGTGGCTTCCTTGTCCGCAAGGGCTCGACGGCGATGCGGGAAGGCTCCCCTCGTGTGAAGCGGGATCGCGAGGAGCGCGACCGTCTGGTTCGGCAAGGGGTCCTCGTCCCGGACAGTGACCCGGACCTGTATCGTTTTTCGCGCGATCACCTCTTCAGCAGCTCCAGTGTGGCCGGGGGCGTCGTCAAGGATGGAAACTGCAGCGGACCCCAAAGCTGGCGCAGGCCCTGTGATGGAAAGACGATCAAGGAAGCAATCGGCTAACCGTCCTGTTCGCGGTGATAGATTCAAACGTTAGGCGAGCAAATGAATAGTGTAAGTTCTGGCAACAGATTAAATGAAAACAGTCTTATGCGGCGCGGCCTGAGATGCACTCAATGTCCGTGAACCAAGAGATCAGCGCCAGAGCGCACGAAACGCACATGACAGGCGAGGCTTGGGCTACGTTTATTGCAGCTGAGCTGAAATCTACGTGCAAGGCGTACCTCGAGAAACCCGCCTTCCTTTTAGGGCATTCACGCACCGAAAAGCAGACCACGGCAGACTATGCTGGTCGCGAGCTTCTGGAGCTTGTTCAAAACGCGGCCGACGCAGCAAGTGAGATGGGTGGATTAGGACGAGTCCTAATCGAGGTGACGCAGGATGCACTATACGTCGCCAACACCGGGCAGCCGTTCCGGAGAGGTGGTGTCGCGTCCCTGATGACGGCACACACCAGCGACAAGCTAACGCGCGCGGCGCGCATGATCGGCGCGAAGGGGCTAGGGTTTCGTGCGATCCTGAATTGGACTGAGGCCCCCATCATCAGCAGTGGTGTGCTTGAGTTGGGGTTCTCGCGGACCCATGCACGCGCCGTGGTTGCTGAACTAGCTCATCAGAACGCTGAGATTGCTGCCAGCTTCAGCGGAGAGAATCCCAACTTACCGCCATTGCTTGTTTTTCCCGCCACCGGTGCGGAACTGGACTCACTAGGTGAATGCGGCACGCAGGCGGTTCTGCAGCATGCCCGTAGACTTCGAGAAGATGGATACGACACAGTTATCGCCGCACCTCTCGGCAGCACCAAGGCACTGAAGAGAGTCATTGAGCAAGCAACTCAGTTCCAGCCTAGCTTTCTCTTGTTCGTCCGAGCGTTGGACGAAATCTGCATTCGACTGCCCAACTACGATGAGAAGAGATGGACAAAGGGTGTGAAAGACGACGGCGATATATCGCTGTTGCTCGAATGTGGTTCGGAGGCCAGCACTCAAGATTGGATTGTCAGGCAACGAGTAGGTACTATTGGAGAGGGAGAAAACGTACGGGAATTTGAACTCGCCATAGCCATAAGGTCTGGTGAAACGAACGCGCCTGGCAAGTTGCACAGCTTCTTCCCAACCTCTCTGCCGCTACCGTTCTCAGGCCTCTTCCACGCCACACTGGAACTCGACTCTAGCCGCAAGACGATCAATGAAGATTCGCAGCACAACATCGAGGTTCTGCGAGCTCTTGGTCGTTTACACGCCGAGATGCTCACCGAACTCCGCAAAACGGGCCGCATTGCCGAACCGTTGGACTGGCTTATTGCGCATCAAGAATTTCCAGACGCGCTGAAACCAGTCGCAGAGGCCGCATGGCTGCGGGCAAAAGATCTACCCATCGTGCGGAGTATGGATCGTGTTTGGCGCAAACCCGACAAAGCACGAATTGGTCCAATAAATTATGCTGGATACCTGCCAGCACGACTTTTCGGCCAACTCGCCAGCGTCAGTTCAACCGCTGCAGAGGTGCTCCTGAGGCACGAACTGGGTGTGCCGATGGTGAGCACGAAAGATATTCTAAATACACTTCGGGACGCAGACCTCAGTTTCTCCGAGCGCGCAAAGGCAATAGTGGGTATCGCGAAAGCCTTTCCGGAAGACCAACATGATCGGCGTTTGTTGGTCGACATCAAAGGCAAGGAAATGTCATCGACGGCCACGGCATTTCCCCCTCCCTCCGACGAAGCCAAACGACACGGGCTTCCCGAATGGGCGAACGCGCGCTTCATCCATCCAGAGCTTTGGACCGAACTTCTGGCTGAGGCATCGGGAAACGTCGTCCGCGACAAAATCCACTCGCTGAAAGGGTTCCGTGTCGTCGAGTACAGCGCAGAAGCCGTCATCGCGGCGCTTCGCAGCAGAGTAACGGATCTTCTGAGGAAGAAGCGAAGCAACCCCGACCATCTGCAAGCGAGTTTTTTGGCCACCGTCTACTCTCTGCATGACCGGGGCCGAAACACGCCTCAAGGGGTTTTTCGGGTACGATGCAAAGAGGGACAATGGCGCGACATAACAACCGTCCATCTCTCTGAGGATTACGGAATAGTTGGACGCACCACGGCGGCTCTGTATCCTGGTCAGCCCGAACTCCTCATCGGCACCCCACTTGAAAATGGCTTCGACGAAGAGCCTGATGATTTGGTCGAGTTCCTTATATGGCTTGGCATTAATCCTTGGCCGCGAAAGATAAACGGGCCTCTGCCTGTCAAATGGCGTCAATCGGTGATTGACGCGGTACCAGAGAACTTTCAGGTCACCGACGGAAAAACCTCAAGAGAGATTAAGAGATCGGATCTCTCTTGGGGCTACACGGTCAATGCAACTCATGACACCGTCGACGGACTTGAACGTATTCTCAGCGATGCACCAGCCGAGGCCATTCTAGCATGGCTCGCTCATGATCCTCGGCTTGATCCACTTGCCCCCATTCCGGCTTTCAGCATCAGGTTGGAAGCTCGAGAAAATGGCTTATCAAAGTTTCGGGCATATCCGGGAACTCTTCCCAACACGGTTCATCTCGATATCCAGACGAGTGCATGGCTCGATTGCCAAGACGGACTGCGCTATGCTCCAAGAGACGCGATGATCGAGCCGGGGGTTCTCTCCGCACTATTCCAGGCACCCCGTGCACGCAGTTCGACTAGCGAGATAGAATTCGGACTCGATAAGGCACATTGGCGAAGAGGCCTTGAGCGTGCAGGCGTGGTGCGAAATCTGGATGACCTCCCCGAATCACAGGTGTATCGGCTTCTTGCTTCACTTCCAGCACGGCAGATCAAGCCAGAGATAGGGAGCAGACTTTTTCTCCAGATCTTGGAACGAGAAACGTTCGACCCGGAGCGTGGGGGAGTGGACGGAATTACATTTCGTGCAGAAGGGAAACTACCTGTCCAGTTTGGAGGACGCCGAGTTTGGGCTGAACGGGAGGGAGTTCTTTACGCCCAGCGTGATGACTTTCCTTCCGTTGCAAAGTCCCACCTGCGACTCCTCGATTTACCGTCTCGTCGGAATGCTAAACAGGTGATGGCGCGTTTCGGCGTCTCCACACTGCAGAAGGATGCGCTCAATCTCAGGATTTACTCCGTGGATGAGGTTGTTGAGGGCGATTCCATCACTTTGCGGTCACGCTTTGATCTATCGAGGCCTTACATAGCGGCCCTGCGCAAAGCGCTATCTCCTGACGGCACTCATCTACGTCGCCTAGAAGCAGTTCAGCTTAAGGTCGCGTCTCATGCCGAGATGGAGCTGTCAATCAACGGCGCGACGATCGTCGAGAAATTGGACCCATGGCGTCACAGCTTCGATGGTGACACATTGATCATTACGGTCGACGGCACCAGAAGCTTTGAAGAGTTGATGGATCTCGGATGCCATGCAGTGGCGGATGGGCTTGCGGAGCTTTTTGAACTACAAAGCGGCGCAGATTTTATGCCTTTCTTGGCGTCTTCTACGGACGCGTTGCGTCGCGCCCATCTTCAACGCGCCCTACCTTCATTTAGCGAGGAAGAACTTGCTTCATTGATCGGAGGCATCGATCACGCATTTGTCTCTCCGTTTGCACCTGACGTGGATGCGGAGACGTTGGCTGCCGGGCCGGCAGCGGCCGCGAGCAAGTCGCGCGGTGGGCTAGCTTCATCCTCTGCGGATAGCGGGAACGACGAGTTGGGGCCAGACCCGGACGAGGTTCAAAGTGGAGCCAAACCGTCCGAGGTCGAGTTGACTGTTCAAGAGCGTCAGCCGCAGAACAATACATCGTTGGAGCGCGCGTCTTTCCCGCGGCGCACGCTACGCGTTTCAGGGCCTACAGGTCACGTCCCAAGTCCAAATGGTACTGACCCACACCGTGCGGCGGATGCGGAGCATTGGACTGCAGCGTTCGAACGCGCCAACGGCCGATGGCCCCAGCTGGTTGCCCACTTGCAGGGCACAAGGGCTTTTGGCTGTGACTATCTGACTTTTGACAGCGAAGGGGATCGTTCGGCATTCTTGAAGAATCCAACAAGAATCGAACTGGTCAGCCGTTTTATCGAGACAAAGTCCGGTAGTGTTCGATTTTCGGACAATGAATGGCTAGCCGCAAACAACCTGGGTGAACGATACTTCATATATCGGATCAGCTTTAGCGAAGGAGGTCGCGATCAAGCCCAACTGACTGTAGTGCGCAACCCTTCTGCTCGGGGAGAAGCGATACGGACCGAAAGAGAATTGTTGGTCGACAAGGTGAACGGACGAGAGGAATTTGACTTGGTCGTCGCCGAGCCCCTAGTAGAAGAGCAGCCCGAAGCGCACGTTGCTGCTGCAAAACAAACTTGAAGGCAGGAGATAGGGTGGATGCCGCTCTTCCATGTCAGCATCGCGATGTGCAAAACTCTCGGTGCAAAACCACAGGCTGAAGTGAGGTGTAATTTACTACAATAAAATCAGTGGTTTGCGGGGTGGAGAAGGTTAGATTTCAGGCCCGTCCCCTCCGCCAAAAAATCCCTTTAGACATTTGAAAATAAACAATAATCATGAGGAAAAACTGATTACAAACCACATTTAAGACCACATTAATGCCGACCCTTGGAGGCAAAAACCCCTCAGGGGTAGTGAACTCCCTTGATTGGAGTCAGCCCTGCCGCATAGCCTCGAAGCATGCTCAATGATGAACCCGATGAGGACGATCAACCGAGCGACGCGGTGATGCGCGAGATCGAGCGGTAATCCCCCCCGAAATTAAGGGGCTTCAAAAGTAGAATTTTCTCGGCAAGATGAACGAGGAGAATTCGAATGAAGACAAGCAGATACACTGAA
>NZ_JBRJGP010000019.1:0-48115 GCF_053628555.1 Roseovarius sp. MBR-79 | reverse complement strand
ATGTCCGCGCCTCCGTCCAAATGTCTCTCAGGACCGATCTTGCCATGAAGAGGGCGGATCGCCGAGGAGAAACGTGATCATCCGGGATGGAGCAGGTAGGCTCTCAACCAGCTCTCAATATATGATTACAGAAAGGGCGTTGTTGGAAATCACTCTGGCTTTGCAAACTCCGCTATCTGCGCATCACCGCCGGTCGCCCCGTCGCGCGGCATTCTCCAAAGCGGCCAGCCCCGGGCGCAGTAGGGGACCACTGCCAAGCTCAACATTCGTTTTAATGTGGACCCGGCAGACGTGGCCTGTGAGTCGGGCCGATGTCAATGTGCAGGGCCACGCTTAACCCTTCTCCCGAGGGGCACGATCGTGCCCATTTCGGCGCGCGACAGGTGTCCCGCCCTGTGGGATCCTTAGAGGGCAGCGAAGCCCTGCTGCTCTTTGAAACCGTAAGCCAATGAACCGGGCCGGGCGTGACGCTGCGACCGAGGCGTCTGCCGCTTCCTGCATTTTGCTTGCCCGGCCCGTCTTTCACCCGCACGCCCGCACCTGGTCGCGCAAGACGGCATAGTCGCTCAGCATCCGAACGATCATCGCGTTTTCCGGCAGTGCACCCACCTCTGCGGCGGCGCGCGATTGTTCGGCTGCGCTGTATTCCACCACCGGCGGGCAGGCCACTTGGGCATCAGAACCGCCCGTCGCGCAGGCGCTGAGCCAGAGCATCAGGGTCACGAGGACGGCGGCTGGCGGCTTCCAGCATCTGGCGTTGAATTTCATGGCTCTTCTCCGATGTTGAAAGCCGCTCCGCCAGCCGCCCGGCGCGCTCCCCGGCGCGGCGAAGGTTCAGCAGAAACAGGACGATGGTGAGGGCGGCCAGCATCAGGCCCAGCGCTTTGCGCGCCGGGCCGCTTGCAAGGAGTGCGGCAATCCAGCCGATCATCTCTGGCCCCGCTTCCAGTCATCGATCCGGGCATGGATCGCGACGGCGATGCCGATCAGTGCCAGGGCAATGAACACCCAGCGCAGGGTATCGAGATAAGGCACCAGTGGCAGAATTGCGGATTGCGTCTCGGCAAGAACCTGCTGCGCCACCTCGACCCCGGCCGCACCGACCGTGGCCACCCCGGCCGCGCCACCACCCTTGAGCGTGCGACTGTCGGCCAGCACCTCACGGGCAGGCGGGATTTCCGGCACAAACGGTGTGGCACGGGGCGGAAAGGGATCGCCCCAGCTGCGGGCGGGCCCGAGATCGATATGCATGAAGCCCGAGCGCGGGTAATACCCGAAGCCGAGGAACCCCGCCGCCCTTGCAGCCGCCTCAAAGACAACGGGGTCGTGGTTCGACATGGCGATATCAAACGCCGTGCCTTCCATATGCTTCGATGCCTTTGCGCCGCCGACCGCGCGGTTATGCGCCGGGCTGCGATAGGCCGAGCGGACGATCAGCGGCTTGCCGAGGCGGTTGCGCAGGGACTGCAGCTTGTCCATGGCTTCGGTGTTGATCCTGATCGCACCGGCATCGCGCGAGGCGATCTCGGCGGGCGAAAAGCTGGGCCAGCGCCAGACGCTTTCGGGCACGTCGCGGAAATGGGCATAGGTCGTTGTCGGCATGGGGATCCTCCAGGCATGCAAAACCCGCCTGTGGGGCGGGTCGGGTGACGGATTGGTTTGTGAGTTGGTGGCGCGTCAGTCAGCACGACCGCGCTGGAAGGCTTCAAACATGACGTCCCGCATGGCGCGGATATCGGTCTCGATCCGCTCCAGCCGGTCGGCATCGACCTTGCGGTCCTCGGCGCGCTGTTTGTCGATGCGGTCGCGCTCGGCGTTGAGCTCGCGGTCGAGGCGGTCCAGCATCGCCTCGTTGGTGAACGCTTTGCGGGTGACGGTGGCGGCGATGGCCAGGATGCCGCCGATCAGCGCGGTGACGGCAGCGGTCATGCCATTGTCGCGAAAGACCTGCCCGACCTCCTGCAGCAATGAGGTGCGTTCTGTCATGGTGATATCCTTTGGTCGTGGGTCTGGTGTTGGTGTGAAACAAGGTTCTGCCGGGGTGCCTCAGCCGACCTTGCAGCCCCAGAAGGACGTCTGATCGGCCGCGAAAAACCCGTCCTGCGCACGGAAATACCCCTGCAACTCGACGGTATCGCCCGCGGTCAGAGGCACCATGGTCTGCAGCCAGAGGGCGGTGGCGAGCGAGACGTGGCCGCCGCTGATTTCACCGAAGGAGCCACGGATTTCCGTGGCTCCATTAAGCACCAGCCGCCCGCGCATCCGGGCCGAAGTGCTGGCATTGATCTTGTAGAGCAGCGTCGCGCCGAAAAGGTAGGTGCCGGAGGCGGGCGCGGTAAAGAGATTGGTGGCGGCGTCGAACACGCCCTGATCGTTATAGTCTGCGTTGTTGAGGCCGATCTTCGTCCAGGTTCCGACGCCGACGTAATTGTCGAAGTTGGTCCAGGCCTTGAAGCGCGGCAGTTGCGGCTGGTCGGCAATGCCGGTGGCGTTGTCGATGCTGAGCCCGTCGAAGAACGTGCTGCCATCGGGGGAGACCGCGAGGCGCAGCCTGTCCGAGCCGAAGAGCCCCAGCAGCGCCCTGGTCACGAACCCGGTCCGCAATGTCAGACCGAGATCATCGGCGGCGGCCTCCTTGTTCATGGTGTAGAACAGATCGCCGGTCCCCCCCTCGGCCACGGTCTTCGCCGTCCAGAGTGCGGCGTTCAGTTTGGCCGCGAACGGGGTGGCGGCATCGGCGGTGGTGCCCACGCCCAGCAGCGCGAGGTTCTGCAGAGCCGCCGGGGTTGTGCCGACCCAGCCCACGCCGTCATAAACCAGCAGCAAACGCTCGTCTTCGACCCAGACCCGCCAGCCGGTGCGGGGCGGCAGGCGCAGCCAGGCACCGTCGGACCAGAGGGCGACGTTCAGATCCCACCCGGCCCAGTCGCCGGCGCCGCCCGTGGCCACTATGTAGCGGTCCCCATCGACCGGGCTTGTCGGGGGTGCTGCCAGATCACGGCCGATCACCGAGAGCTGCACCAGCCCGTCGAGCAGGCGCAGCGCCTCGTTGTGGGTGACATGCTTCTGGGCCTGCGCGGCCAGAATATAGGGCAGCAGCAGGTTGGTCGTGGCGTCGGACATGAGAGGTCTTTCAGAAGTTGAGGGTGACGGATCGCCCAGCGCCCCGGCCGATCAGGGCCGAGAGCTGGAAGATGCGGATATCAAGGGTCTGGCCGGGTCCGAGCGGCGCGCCCCAATCGGCGGTCTGCTGCGTTGCGGTGTAGAGGACGCTGGTCGTGGCAGTCGTAAAGGATCGCTTGACAACTGACCCGTCCAGAATGTCGACCTCATAGGCATCGGTCTCTTCGGCAAGCGGCACATCACCTGCGTTCCAGCTGTCGGCGGCCAGCGATCGTGAGCGCCGCACCCAGCGGATGGTCAGGTCGCCGGGGCTGCGGGCAAAGCGCCAGGGCTGTTCGACATGGCCTACCGAAAACGGCCGCAGCCCAGCGCCCTCGGGAGTGAAACCGACCGCGGTGTAAGTCTCATCACTGACGGGTTTTGAGACCGGGCCGATGCGCCAGTTCCATGGCAGACCCAGATCAGCCTCGCTGATTGGTAGCGAAGCCAGTGTCGTGTCCAGCACCACGACGCGGGCGCCAGATGGCACCACGCTGGCGATGGCAGTTTCCGTGCCGCGCTGGCCCCGCAGCAAACGGATCAGGCGGTAGCGCCCGGCGGCGATCAGCTCCACGCTGCCCGCCTGGACAATTTCCCACTGGCTAGGACCTGTTTCGATCGCCAGCGCGTTGGCCCCGCCAAAGAGGGCGAGATCGGTGACGCTTTCCAGCGTTCCGGAGAAGAGATCGACCAGCAGCGCATTGCCGTGATCGAAGCGCGATACCGGCCCGGCAAAGAGGTCGGCGGCCAGCACGCCGATGCTGGCGCGGGTGCCGAATGTGGTCAGCAGCGCAAACCCATCTGTGGCGGCGCTGCGAAACACCGCCAGCTCCCCCGGCCATGGCCTGGCATGGGCCGCGACCAAGGGTCGGTGCGCGGGTTGATCGTCGCGCAGCTGCGGCAGATCGAGCAGGACGATCTCGGGCGCGCCGAACACCGTGGGGGTTGCCAGCGTGGTCGGGCGGGCCTGCCCGGGTGGCAGATCGTAGGTGCTGCGATCCTGGCGCACGGCGTCGACGCTGCGCAGGTCGGAGTCGGCGATGGACACGAGCCGCATCTCTGTCAGGCGGCCATCGTGGTCGAGCAGGATCACGTCCGCCGGATCGAGTGCCAGACGCGAGGGCGGCAGGCGGAACGCGGCCGTCTCCCGGCCCACCCAGGCCTCCATCAGGGCGCGGCGGCAGCGGCGCTCGGCCTCCTCGGGCGGGACGGCGAGGGGGAAGGCTTCCGAGGCGATGCGCGCGCTTTCCACGGTGATGCGCCGGGCTTCGACCTGTGCTGTATCGTACTCCTCGTCGGCGCGGGTGATCTGCCATTTGAGCGCCTGCGGCAGTTCGGATTCCTGCGCGCGGGTGAGCTCCATCACATCGCCCTCTGCGGCGGAGGACGCCACCATAGCATCCGGGGTGACGGTGACGCGGGCGCTCTGGCCGCGCATCACGAAGCGGATGCGGCCCTCGCTTTCCACCGCGTCAAACCCGAAATGCCGCGCCAGGGTGCCGATCGAGGCGCGCGGCGCTTCCAGCGCGGTGATGACATAACCCTCAACCGCGCCCCATAACTCGGAGACGTCGATCTGGTCTTCCCGCAGCCCGGCGCGGAGGCAAAGGTGGCGCACGAGGGCTGCCAGCGACACGGCCCCGAGCCGACCCGTCAGCCAGTGGCCCAGCCGCCAGTTCGGGCCATCGCTCCAGACATCAATCAACTCCGGAAAGAACGGATAGGGCCGCGCATCCCAGGTCCAGGCCGCGCAGTCGGGGACGTGCACCATCGGGCCGCCGTAGATTGAGGACACGGGGTTGTTCGCGGGATCGCCCCAATGCAGATAGGTCGCCTCCAGATACGCCCGCTGAATGGCATCATCGCGCCAGCCGCGCGAGAAATGCGGCACCTCGCTTTCCGAGGATTTTGGATCAACAAACACATTGGGCTGGTTGGTGCCGCGATCAATCGCAGGACAGCCCAGTTCGGTGAACCAGATCGGCTTGGATTGTGGCACCCACGCGGTCGGTGTCCCGCTCTCGACCCCACCGGGCCCGTTGAAATGCGGGTTTTGCCACCAGCTACGCAGATCCTTGAAGCGGAACACCCATGGCTTGTCCGCGCCGCCATCGGTAATCGGCGTCCTGATCTGCGCCGCGCGATCCGCTGCGCTGGCATGGAACCAGTCAAACCCTTCGCCGCCCGCGATGTTCGATTGCAGATAGGCGCGGTCATGGATCGCGGGCCAGCCGCCCTGCGCATCAAGATGCTCGAACCCGTCGCGCCAGTCCGACAGCGGCATGTAATTATCGATGCCGATGAAGGTGATGCTGGCATCCGCCCAGAGCGGATCGAGGTGGAAATAGACGTCGCCCGATCCATCCTGCGGCTGGTGCCCGAAATACTCCGACCAGTCGGCGGCATAGCTGATCGCGGTTTCCGCACCCAGAATGCTGCGCACATCCGCCGCCAGATCGCGCAACGCCTGCACGGCGGGATAGGTGCTCACGTCAGAGCGGATCGTGGTCAGCCCGCGCATTTCCGAGCCGATCAGGAAGGCATCGACCCCGCCCGCCACCGCGCAGAGATGCGCGTAATGCAGCACCATGCGTCGCAGGCCCCAGTCCTCCACGGGCCCGGCCCAGCTGACAGCATCCCCGGACAGGCTGAAACTCGCGGGCATGGCCGCGCCGAAGAAGGCCGCGACCTGTGCTGCGGCGGCGCCGGTCTGGTCGACGCTCCCCGCGACCCCCGCCGCAGGCGAAGAGGTGATGCGGCCGCGCCAAGGGAATGCGGGCTGGCCGATCCCGGCGGCATTGTCGGAATACGGGTTCGGCAGGGTGTTGCCGGACGGCACATCCATCAGCAGGAACGGATAAAAGGTCACCCGCAGCCCGCGCGCCTTTATCTCCCGAATTGCCTGAACCACCGCGAAATCCGCCGGTGTGCCGCCAAAGGCCGGGCGGTCGTCGCTGTCCCGGCTCACAAGCAAGGCATTGGCGCGGCTGACACCATTCACCGACCAGGCGATGGGCGAGGTGATCTTCACCGGCAGTTCCACACCGGGCCGGATCCTGCAATGCCCGGCCCGCAGGTCATCGCCGAACCAGGCCACCACGAGGCTGACGCTTTCGATGCCCGGGACCGAGGCTTGCAGCCGGTCGAGCGCCACGGTGATATCGGTGGTCTCCGCGAGGGCGTTGAGATTGTCGGCGCGGGTGGCCCCACCCGGGCCGGACAATCTCCTGACCGGTTGCGTCGCGTAGATGAACTCGCCCGAGGCCGGGATCATCGTGACAGCCTTGACCAGCCCCTCGGCGGTGTCGGGATCGGGCAGCGGGCGAAACACCTCGAAAGAAAGCTGCGGCAGGCGGTTGCCAAAGGCGGAGAGCGCCAGCTCCTCGAAGACCACATAGGCGGTGCCGCGATACGCAGGCGTGTTGGCGGCCCCCATTCTGGCGGCGATGAACGGATCGGGCTCCTGCGCCTCGTCGCCGGGATACCAGCGCCAGGTGACGCCAGAGAGGTCCATCGGCTTGCCATCGGCCCAGATGCGCCCCACACCGGTGATCCCCCGCCCTGCCGGGCCTCCTCCGCCTCCATTCTCTCCACTGGAGAGAATGGTCCCTCCGGGACCGGCTTCGGAGCCTTCCGAGAGCGCCACGGCGAAGGAGGCGAAGTAGAGAAACTCGGTGGTGGTGACCTTTGGCCCGCCGCCCTTGCCGCCGCCCTGGCGCGAGGTCTTGGTCTCCTCGCGGAAATCCGTGGCCCAGATGATGTTGCCGCCGACGCGCATGCGCCCGAAGAGACGCGGGATCACCGCGCCTTCGGTCGACGCGGTGATGGTCAGGCTGTCCAGCCGCGCGCCCTCGATGCGTTGCGCGGGCGCCAGTGCCGAGACGATCCAGTTGTCGAGCACACCGCCAAGGCTGGAGCCGACAAAGCCGCCGATGCTGGCGGCACTGACGCCAAGGAGGCTGCCGCCGATCGAGCCGCCAATCGCGGTGCCGACGGCGCCGAGGACAAGGGTTGCCATGATGAAAAACTCAGATGTGGTTGGAGCGCGGGAACAGGAAGGCGAAGGCGATGCGCCGCCGCCAGGCGGGGGTGAGGGCCGCGAAAGTGGCGGCGATGGAGGCCAGACGGCCGATATTGTCGAAGAGCGCCCTGATGGCGATGCCGAGCGGTCCGGTGCGGCTGGCAACCGCTGCCAGAGCGTTCGCCACCGCCTCCAGCGCCGGGGCGGCGGCGACGGCGAGCTGGTTCGAGACCCCGCGCCAGATCAGCCCCAGCCGCGAGATCGCATCATTGGTGCGCTCGATCTGGCCCGCGTCCGCGTCCGAGACCACCACCCCGAAGGCGAGCACATCCTCGGTCGCCTGGCGCAGTGTGGCCGTGTCGATCCGGGTGAAGACCAGAGCTGCGCGGTCGCCAAAGAGCGTTGAGGCGACAGCGGCGCGCTCGGCCTCGGGGACAAACTGGCCCAGCGCCTCCTGAATGTTGGCGATGCGCTGATCCAGTGGCAGGCGCTGCAGGTCTTCGGCCGAAAGTTGCAGGCGGCGCAGGGCGTCCACGGCTGGGCCAGTCCCGGCCGCCGCCTGGCTCAGCCGCCGTGTAAGCTGCGCCGTGGCCTGCTCGACCTGACCCATCGACACGCCCGCCAGATCGCCCGCGCGCTCGAGCACCTGAATGCTGGCAACAGTGGTGTCGAGCGAGGCCGCTAGCTTGGCCTGCGCATCCACCGTTTGCAGCCCCGAGCGGATCATCGCGGCCCCGGCAGCGGCCAGCGCGACCGTGGCGGCGGCGGCCGCCACCCGCGCGCGCCGCGCAAAACCTGCCATGCGGGCATTGGCCAGATCCATCTCGCGCGACAGACGGCCAAAGCCCCGCGCGCCTGCTTCGCCCACGCCCTCAAGCTCGGCGCGCACCTGGCGGCCGCCTTCCGCAACGAGGCGCACGGAAACGTGTTTCTCAGCCATGGATCAGAATCCTTGAATTTGGGATGTGTCTGTCTTACGTTTGGCGCATCGATAAACAAGTGGTATGATCATGTCCGAGACCGCGACCCTCTCCTCGAAGTTCCAGATCTCGATCCCGAAGGCGATCCGGAGTGCCCAACACTGGAAAGCCGGGCTGACCTTTGCGTTCATTCCGAAGGGCACCGGCGTTCTGCTGGTCCCGGTCCCGGAGCGGGAGGCCCTGAAAGGTCTTGCGCGCGGGGCATCGGGCAGCGACTACCGTGACCGCACGGACCGGGTCTGATGATCCTTGTCGATACCTCGGCATGGATCGAGTGGCTGATTGGCTCTCCCACCGGGGAGGTGGTGGCAAAAGACCTGCCGGAACAGGCGGAGTGGCTGGTGCCGACCATGGTGCAGCTGGAGCTCGCGAAATGGCTCACCCGCGAGGTGGGCGAGGACAAGGCCGATCAGGTGATCGCCTTCACGCAGGTCTGCGAGGTTGTTCCGCTCGACACCGATATTGCGCTGGCCGCGGCTGACGCGTGCCGCATCCACAAGCTGGCCACCGCCGATGCCATCATTCTGGCGACCGCGCAGGCGCGGGGCGCGCGTCTCCTGACCTGCGACCAGCATTTTGCGGGGCTGCCGGGCGCCACTGTGATCAAGAAGATCAAGACCTGACGGCGTGTTCTCTCTCACCGGCTATCTCTTCGTTCAGTTTGCGCACCATCACCGCCTCGATCCCGGGCAGCAGTTCGGCGGCGATGAGGGGGTCAATGCCTAAGCCGCTCGCGAGGGCCAATGCCGCGCCCATGTCCCAGCCCAGCACGGCACCGGGGGTCACGCGGATCTGGCCGCCCATACGGCCGACCAAATCCCAGATCTGCCAGCCTTCAAAGGTGACAGGTCGGTTCAGTCTTGCGGGGCAGTCCGGACAGCTTTGCTCGCGGCCCTCAAAGGGCGGGCAGGCGGCGCAATAGCGCTCGCCCCCGCCGAAGGACCACTCGGCGCGGGCGATAAGGCGTTTTTTTCCGCGTCCAGAATGAGACCGCGCGCGACATAGGAGGTCTGGAACGCCTCGAAGACCGGCCAGATCTCCAGCAGCGCATCAATGCCCTCGGGCGTGACCGGCACGACATTGCCCGCGTCGTCGCCGACGCCCTCCCAGTCCAGCACCGCGCGGCGGGCGACGGCTTTGGCCATGGCGAGCGCCAGCTCTTCCTGACTGGCATCTTCGGACAAAGCCTCGATGGTGGCATCGGCCCGGGCCGCGACCATCAGCGCGGTGGTCAGAGGTGCGACCTGCAGGCGCAGGCCTGGGGCAAGCTCGAGCCATTCGGGGGTGGCAGTGAGGTTCATGCTGGTCGCCATCGCGCTGGCCAACAAGATGGCGCGGGGGCTGTGGGCCATGTTGACGAAAAACGAGGAATACCGGGGGCCGGTGATGGTGGGGTAATACTGCGACCCCGCCAAAATCGACCGCCCGGAAGTGTGAGGAAGGCAATGACCCGCATGGGCAAATGATCGATCAGACCGGGATCAGGAGACCCAGAGGAATCCAGAGCGTCAACCAGAACGCGTTTCCCTGATTTGGGCCTGAGGCCCGCAGCATCCGGAAGCGGCACCTTGATCTTGAGATCGAAACGCCCCGCGCGCAGGACTGCCGGATCGATGCGGTCGATAAAGTTACACGCACCCACCACGATCACGCCTTCTTGCAGTGCGATCGCGTTCATCTCACCCAGGAATCCATTGATCACTTGGGTGCGGTAGTTGGAATTGTGGGGGTCGCGGCTGGCTCGTGATCCGACGGCATCGATCTCATCTATGAAAAGAATGGAGGGCGCGCGGCTCCGCGCCTCGGCAAAGGTCTTGCGCATCTCGCGCAGCATATCGCCCAGATGGCCCGCCGCCTGCCATTCCGCGAAGCTGCCGGTCACGCAAGCGATACCGGCGCTGGCCCCCATGGCGCGGGCCAGCCACGTCTTGCCAGTTCCGGGTGGGCCGTAAAACAGGGTTGAGCGCGAGAGGTCGGACCATGCGACCTGACCGGCTTTCCAAAGCAGAAGATCGGCAACCATACGCCGTGCCGCCAAAAGGGCAGGGCTGTCGCCGGCCATCTCTTCGAGACGGGGCACATCTTTGCGGTCGGTCAGCGTCATCGCTGTGAGCCGTGCGCTCACGTCTGGCAAGGTGGGACCGCGCAGGGCGGTGCAGACATGGGCGGTGCTGAGCTTGGCCAGCCGTGCGTCATCCGGCAGGGCCTGCTGGAAGGCCGCTTCATCCGTCAGCGCGACGCCAAGATCGCCCGCTCGCAGCTGCGCCACCAATATCTCGCGCGTCACGGGCGGCAGTCGCCAGAGTGGCAGACCCGCTTGCCGGATATGCTCTGGCAGCGGCGCGTCCAATGGGCAGAGGATAAGGGCCGGCGAAAACAGATCCATCGCCTCCTCTATAAGAACCGCAAATCTTTGCGCCTGCGATGCACTGACCGCGCCCTCTGAGACGGGCGGTGCAACCACCGTCCACGCCGGATTGGGCACGCAGCATTTGAGCACTTCCGCGACAAGCTCCAGATCGCCGATGGCGAAATCCGTCACGATCGTCACCGCGCGCGCGTCTTGTGCGGCACGCAGTGCGTCCTCGGACCCGAACGCCACAGCGAGCCGCAAGGCAATCAGGACCTGACGCGCCGGGACTGGGGCCCAAGGCGCATTGATCGGCTGCTCCGGGTCCGGCTGGCCCTGAGTGAAGCGCTGGAAGATCTCACCAAGCACATCATCGGCCTCGCCGTCTTGGACGTCCGATTGGGTGTTGCAGATCAGGTGGCCCCGGCCTGCATGATGCAGCCGCAGGCGGTCGATCAGGACATGTGCGAAGGGCAGCCAAAGAGGCGCTTTGGGTGAAGTGGTCGTATTGGGCTGGGTCATGGCGCAGCTCCCTGTTTTTAATGCGGCGGCAAAGCCCTTCTGTCTCCGGGCGCGTGACCCGGAGCCAGATGGGCTTGTTGGAAAGAGAGGCCCGTTTCAGGCGGCGGGTGCGCTGGCCTCAAGATCATCGAGCAGGCAGAGGATCACCGGCGTCAGAGATCCATCATAGATCTCCGTCTTGACCCGGATCTGCCCCCGCCACGCCGCAGGATCGACGGCTGCATCGGGATGTGCCTGTTTCAATTCCTTGTGCATCGCCTTCTCGGCGCAAAGCGCGGCATGGCCGGTGGCCATCGGCACCACGCGCAGGATCTGGCAGGGCATCTCGTTGTCGCGCCGAAGCTGATAGGTCATGCGCTGACACGGGCCTACGGTGTTCTGGAGTTGGAGCGCAGCGGATCGGTCGAGGAGGTATTTGGCACTTTTGTCGGCGACGCGACCGACATCTTCGATGCTTACTCTACGGTCGTGGCCTATGATCCTGCTTCCTTGGAGGCAGCCGCCACGCCGAAGTTTCATAAGCGGAGTGGCACGCGCGCCTTTGCTGGCGGAGCAGGAGGAACGACCGAAGGTATCCCCCTCTACGATCCGCTGAAATACACCACGGGCATGAACGCGATCAATCGTTCTGTCGCAATCTTCGCGGTCGATGGGGCAAAGACCCGCGTTCCGGTGATTTTCGTCCTGCAATGAGCACTCTCACCGGGCATCAATCCGCTACGATGCGGACCGTGATGCCCGGACATTTCTGACACCTCACGCTTGAGGGGCAACTTTTCTGACTGTCCGGAGATACGCATATGGCAAAACAGGCACGATACGACCAAGGATATGATCTGCGCCAGGACGGCGAGCGGCGCGTCATCAGCTTTGGCGGCGACGGGATTCCATGGTCCGGATACGTATTCATGGGGATCATGGTTCTGCCGGCCCTCTCTCTGTTATTGACGCCCTTCTGGATCGTGCCAACCATTGGAATTCCGGGGCTCGTCTTTCTCGTTTATCTGACTTTCCAGCGACAGGAGTTCACGCTCACCCCGCTGAGCATCATCAAGGGTGCCAATGAGTATGATCTGGCGCGTGTCACTGAGGTGCTGATCGACAATCCGATGGACAAGGAGGTATCCATCTCCGGCGGTGCCGGTCTGATCATTGGCGGAACCGGTGTGGCCGGGGCCTCGATGGCAGCGATGGGTGCGATTGCGAATGCCACGACCGGGGCAATGATGGCGGCAGCTGTTGCCAATGCGCGGGCTGCGGCAAAGCGGCGGTTTCGCGTCCGGATCCGATACGGATCGACGGTTGTGACCCTCGCGCGCAATCTGAAAAGGGATCGTGCGGTCGCGATCTTCCAGCTTTTGACGTCGGCGTAGATTGGGGGCGGTTTCGCCCGCAGAAACGATGCGTGCGAACTTTATCCGCTCGTTCTAGATCTTTAGCGATTCGTCGGGCGATGGCTCATCGGGTGGTTCAATATCCAATCCGATAGCGCCGACCGGGGTGCTGTCGGCCTCGTGACGCCAGATCTGTGCTTTCGGGAACAGTGCGCATCCTTTTCACCTACTCATGGGCTGGTGCCAATGATCCCGTGCTGGTGACACCGTTGCGGTTCTGCGCAATTTGCATAGGCAGTGCCTTCATGTTCAGAGCGCGCCTGCTGCGCTTCCTATGCAGGCCAAACATATGTTCCGCCGCGCTCCTCACCAACGCATTGGGGGCGCAGCAGCCATTGTCCGCGCCCCCATGATACTGTTGAGTCGTATGACCATCCCAGCCGCAAATACCTACTTCTCGACCGACTCGTTGCCATGATTTCTGGCACGCGTTTTACGCAAAAAGTCTTCATCATCCTCGTAATCGATGTCCTCAAGCGGGTGAAGCACGATTGAGGACGACGGCGTGTTTACATCGTCCAGCGTCTGTTCGAGCGATGCGATATCGATCTCGGGTGCCGGAATGGGTTCGGGAGCAGGCTTGAGGGGTTTCGGTTTCGCGGCCTCGATGTCTGCCATCGCCTGACGCCAGTATGTGCCGATCGTTGCCGCACTGATAAGAATGCCGCGTGCCTACAGTGCGGCTTCAATCACCTTGAAGTTCACTTTCCTCGCCCGTGCGGCGGTGATTTCGGGCAGAAGGAGAATGATGGCCTGCCTTTTCGTAATGCCTTCCGCTGTTTCCGTGCCGATCTTTGCGATGTCTTTTCTCAATTGCGCGATCAGGTTGGGGGTGATGATAACTTCTGCAGTGGCGGGCTTGGTTGCTTTGGCGGGTGCCGGGCGGGTGTCATTGGTCGCATTGGGGGACGTGCTGATGTTCATGGCGTTTCCTTTCTGTGCCGTCCCTTTCAACTACGGGTAGCCAAAACTGACTTTGCTCTCGATGCTCTTGAGCAGGCCCTGCACGATCGACGGCCCGTCCAAAGGAGCGGATTGGTCCACCACTCGGATCGCGGCGGGCAATATTTGTCCATTCGATACACCGAGCGTTTAGCCGAAGCGGGCATCGAACCATCGGTCGGCAGCGTCGGTGACTCATATGACAACGCACTCGCGGAAACCATAAACGGCCTCTACAAAACCGAGCTGGTCCACCGTCAGGGTCCGTGGCGCAACATGCAGGATCTGGAAATGGCCACCCTCGGCTGGGTGGATTGGTTCAACAACCGGCGCCTGCTTGGACCCATCGGAAACATCCCGCCAGCAGAGGCAGAAGAGAAATTCTATGCACAGCGCGACGTGCTCGATATGGTCGCGTGAAGTGAAGCTATAGGTCTCCGATGAAACCGGGGCGATTCAGATCTTCGCCGATCTTGAGGGCGGTGAATGTCTTGCCTGAGACTGGCAGCCTGATTAAATCCTGATCCACCTTAACAGGGCTGCAAACTGGTCGAAAAAGCAGGACCACCTCTGGCGAACGCAGTGGATGCGGGCCTTGATCATCACGACCGCCCCGCCTTGGATGGCCCGTCACAAGCACGTCATACGCCTCATCTAGACGTGGTGACGTAGAGATTCGGAGGGGGACCCTTGCCGCACCTTGTTCGACATTCCGGCGTCGCCGTCTGGGCGCAGATCGCTGAAGCCCTGCGCGGCGAGATCGAGCGCAATTTCGATGAGGGCGACTGGCTGCCGGCCGAGCCCGAGCTTGCCGCGCGCTTCGGTGTCAATCGCCACACGCTGCGCCATGCCGTGTCAGCGCTGATTGCCGAGGGGCTGGTTGAGCGGGTCCACGGACGCGGCACCCGCGTGTTGGCGCGCGGTCTGGTTTACGGTATCGGGCGCGACACGCGGTTCACCGAACAGCTTGCCGCCAGTGGCCGCACTGCGCAGGTGCGCCTGCTTGACCGCGATGAGGCGCGCGCTGAGGGTGGCGTCGCCCGCCGGTTGCGTATTGCCGAAGGCACGACTGTGCTGCGGCTGCGCACCTTGCGCAGTGACGAGGATCTGCCCTTTGCGCTCACGCTGCATTTTCTGACCGGTGCTTCGGCGGAGGCGGCGCGCAGCTACGAGGGCGGCTCGCTCACCCGCCATCTGCGCGAGACCGCCGGGATCACGCTTGAGCGGGTCGAGAGCCTGATCACCACGCGCCTGCCGCTGCCCGAGGATGCGCTGGCGCTCAGGATGCCGCGCACCCAGCCGGTGCTGCGCGTCAAGGGGGTGAACGCCTGCCGCGAATGCGGCGAGGTGCAGGAATACGCGATCAGCCAGTTTCGCGGCGATCGCATTCAACTGTCGGTGGCCGAGCCGGGCTGGGCCACCGACGAGCCGCCGCAAGACCAAGAGAACACCACGATCTGACTCCCCAGTCACGCAACGCGACCGAGAGGACCGACCATGCCCGATATGAAGGCCCGCCGCCCCGCCTGATCGCAGGCACGCCGGGGGCAGGAGTTCTGCCAGTTTCCAAAATTTATCCCCTTTGCGAGGGGTGCCGCCTCCGCCCGGTCACCGGGCGGGATGACGAGATAGTGCCCAACGGGTCGCCATTCATCGGCGACCAACAACAGATAGAAAGACAGGTCACCATGCCCGACCAAGCCACCGACCTTGCCGAAAAGGCGGCGCTGCACGAGCTGCTTGCCCATGCCGCCGCAGATGACATTCGCGATTTGCCCGAGCGCTTCGGCCTGACCGCCACGCGCCGCAGCGCGCGCCGGGTGCGCGTCATGCTGCGGCTGCGCGACGGGGTCAGCGGCCAGCCCTTCAACATGACCGAGGCGCTGGCGATCGAGGCCAATGCCGAGGTCGGCGGGCATCAGGGCTGCCAGCTTCGCTTGGGCGAGGATGACGAGGCGGCGGTGATCGGGGCCACGCTTCTGGCCGGGATCGAGGCCGACCCGACGCTGTTGCCCCAAGTGCGCGCGGCGCTTGCGGGGGTCGAGGCGGCGCGCGCGCGCAAGGCAGCGCAAGAGCGCGCGGCCGTGCGCGCCACCGAGATCAATTTCGAGGGTGGCGAGGTCGAGGCCTACGACGCCAACGACTATTCCACCGATCGCTGAGGATACCCCATGAAAGACGCAGTCTATTCCATCGGCCCCGATCCGTTCGAGACCCAAGCCCTTGCGCGCGCGGCCATCTCCGCCATGGCGCATCCCGGAAGGGTGCTGCGCTGCGGTGCCACCTGCGCGGGGCTGTTGCGCGCCTTCGTGCCTGCGGGCACGCGGCTTTACCTGGGCGAGGGCAGCGGCGCGGCGGGGTTTACGCCGCCCGTGGGCGCGCGGCTCGTGCAGGCACCGGGCGAGGCGGTGATCGCGGCGGCGCAGGCCGAGGCGGGTGCCGTGCTGATCGCGGCGCTGTCTCGCGGCACGCTGCATCATCCCGAGGATGGCGCGCTGTTGCTGCTGGCGGTCACCGGGCTAAGCGATGAGCCCGATGCGGACGCGCCGGCATTTTGGGTCGGGCGCGGGGCCGCCGGAGGGCGCACGCGGCGTTTCTCGGTGGCGGGGTTTGGCAATGATTTTATCGCCGCGCGCGCAGCCGTCAACGCCGCCTATCCGATGGGGGTGGACATCCTCTTGGTGGATCAGGGCAGCGGCACGGTTTCCGGTTTGCCGCGCCATTCGCGGCTTGACTCAAGGGAGGTCTGAGATGGGATATACCGTTGTCCGGGGCGGCACCGAGGCGATGCTGGCCGCCGAGCAGATGCTCGATGCTGTGCGGCTGGGGGCCTTTCGCGCAGCACCTGAAGGCGCGGCAAGTGCCACCCAGCAAGTGGACATGATCCTTGTCGGGCAGCGCAACGCGGTGGATCGCGTGATGTGCGAGGCCGGGTTTCACGCGCCGCGCCTCGCGGCCCTTGCCATCGTGCAGGCCGAGGGCGATGTCATCCATGCCTCGTTCATCCTGCGCGCTTTGCGGGTCAGCCTGCCACGCTGGGGCACATCCGAGACGATCGACATGGAAGATATGCGCGTGCTGCGCCGCCTGTCCTCGGCGTTCAAATCCGTGCCCGGCGGTCAGTATCTGGGGCCATCGCACGATTATACGCTGCATTTCCTGCGTCATGAGCTGCTGGCCGAACTGCCCGAAGAGCGCCGCGCCGAGGCCTTGCGCGCGCTTGGGGCCGAGGACGGCGTAGAGGGCGAGGCCACACGCCCGCTGCCGCCGATGCCGCGGGTGATCGAGATCCTGCGCGCGGCGGGTGTGGTCAGCCTGCCCAAGGGCGACACCGGGGCGGAACCTGCCGACATCACCATGGCACCGATGCGCTTTCCGGCGCCCGCCCGCTCGGCCCGGCTTCAGGCGCTGTCGCGCGGCGAGAACGGAATGATGATCGGGCTCGCCTACAGTTCGTTGCGCGGCTACGGCCATGTCCATCCGACCTTGGCAGAGCTGCGCGTGGGCCATGTGCCGGTGCGCCTGCGCCATCCGCTTTGGGACATCGAGGTCGGGATCGGCGAGGTGCTGATCACCCAATGCGATGCGATCATCACCGGTGTCGGGGCCATCTCGACCGATGATGCCGAAGACGGGCAGGACGGCCTGCGGCTTGGGCTGGGCTTTGGCGCGGCCCTTGGCCAGCAGGAAGAACGGGCCATTGCCATCTCGATCCTCGACGGCTGTCTGGAGCAGGGCGACAGCCCCGAGGGCGGCCCCGCCGACGATACCGAATTCGTGCTTTATCATTGCGACGGGGTCGAAAGCCTTGGCTTTGTCGAGCATCTGAAAAAGCCGCATTACATGCTTTTCGCCTCGGTTCTTGACCGGATGAGCGCGGCCAATGCGCCGCAAACCGTTGCGCCGGAAGCGGCGGCACAGCCCGAATTCGAGGAGACCACCCCATGAGCGCCAATCACATCGCCCCCGCCACCGCGCCGCAATGGCCCTTTGGCTATCTGGATGAGTTCATGAAAGCCTCGGTGCGGCTGGCCGTGCTGCGCTCGGTCTGCATTCCGGGCTATCAGGTGCCTTACGTCTCCGAGGAGGTGCCGATCGCGCGCGGCTATGGCTCGGGCGGGTTGCAGGTCACGCTGTCGCTGATCGGCCCCGAGGATCGCTACAAGATCATCGACGAGGGCGATGACGAGACGGTGAACGCGGTCAACCTGCGCCGCATGGTGGGGCTGGTGACGGGCGCCACCGCCACCTATGACCCCGAGCGCGCCGACCTGATCCAGACCCGCCACAAGGTGCCCGAGGCCCCCCTGCGCGAGGATCAGATCGTGATCCTTCAGGTGGCCTTTCCCGATGCGCTGCGGTTTTTCGAGCGCTCCGAGGCGGTGGCGCGGCAGATGCATGCCGAGAAGGATTACAGCAAGCTGTGGCTCCGGCTTTATGAAAGCGTTGTCAGCCACGGCGAGATCATGATCGGCGGGCGGTATCCGGTGATGGTCGAGGGGCGGTATGTGCTCGATCCCACCCATGTGCCGCGCTGGGATTTGCCGATGCTGGATCAGTCCCCGGCGCTGTTCGTCTTCTGTGCCGGGCGCGAGAAACGCATCTATTCGATCCCGCCCGACACGCGGGTCGAGCCGCTTGGTTTCGAGGATCACCCGTTTCGCGTCGAGGATCAGACCGGGCGCGCCTGCGGGCTCTGCGGCGCGACCGACAGCTTTCTGGCCCCGTTTCTGGCGCAGGGCGGCGGCATGGGCTGGCTGTGCTCGGACACGGCTCATTGCCGCAAGCGGCGCGGTGAACATCTGGAGGATATGACATGGCAACCCCTTTGATCCGGGCCGAAGGTCTGTCGTTGCGCCATGGCCGCGCGCCTTGCGCCGACGGCTGCCGCGCGCTGGACGACCGGGCAGATACTGCCGTCTGCCCGCGCTGCGGCGCGGTCTGGGCGCTGCGCGATGTCAGCTTTGATGTCTATCCCGGCGAGATTTTCGGCATTGTCGGCGAAAGCGGCGCGGGCAAGACCAGCCTGATCGACATCCTCGATTTCCGCGCCGAGCCGACGGCAGGCGCGATCTATTACGGCGGCTGGCATGACGGGCAGCGCCCTTTGCACGAGGCCAGCGACGAAGAGCGGCGCGACCTGCGCAACCACGCGCTTGGCCTTGTCTATCAGAACCCGCGTCGCGCGCTGATGATGGGGATGAGCGCGGGCGGCAATGTCATCGAACGGATGCTGGCCGCGGGCGAACGCCATATCGGGCAGATGCGCGCGCGGGCGCATGGCCATCTCGACCATATGGAACTGGGCGACCGGATGGACGTGGTGACCGAGACGCTGAGCGCGGGCATGCGCCAGCGGGTGCAGATCGCGCGTGCACTGGCCAACCGCCCGCAGGTGCTGTTGCTGGATGAGCCGACGACCGGCCTCGATCTGTCGGTGCAGGCGCGCACGCTTGATCTGATCCGCAAGGTGCAGCGCGAGCTGGGGCTGACGGTGATCCTTGTCACCCATGACTGGGGCGTGCTGCGGCTTCTGGCGCGGCGGGCGATCGTGCTCAAGGCCGGGCGCGTCGTCGAAAGCGGCATGGTGGCCCAACTCATGGAAGACCCGCAGGCCCCTTACACCCAACTTCTGGTGAGTTCCGCGCTATGACACAGCCCATCCTTGAAATCGACAATCTGTCCAAGACCTTCGTGCTGCATCTTCTGGGGGCCAAACGGATCGAGGCGTTGAAAGATGTCTCCTTCACCCTTGGCAGGGGCGAGTTTCTCGCGGTCACCGGGCGCACAGGCGCGGGCAAATCGACGCTGGTCAAGACGGTGCTGCAATATCACCGCCCCACTGGCGGCGGCGTTGTCTATCACCGCACCGACGGCACCGCGTTGCGGCTGGACCAACTGCCGGTGATCGAGCTGATCGCGCTTCTGGACAGCGAGATCGGCTATGTCGCGCAACATCTGCACGTGGTGCCGCGGGTGGCCGCGCTCGATCTGATGATCGAGGCCGCGCCGCACCATGACCGCCCCCGCGCCGAGGCCGAGGCGCGCGCGCTATTCGAGGCGCTGCGCCTGCCCGAAAGCCACGGAGAGCTGTATCCCGCCACGTTTTCGGGCGGGGAAAAGCAGCGCTTCAATCTCGGGCTGACGCTGATGCGGCGCCCGCGCTTGCTGATCGTGGACGAGCCGACGGCCGCGCTTGACCCGGAAACGCGCGAGATCGTCATCGACCTGATGGCAAGCCTCAAGGCGCAAGGCACCAGCACCATCGCCGTGCTGCATGACCGCCTTGCGGTCGAACGGCTCGCGGATCGTGAAATCGTGATCGCGGCGGGGCAGCTTGCCGCCGAACACCGCGTGACCCAGACAGAGGAACCTGTTGCATGACGACCCTCATCACCAATGCCCAGATCGTTTTGCCCGACCGGGTGGAACACGGCACGCTGCGCCTGCACGATGGCAAGATTGCCGAGATCCTGCCCGACGACGGGGCAGGGGCCGCGCCCGCGCCGGGGGTCGAGGTCATTGACGCCGAAGGCGATTGGCTGATCCCCGGCTGCATCGACCTGCATGGCGACGATATCGAGTTCGAGATCGGCGCGCTTGGGCCGCGCGCGGGCACCCTGCGCATGCCGGTCGAACTGGGCCTGATGCAATCAGACAAGAACGCCGCCGCCTGGGGGATCACCACCAAGCTGCATGCCATCGCCTATTTCGAGGACGAGGCCAAGAACCGCTCCAAGCGGCTGTCGGGGGCGATCATGGACGCGATCCGCGATTATGGCGCGGCGGGGCGCCTGCTGGTCGAGCATTGGGTGGACCTGCGCTACGAAGTAACCGCCGATCCCGATTACACGCTTGCGGCGATGGCGCATCCGGTGGTGCGCATGATCTCGGTCATGGATCACACGCCCGGCGAGGGCCAATTCGCCGATCTCGAAAGCTACAAGGCGCTCAACCGTCAGATCACCGATGCTGATGATGCCGAGTTGGAACGGCTGGTGGCCGAGAAACGCGCGCGCGCCCATCTCAAGACCGCGCATGAGGCGCAGGTGGCGGCGCGGGCGCAGGAACTTGGCCTGATCATCGCCTCGCATGACGACGATTGCGCCGCGCGGGTCGAGGCGTGGCACGCGCTGGGCGGGGGCTTGTCGGAAATGCCGGTGCGCCTTGAGGCGGCAGAGCGCGCCCATGCGCTTGGCATGAAGGTCAGCATGGCCGGTCCCAACCTGCTGCGCGGCGGATCGGCCAGCGGCAACCTGAACCTTGTCGAGGCGCTGGCCGCCGGTGCGCTCGATGCGATCTGTTCGGATTACTATCCGCCGGCCCTGGTGTGCGGCGCGTTCAAACTGGTGCAGGACGGGCTGATTGCCGATCTGCCCGATGCGATCCGCCTTGTCACCGCCGGCCCCGCCGATGCGCTTGGCCTTTCGGACCGGGGGCGTTGCCTGCCCGGTCTGCGGGGCGATGTCGCCCAAGTCTCGACGGTGCTTGGCCATCCGGTCGTGCGCCGGACCTTTGTCGCCGGTGCCCTTGTTTATGAGGATCGCCGGTTCGAGAACCGCCCGCCCGAAACCACCACCCCTTCCACATCAAGCGAACTGAGGACGTCATGAAACATTTCCTGAAACTTTCCTGCACCGCGCTTACGCTGGCCCTTGCCGCCCCGGCCTCTGCCGAGGATCTGACGGTTTACGACCTGCCCAGCAAATACATGAACTGGGCCGGTCTGGTCGAGGCCTACGAGGCCAAGACCGGTATCCGCCCGACGCTCGATCTCAAGAACGGGTCGAGCACCGCGCTTGCCGCGATCAAGCTCGAGGCCGCGAACCCGATCGCCAATGCCGCGTTCTGGTCGCTCGATATCGCGTCCGAGGCCAAGGCCGCCGGTCTGCTCGCGCCGCTGGAACCGACGCGGTTTGACGAAATCCCCGCCGATCTGAAGGACCCCGATCATCACTGGTGGGGCGTGGCAACCGCCAATATCGCCATCGGCGTGAACACCGACGTTCTGGCGCGTCGCGGTCTGTCGATGCCCACCTCATGGGCCGATCTGCTTGATCCGAAATATGCGGGTCTGGCCTGTTCGATGGATCCGACCTGGTCGGGCACGGCTTCGGTTTTCATGTATTCCATGAATGCCGTGCTGGGCGGGGCACCGGATGATTTCACCACCGGCTTCACCTATCTCAAGGCGTTCAAGGATAACGGCCACAGCTACCGCACCGAGATCGTGGCGCCGCGCCTGGCGCAAGGCGAATGCGCGATCACCGTTGACGCGGAAGGCAACATCCTGATCGAAAAGGCCAATGGCGCGCCGGTCGATGTGGTCATCCCGTCCGAGGGCGTGGCGGCAGTGCCGCTTGGCATGGGTCTGGTCAAAGGCGCGCCCGAGCATGACAAGGCGGTTGATTTCCTCAACTGGGTGCTGAGCGACGAGGCGCAGGCGATCATCGCGCAGTCCTATTTCCGCCCGGTCATCGCCAGCGCGGTGTCTGAGGACATGGCCAGCCAGTTCCCCGCGATCACCCGTCAGGTGCCGGTGGATATTCCCCATGCGGCGGCCAATGTCGGCAACCTGAAACGCGCCTTTACCGAGGCCGTGCTTCAGGATGGCGACGTGAAGGCCGCGCTTGCCGCGATCGGTCTGGCGGGCAGCTAAGCCAATCCCCTTGCCGGGGGCGGTCATATCGCCCCCGGCAGTCCCCCCTCGTGAAAGGCATCGCTTCATGCGCTGGTTCATCCTTGCCGTTTCGCTTGCCCTGCTGGGTGTTCTGGGGTTCGGGCTTGTCTGGCCGCTGGTCACGGTTGCGCGGGTCAGCATCATCGGCGCGGCTGGCGAGATCACCTTTGAGACCTACGGCAAGGTCTTCGGCAACGCCTATTTCATGCGCGCGCTTGTCGAAACGGTGCTGTTTTGCCTGGCCACCTCGGCGCTGGCCTCCTTCTGGGCGCTGCCGCTTGCCTGGCGGATCGGGCGGGGGCAGAGCGGCGCACGCACGTTGCGGGCGCTGAGCCAGATCAATTTCGCCTTCGCGGGCATCATCTATGGCATGTTGATGATCGTGCTGATGGGCAATGCCGGTGTGCTGGCGCTGCTGGAGGCGTGGCTTTTGGGCAGCGAGGCCACGCGCGGGCTGGCCTTTACCGCCTTCGGGCTGGCGGTGTGCTATCTCAGCTTTCAGATCCCGCGCTCGGCGCTGATCCTGGCCGAGGCGGTCGCCAAGATTGATCCGGGCCTTCTGGATGCGGCGCGCACTTTGGGTGGGCGCGGGCCTGCGCAGGCCTGGCTGGTGGTGCTGCCGCTGCTGCGTCCGGCGCTGGTCGAGGCGACGGTGTTTTCCTTCCTGCTGGCGATGGCGTCCTTTGGCCCGGCGCTGTTGATTGCCCGCTCGATCACGATTTTCCCGGCGCTGATCTATCGCGAATTCACCGGGTTCCTGAATTTCCCCAATGCCGCCGTCATGGCGGTTTTGATGCTGGTTGTGGCGCTTGTTCTCAGCGCCCTCATGCGGCTGGCCTTTGGTCGGCCATCCTGGACCGAGACCGCATGACGCGGCAGGCCACGCCAAGGAGACATAAAGATGACCATCACGCTTGAAGGGATCGAAAAGCATTTCAAGGACGTGCGCGTGCTGCGCGGCATCGACCTGAGCCTTGCGCCCGGCTGTGTGACGGCGCTGATCGGGGCGTCCGGGTCGGGCAAGACGACGCTGCTCAACATCATCGCCGGTCTGGTCGAGCCAAGCGCCGGGCGCGTGCTGTTCAACGGGCGGGACGTGACGCCGCTTGATGCCGCTGACCGCCGGATCGGTTACGTGTTTCAAAGTTTCGCGCTCTTCCCGCATCTGTCGGTGCTCGACAATGTGGCGTTCGGCCTGCGCACGCGCGGCGTTGGCCGCCGTGAGCGCCACGCGCGCGCGCTGGTCGCGCTGGAGCGGGTGCGCATGGCCGAACATGCCGACCGGCGGATTGATGCCTTGTCGGGCGGGCAGCGGCAGCGCGTGGCGCTGGCGCGTGCGCTGGCCCCGGAGCCGGAAATCCTGCTGCTGGACGAGCCGCTTTCGGCGCTCGATCCGGTGTTGCGCGACAATATCCGCGACGACTTGCGCGAGATGCTGGAGCCGCTCGATATCACCACGCTCATGGTCACCCATGACAAGGCCGATGCCTTTGTGCTGGCCGACCGGATCGTGATGCTGTCGGGGGGGCGCGTCCTGCAAGAGGGCACGCCGCGCGATCTTTATGACCGGCCCGCCCATATCGAGGTCGCGAGCTTTTTCGGCGCGGTGAACATGCTGCCCGAAGCGGGCGACGGCACGGGTCCGGATCAGGCCCCGGTGATTTTCCGCCCCGAGGATACCGGGCGCGCCCCAAATGCCGCGCAGGCGGATTTCACCATCACCATCGCCCGGCGGCTCTATCTTGGCGATCGTGTCCGGGTGCGGGGGCTGACATCCGAGGGGCATGAATTGAGCGTTGATCTGCCCAAACATACCGCCCTGCGCGAAGGCGAAATACTGCACCTGACCCTGCTGAAGGACGGCGAGAGCGCCGGGATGGCACGGGCGGCGGGGGCGCGGGGATGAGCGCGCAAAGCACAGAGATGTTGCGCCGCGCACAGCCCCAACCGCTTGCGGCGCGCATCGAGCGGCTCTGGCGCGGGGTGGAGCCGGGGATCGTCTGGGTACCGGCCGCGCTTCTGGTGGTGCCGTTGGCCTTTCTTGCGGTGGGATCGTTCACCGCGCGCTGGGACAGCCGGGGCCTGTCGGGCCTGTCGCTGGGGGCCTATGCCGAGATCTGGCCGGTGGCGCACAGCCAGATCCTGTTCAGCCTGATACTGGCGCTGGCGGTCAGCGCGATCAATCTGGTTCTGGGCGTCTCGCTCGGGGTCTATCTGGCGCAGGATCACAAACGCGGCCAGACCATCATCAAGGCGGTGATGGCGATGCCGCTCGTGCTGCCGCCGATCATCGTCGCGATGGGGCTTGTGCTGGCCTATCCGCACCTGATCGGCAGTTGGACGATCCTGCTGCTGGCGCATCTGGTCTGGACCTTCCCCTTTGTTGTCTGGCCGGTGATGACGGCGATGCTGGCGCTTGACATGGCCACGCTGGGGGCTGCGGCGCGCACGCTGGGGGCGTCGGAGTGGATGATCTTCACCCGCGTGATCCTGCCCAACCTGCGCAATTCGATTCTCTTGGCGTGGTCGATGACCTTCATCATGTCTTTTGCCGAAATCAACGGCTCTCTGTTCCTGAGTTCGGCGCGCAGCCACCCGGTGGGGGTGGGCCTTCTGGAAAGTTTTCTCAACCTCGAAATCCGGGTGGCTGCGGCCTATACGGTGTTGTTTTTGGTCGTTCTTTTGCCGGTGCTGGCGCTGACAATCCGCCGCGCCGAGTAAGGTTTCGGGGTCGTGTCACGCAAGTGTCGCACAAGTCGTCTAGATGTCTCAATTACCAGATTCGGAGATTGCAGATGTCCCCCGCACGCAGCCGATATTCCGTCGCAGTGACGGGCAGACCCAAGGCAAATGAGTGCGCGTTCGCGGCGATCGCAGTTTGCACCAAGACAGCGCATGTCGCCCCTCGCAGGGCCTATGCGCTTACGCCTTCGACCTTCGGCATGGTGCCGGTGGCCGATCCTGCCGCATCCTTAACCTGGGTGCGGCCACAACCCTGACTCCCCAGTCATTCAACGCAAACCAAGGAAGAAACCATGTCCCTTCTCAAGACCCTCGTTGTGGCTGCAGCCGCAACTGCGATGTCTATCACCGCAGCCTTCGCGCAACAAGCCGATGGCTCTGCCGCCAACCCCTACCGCGTCATGCTGGTGCCTGCCGATGGCGGCACCGAGGATGGCACAAGGGCCGATTTCAAGCCGGTGTTCGACGCGGTGACCGCCTCGACCGGCCTGCATTTCGACATCAAGGTCGGTCAGACCTATGCCACCGTGATCGAGGCAATCTGCTCGGACGTGATCGAGATCGCCTGGTTCGGCCCGGCCTCTTACCTGCCCGCCAAGGAGCGTGGCTGTGCCGAATTGCTGGCGGTGGACGTTAACCACGGCAATTCCACCTATTTCTCGGGCATCTATGCGCGCAAGGACAGCGGGATCACCTCGGTTGCCGATCTGAAGGGCCGTGAAATGGCCTTTGGCGATGCCAATTCCACCTCGTCTTTCGTCTATCCGGTGGCGATGATCGTGGCGGCGGGGCTTGATCCGGTGAATGATCTGTCGGTGATCCGCATGACCGGCAGCCACGCCAACAGCCTCAAGGCGCTGTCCGAGGGCCAGGTCGAGGCCGCTGCCGCGTCGTTTTCCAGCTTCGAGAAGGCGATCGACCAGGGCACCATCAGCGTCGACGACATCATCGTGATCGGCAAGTCCGACCCGATCCCCAACCCGCCGCTGGCCATGTCCACCAAGCTGCCCGCCGAGGTCAAGGCCAGCCTGCGCAATGCGTTCAACACCGTGCATGAGGCCCCCGGCGTCACCCCCGAAATGATCCGCGGCTATGGCGGCAAGCAGGTGGACCGCTACGATGCCTCGATTTCCGAAGACATGATGGCCCCGGCGCTTGCCACGCTGTCCAAGGTCTCGGGCGATCTGCGCAACGCGATCATCGAGAAGGCGTCGAACTGATGGCGGCCGCGGCGATCATCAACGCCGCGCTGGCCACCGGCGGAGAGGTGCGGGCGCACCTCTCCTTCCGGGGCTTGCGCAAGGTCTATGCCGATGGCGTCGCGGCGCTTGACGGTGTGACGGCGCATGTTGCGCGCGGCGAATTCTGTGTCGTGCTGGGGCCGTCCGGCTCTGGCAAATCGACGCTTCTGCGGGCGGTGAACGGGCTGACCGATCTGACCGAAGGCGAGATGGTGCTGGGCGACACGGCGCTGACGCCGAAAACCCTGCACAGCATCCGTCGCCGGGTGGCGATGGTGCATCAACAATTCAACCTTGTGGACCGCGTGAGCGTCGCGGCCAATGTGCTGTCGGGTGCCGTGGCCGAGGTGCCGGGCTGGCGTGCCATGCTGGGCTGGTATCCGCCCGCGCTGCGCCAACGCACCTGTGATGTGGTGGCCCGTGTGGGCCTGGATGAAATGCATCTGACGCGGCGCGCCTCGGCGCTGTCGGGCGGGCAGCAGCAACGTGTCGGCATTGCCCGCGCGCTGTTGCTCAAGCCGGAAATCATCCTGGCGGATGAGCCGGTGGCCAGCCTTGATCCGGCGATCAGCCGCGAGGTTCTGGGCCTCTTGCGCGAGGCCGCCCGCGAACAGGGCGCCACCGTGCTGTGCAGCCTGCACCAGACCGATCTGGCGCGCGAATTTGCCGACCGCATCATCGGGATGCGCAGGGGCCGCGTCGTATTCGACGGCAAACCAGCACTGTTTGACGCCCGCGCCGAGGCCGAACTTTACGAAGGTCTGGCCGTGCCGGGCGCGGAACCCAAGGAGAAGATCTATGCGTGAGGCCATTCTTGAAACCGGCGGGCATCCGCGCCCGGCCACGGAGTGGCATCTGCGCGCGCCCTATGACTGGCGCGCCGCATTGGCGGTTTTGTGCATCGCGCTGGCGTTGATCTGGTCGGGGCAGCGCATGGAAGTGGGCAAGATGCTGGGCCTGACCGGCGAGGCGGTGCTGGCGGGCGTCGGATTGCAAGAGGAAAGCCAGGTCGGCAAGGGCCTTGGCCGGATGATCGGCGCGCTGTTCCCGTTTGTCGTCGCCGACAAGCAGGAAATGGCGCGGCTGACCGATATCGACCGCGACAACCTGCCGATGTTCACCCGCATCGAGACGGTCGAGGTCACCACCTATCACCTCAATGCCGATACGTTGCAGGCCGAACCACGGGTCGAGACCAGGGAATATCTGGTGCATCCGTTCGGCTATCTCATCAAGGTGCTGTCCAAAATGGTCGAAACCTTCGAGATTGCCGTCTGGGCCACGATCATCGCGGTTCTGCTGTCGGTTCCGCTGGCGTTTTTCGGGGCGCGCAACTACACGCCCAACCGGTTTGCCTATTCTACCAGCCGCGGCATTGTCAGTTTCCTGCGCTCGATGCCGGAACTGATCATCGCGATGTTTCTGGTGCTGGGTTTCGGCTTTGGTGCGATTGCGGGCTATCTCGCGCTTGGCCTGCATGGCGCGGGGTTTCTGGGCAAGTTCTATGCCGAGGATATCGAAGGCGCCGACCCCAAGCCGCAAGAGGCGCTGACGGCGCTTGGCGCGGGCAAGTTCCGGGTGCTGCGCGCCGCCGTTCTGCCGCAGGTGGCACCGTCCTATGTGGCCTATACGCTCTATATCCTTGATCGCAACGTGCGCATGGCGGCGGTGATCGGTCTCGTGGGCGCGGGTGGCATCGGGCAGGAGCTCAAGGGCCGCTACGATACGTTTGATTATGGCCATGTCGGCACGATCCTGCTGGTGATCTTTCTCACCGTGTTCGTGCTGGATCAGGTCGCGGCGCGCTTGCGCGCAAGATTGATTGGATGACAGATATGACACGACCGGAGAGAGAAGACTGGGGCGCGGCGCTGGCCGCGGCTGACCCCGCAGAGCTGGCCGCACTGGCCGGGCGGATCACTGATAGCGCGCAGGTAGAGGCGATGGCACCGCCGCGCGAAGGGCTGATGCTGATGCGCCTGCGCGACAGCGTGGCGGGGGCGGCGTTCCATCTGGGCGAGGTGCCGGTGGCGCGGGTGCATCTGCGCCTGAGCCGCGACGGGCGCACGGCCGAAGGCGGCGCGGTGCTGATGTCGGATGACTTGGCGCGGGTGACGCGGATCGCGGTGCTGGATGCGGCGCTGGCCGCCGACTGGATTGAGGCCCCCGAGATCGAGGCGCTGATCGCCGCTGGACAGGCCGCGCGCGCGCGCCTTGAGGCCGACCGCGCGCTGGTGCTGGACCGCACCCGCGTCGATTTCCAGCTTTTGTCGGAGGAAGACGAATGACCGTGCTTGATCTGGCCCCTGTCTGGCGGCCTGCCAACCATCAGGCGCTGTTTCGCCTGATCCTTGACGCCGCTGCGCGCCCCGGCACATTGGCAGACCTCTCGGCGCATCTGGGCGAGGCCCCGGCTTCGCTGGCCGCGCTGGCCACGTTTTGCGACAACACGCAAGGTCTGGCCGATCTGACCGGCACGCTGGACGAGACCGCATGGCGGTTTCTGGACGCGCAGCGCGCAGCACCCGAGGTGGCGGGCTTTATCCTTGCCGCCGGGGCTACGTCCCCCACCTTTACCCCGCGCATCGGCACGCTGGATGCGCCCGAGGGTGGTGCGACCGTCATTCTGCTGGTGGACAGCCTGACCGAAGGCCGGCCCCTGACCCTGTCTGGCCCCGGCATCAAGACCACCAACACCCTGCATGTCACGGGCCTTGCGCCCGGTTGGTTGATCGCGCGCTCTGAGTGGTGCGCCGATTTCCCGATGGGCTGCGACATGGTGCTGACGGACGCAACCCGCGTGGCGATCCTGCCGCGCACAACCAAGATCACGGAGGGCTGAGCCATGGCCTATGTTGCCATTCGCGGCGGGGAAGAGGCGATTGCCGGGTCCGCCCGCATCATGGACGCGCTGCGCACGATGGGGGCAGGCGATCCGATCGAGCTGGACCAGATCGAACGCCAGATGCCGCTCTTGCATACAAAGGTAATGTCCGAAGGCGGGCTTTATCATCCGCGCCTTGCCGCGCTTGCGCTGAAACAAAGCCTTGGTGACAGCCTTGAGGCGTCGTTTTTCCTGCGCGCCTACCGCTCGACCAAGCCTCGGCTGGGCGAGACCGGCACGCATGACACGCGCGCGATGCGCGTCACCCGCCGGATTTCCGCCGCGTTCAAGGATATTCCCGGCGGGCAGATGCTGGGCGCGACGCCCGATTACCTGCACCGCCTGTTCCGGTTCGATCTGATGGATGAGGGCGCCGAGACGTTTGAACAGATCACCCGCGACTGGTTCGGCAACCGCCCCGAAGCGACGCGCCCCACGACCTTTCCCAAGGTGGTGGATACCTTGCGCGAAGAGGGGCTGTTGCCGCCGCTGGCGCAGGACGACACCGAGCCGTTCGACATCACCCGCCAGCCGCTGATCTTTCCGGTGCCGCGTTCGGCGCAACTCTCGACCATGGCGCGCGGCGAGACGGGCGGCCTTCTCGCGCTCGCCTATTCCAACATGCGCGGCTACGGCGATGTTCACCCCACGGTGGGCGAATTGCGCGTGGGCTACCTGCCGGTGATGGCCCCGCACCCGGTGACGGGCAAACCGGTCGAGATCGGCGAGGTGCAGGTCACCGAATGCGAGATTGTCGCCATGTTCGAGAAAACCGATGAGGGTGCGCCGGTCTTTACCTTGGGTTACGGCGCGTGTTTTGGCCATAACGAGGTCAAGGCGATTGCCATGGCGGTGCTGGATCGCGCCATATCCGTCGCCGCCGAGAAGGGCAGCATCAAGAACCCCTCCGAGGACCCCGAATTCGTGCTGCTGCATGTGGATGGGATCGAAAGCATGGGCTTTTGCACCCATTACAAGATGCCGCATTACGTCACCTTTCAATCAGATATGGATCGCCTGCGCGCTGCGCGCGACAAGGCCGGGGAGGCAAGTGATGTTTCCAACTGACACCATGGCGCAAGGGCACGCCGGGGCCGATTACGGCTTTGCCTTCCTTGACGAGGATGCCAAGCGCGAGTTGCGCCGCACCATCTTCAAGGCGGTGTGCATTCCGGGCCATCAGGTGCCCTATGCCAGCCGCGAAATGCCGATTGCGCGGGGCTTTGGCACCGGGGGGATGCAGTTGACGCTGGCGCTTCTGGGGCCGCGCGATTGCGTCAAGGTGATCGACCAGGGCGCCGATGACAGCGTGAACGCCGCCAATATCCGCGCGTTTTTCGCGCTGACCTGCCCCGGTGTCAGCGGCACCACCCTGACCGAGGCCGCGAGCGTGATCCAGACCCGCCACCGCATCCCCGAACAGCCCCTGCGCGACGATCAGATTCTTGTGTTTCAGGTGCCATACCCCGATCCGCTGGTGCTGGTCGAACCCAATGCCGCCACGCGCCGCCGGATGCACGGGCGCGCCGATTATGCGCGGCTGTGGGTCAAGCTTTATGAGGATATGGTGGCCTTTGACGAGATCACCATTTCGCACCGCTATCCGACACGGATCAATGGCCATTACATCATCGACCCCTCGCCGATCCCGCGCTACGACGTGCCGAAACTGCATCAGGCCGAGTGTCTCTATCTCTTCGGTGCGGGGCGCGAGAAACGCATCTATGCGGTGCCGCCCCATACCGATGCGATCCCGATCACCTTTGGCGATGTGCCGTTCAAGGTCGAGGATTTCACCGACCGCACCACCGGCAAGCGCCATTGCTGCCGCCGCTGCGGCGCGAATGACAGCTTTCTGGACGAATTTCTGGATGAGGGTGGCAACCGCGTCTTTCAATGCTCGGATGCCGCGTATTGCGACAGCCGCCTGACGGCGAGGGAGGCCGCAGAATGACCCCGATCCTTGACGTAGAAAACCTGACCCGCATCCATGGCAAGGGCTGCGACCGCTGCCTTGAGGCCACGGGGCCAGAGCATGACACCAATATCTGCCCCTATTGCGGATCGGTGGTGGCGGTGGCCGAGGCCTCCTTTCGCCTGCACAAGGGCGAGGTGCTGGGCATCATGGGCGAGTCTGGTTCCGGCAAATCCAGCCTTGTGAAGATGCTCTATTTCGATGATCAGCCCACATCGGGGCGCGCGACCTATCACCTGAACGGGCGGGCGCATGACCTGTTCACGCTGAACGAGGCACAACAACGCCGCTTGCGCGATACCGCGATGGGGATGGTCTATCAAAACCCGTCGCTGGGGCTGAATTTCGACATTTCCGCCGGGGGCAACATTGCCGAGCGGCTCTTGATGTCGGATGAGCTGCGCTACGCGGTGATCCGCGACAAGGCGCGCGCGCTTCTGGCGCGGACCGAGGTGCCGCCCGCGCGCATGGATGAATTGCCGCGCAATTTCTCGGGGGGCATGCAGCAGCGGGTTCAGATCGCGCGCGCGCTCTCGACCGGCGCGCCGCTGTTGTTTCTCGATGAGGTGACGACCGGGCTGGACCTGTCGGTGCAGGCGCGCATCCTCGATCTGATCATGGAATTGCAGGAAGATTCCGGCGTCTCGATGCTGGTCGTCACCCATGATCTGGGGGTGGTGCGCCATCTGACCACCCGCACCATCGTGATGAAATACGGCCGCATCATCGAATCCGGGCTGACCGATCAGATCCTCGAGGATCCGCAGGCCGCCTATACGCAACAACTTGTCTCCAGCGCCTTGTGAGGGTCCGATGAGCGATACCATTCTTTCCGTGAAGGGCCTTGGCAAGGGCTTTTACCTGCACGACCGCGCCAAGCATATTCCCGCCGCCATGGGGGTGTCCTTTGACATCCGCGCGGGCGAGTTGGCCGCGCTGGTGGGGCCGTCGGGGGCGGGGAAATCCTCGCTTCTCAAGGCGATCTATCGCAGCTATGTGCCCTCCGAAGGCGTGGTGAATTATACCACCGCAGCGGGTGACGTGGTCGATCTGGCGCAAGCGCCGGAAACGCAGATCACCGCGCTGCGCCGCAGTGAGATCGGCTTTGTCACCCAGTTCCTGCATTGCCTGCCGCGCCTGACCACGCTTGACGTGGTGGCGCGCCCGCTGTTGCAACAGGGCGTGGCAAAGGCAAAGGCGCATGAGGTCGCCGCCGAGATGCTGGACGCGCTGGCCATTCCGAAACAGCTTTGGGATGCGACCCCGGCGACGTTTTCGGGCGGCGAGCGGCAGCGTGTCAACATCGCCCGCAGCTTTGCGCAGGGCGGGCGGCTGATGCTGCTCGATGAGCCGACGGCCAGCCTTGACCCGGTCAGCCGCGAAAAGGTCTGCGCCATGATCGAGCGCGCCAAGGCGGGCGGCACCGCGATGGTGGCGATTTTCCATGATATGGAGATTGTCGAGCGGCTGGCCGATCAACGCATCATGGTCGAGCGCAAGGCCTTCGAGGAGGCGGCAGAATGACCGTCACGCTGAGCAATGCCCGTATCGTAACGCCCGAGGGGCTGCATCACGGTGCACTGACCATCGAGGATGGCCAGATCGCCGCGCTGGATGCGCCTGCGCGCGGGCTCCAGGTGGATATGCAGGGCGATCTGATCCTGCCCGGCCTCATTGATCTGCATGGCGATGCGATCGAAAAAGAGGTGGAGCCGCGCCCCAATGCGTTCTTCCCGCTGCCCGTGGCGCTGAATGCCATCGACCGGCGCATGGCGGCGGCGGGTGTCACCACCGCCTATCACGGCATCAGCTTTGCCGAGGGCGAATTGGGCGTGCGCGATGTGGATTTCGCCGAAACGCTCGCCCGCGCGCTGCACGGCTTTGCAGGTGCCGTCGATCACCGCGTGCATATCCGCTACGAGGTGACCGACGCCGGGTCCGAGGCGCGGGTGACGCGGCTGTTGGATCAGGGCGTGGCGGCGCTTTTGTCCTTCATGGACCACACGCCGGGGCAAGGGCAGTTCAAGGACGCCGCCGCCTACGGGGCCTATCTGAGCCGCGTCTATGCCCAGAGCGCGGGCGAGATCGCCGAGCGGATCGAGACCAAACAGGCCGAGGCCGCGAATGTCGCCGACCGCATGACAAGGCTTGCGGCACTGGCGCGCGGGCATGGCGTGGCGCTGGCGGGTCATGATGACGAGGGCGCCGAGCGTGTCGGTTTCATGGCCGGGCTGGGGGCCACGATCAGCGAATTCCCGCTCGATCTGGACACCGCGCGCGCAGGCTGCGCGGCGGATCTGGTGACGCTTTTCGGCGCGCCCAACGTACTGCGCGGGCGCTCGCAATCGGGCGCGCTCTCGGCGCGGGACGCGATTGCGGCGGGGGTCGCGGGCGCGCTCTGCTCGGATTACGCGCCGCAAGCGATGCTGCCCGCGCTCGGCGTCTTGACCACCGAAATGGGCATGGCATGGCCGCAGGCGATGGCGCTGATGGCGGCTGGCCCGGCGCGCGCGGCGGCGCTGGCGGATCGGGGCCGCATCGCGCCCGGTCTGCGCGCCGACCTGATCCGCGTGCGCAGCGAGGGCGCGGCGCTGTCGGTGATCGCAACCTGGGTGGCAGGCCAACAGGTCTATGGCTTTGGCGCGGCCCCCGTGCGCGCGATGGCCGCGCAATGACCGGGCATTTGTGGCTCGTTGTCGGCCCCTCCGGCGCGGGCAAGGATACGGTGCTGGCCGGGCTGGCCGCGCGGCTGACCCCGGACGACGGCGTGATGATCGCGCGCCGCATCATCACCCGGCCCTGCCAGCCCGGCGGTGCGGAACAGCATCTGTCTGTGACGCTCGAGGCCTTCGCCCGGCTCGATGCGGCGGGGGCCTTTGCGCTCAGTTGGGCCAGCCACGGGTTGCATTACGGCATCGGGGCCGAGGTGCGCCCATGGCTCGCAGCCGGCTTGAGCGTGGTGGCCAACGGTTCGCGCGCGGCCCTGCCACAGGCGCGCGCCGCCTTTGGTCCCGCCTTGCGCGTGGTCGAAATCACCGCCCCGCCAGAAATACTGGCCGCCCGCCTTGCCGCACGCGGCCGCGAAAGTGCTGCAGATATCGCCGTGCGCCTTGCCCGCACGGCAGAACTGCCGCGCGACACGCCCGACCTCGTCATACAGAACGCCACAGCGCCCGAGACCGCCATCGCGCGGCTGCACGCCGCCCTGACACCCGCACCCGCGCCAACCGCGTCGAGGAACCGGGGGCGTCCGTGATCCTGACCCGCGAGGCATCATTATGATATTGTCGGCGGGTGTGGTTCGGCATGCGAAACGAAGTGAGGCCAAGCCGGGCGGTCCCAAGGGCCGCATCCGAGGCATTTCTGACCGCATCTTGGCACATCGGGCTGGCATCGGGCGCAGACCCGCGCGCTATGGCGTGCGGTGCTTCAAAGGCGAATTTTCTAAGAGTCTGATTCAAAACTAAGCGAGCATGTTCATATCGTTGCAAGATGACGCGTGACCCGTCGCATGTGGGCGACGAGCACCCAAGCCTCTGCGCTGGCTATGGATTTTTCCCAGTCCTTTGACAGGCGGCGGCATAGCCCCAGCTAGGTAAGGGTGCGCTCGACCACCCATCGGCGGGGCAAGACTTCGAAGCCATCTGCGGTGTCGGAGCGTTTGACGTTCTGGACGGTCCAGCGCCCGATGGCCTTCAGGGCATCGCCCAGTTTGGGGCAGGCATAGCCGCCGTCGGCGAAGATGTGGCACAGCGTGGTCGCCGCGAGGTTCTGGGCATGGAAATAGGGACTTCCGAGGCAGAACCGACCTGGACGGAGTTTCTGCGTAAGCTGACCTGTCGCGGCCTGCGGGGCGTGAAGCTCGTGATCTCGGATGCTCATGAAGGCATCAAGGCAGCCGTGACAAAGGTGCTGTGCGCCACATGGCAGCGCTGCCGTGTTCATTGCCAGCGAAACGTTCTGGCCCATGCGGGCAAGAGCGGCAGGCGTGTTGTCTCGGCCTTCATCGCCACTGCCTTCGCGCAGGACACCGCAGAAGCAGCAAGCACTCAGTGGCGTGCAGTCGCCGATCAGATCCGCCCCAAGGTGCCAAAGCCGGCGAACATCATGGATGACGCCGAGCACGACGTTCTGGCCTACATGACCTTTCCGAAGGAGCATCGCGCCAAGCTGCACTCCACGAACCCGATCGAACGTCTGAACGGCGAGATAAAGCGCCGCACCGACGTCGTCGGCATCTTTCCAAACGACGATGCCATCATCCGCCTGGTCGGCGCGCTGCTCCTCGAACAAAACGATGAATGGGCGGTCCAGCGGGGGCGATACATGACACTGGAAACCATGGCGCCTTTGAGCGATGATACTATCGTTCGCCTGCCTGTCGTGGCGCGCTGATCAGGCAGGCCCGCGCCGGATGTCATGGTGATCTTCGAGGCCAGCTACACCATTCAATGGGACACGATCAACAACCGGATGGAAGCCTCCTATCTCGGCGCTCTTGCGTGCCGAAACCAGCGTAAGGTCGACGACGCCATTCCTACGGGTCAAGAGCATATTGAGCGGTCATTTACATCTTAGACCAAACGTGAATCTCGCGGTTTTCAACAGGAACATCACGGAAATATCTGATCCTGCGCAGACATGTGGATGCCAGTCAAACAACACACCTCAAATCAGGTAGGCTACGGCGGTAGTGGCCTCCCGCAACAAAATTCCTTAACCTTTCCAAACAGTTATAACCCGACAAAAAAACTTGTGTACGGCCCGCGCAAAAACGGGTCAACGCCAAGTCAACGTTTCGCACGTCCCCCTGAAAACCCAGTGGCTTTTTGCGCTTGGGGGTCTTGGGCAACGGCGTTGCGTCCGCCACGGTTGAAACCATCGCCTCGATCCATTATATGACTCAGTCATACCATGGAGGCGCGGATGACCGTCAAAACCACCCTCAGCTTCACGGATCGCCACCACCGGTTCCTCTCTGAGAAGGTGGGACAGGGCGTGTTCGCGACCCAGAGCGCCGCAGTCGCGGCCGCGCTGGAACAGATGATGCAGGATGAGCAGGAACGCGACGTGGCCCTTGCGGCCCTCGCGCAGGAAATCCGCGCGCGCATGGAAACGCCGCGCGAAGAGTTCATCGACCAGGACGACGCCTTTGCCGCCGCCCGCCGTACTATCGGGGCGGCCCACGGCGCGTGAACTACCGCATTCGTTTCCACCCTCTTGTCGCGCGTGATCTTGATGCCGTCGCGCATTGGGTTCTCGACTATGCCGGTCACGAAGCGGCCGCCCGCAAGCTGGCCGAGATCGAGGCGGCCATCGCCACGTTGAAGGCCACACCGCACAAAGGTAGCCTCCGCGATGAAATCGCCCCTGGCTTGCGTGCTATCCCGGCAGGAAGGAAAGCCGTCATTGCCTTCGTGGTTGACGATTATGCAGCCGAAGTGCTTGTTTATGCGGTCACCTATGGCGGCGCGGATTGGGTCATGCGCAGCCGCGCGCGCAGCCGGTAGCGGGGCAGAGGCCACCCGCACGCACGCGTCTGATCGCGCTGGACGGCGTAATCGCTGAGCATGCGGACGATCATCGCGGCGCAAGCCCCTGTGGCACTTGCGTGAAATGCCGATTAGACTGCAGGGATCGAAGGCGATGACGGGGGAAAACGATGGCGGCGCGTGACAAGAAACAATCGGTAGATGACGGGGCAATGCGCGCGCTCCTGAAACGCCATGCGTGCCCGATCGGATATCATCAGCTTCGGTCCCGCTTCATGGGCAATATTGCGACGCCGGATATGCAAGCATCGCCCATGCAGGAAATTAAGCGGATCTGGAACGATGAACTGCCGGAATTTGAAGATCAAAAAGAGGCGGAGGCATTCTTCGGCGCGCTCCTGCAGGGCATGTGGAATGGGCTGGGCGCGCACCAGAAGCGCAATGATCCCTTCAAGCTTGCACGGGTAAAGACGGCTCCGGCCAGCTATGAATATCTGGCCCGGCTTGCGAAGGTGCGCCGCGAGGAAATCGAGGGGTTTCTCGACGGGCTGTTCGCGGGGCAGGAAGAGATGGATTTTCCCGAAAGCGCGCACAAGGCTGTCGGTATCCTGGGCGAATTGCGCGCCTTGTTTGCGGCGACCGAGGATCTTGCGACCACCCCTCCGGGACCCGCCGACGTATCGAGCCTGGAACAGACCGCCAAGCACCTGCGGGAATTGACCCGTATTTCCGAGGTCGAAATCAATACAATCATCCAGTCATGCCGCAAGGCGCGCCAGCAGATGCTGGAAACCCGTGTCATGGAGCGACCGGATCGGCTGCATTGATGCCTCTGGCTCTTCCCGCGTGATACATGCCCGGCCCGGTCTTCACCCGCACGCCCGCGCCTGATCGCGCAGGACGGCGTAATCGCTGAGCATGCGGGCGATCATCGCGCCCTCGGGGAGCGCCTCGACCTCGGTGGCGGCGCGGGCCTGATCGACGCGACTGTATGCGACGACTGGCGGGCAGACCTGTTGCGGCCCGTCAGAACCGCCCGTCGCGCAGGCGCTGAGCCAGAGCATCAGGGTCACGAGGACGGCGGCTGGCGGCCTCCAGCATCTGGCGTTGGATATCATGGGTTTTCTCCGATGTTGAAAGACGTTCCGCCAGCCGCCCGGCGCGTTCCCCGGCGCGGCGGAGGTTCAGGAGGAACAGGGCGATGGTGATTGCTGCCAGCAGCAGGCCCAGCGCTTTGCGCGCCGGGCTGCGGGCGAGGAGGGCGATAATCCAGATCATCACCGCTGACCCTTCTTCCAGTCGTCGACGCGGGCATGGATGGCGACCGCGATGCCGAGCAGGGCGAGAGCAATGAACACCCAACGCAGGGTGTCGAGATAAGGCACCAGCGGCAGGAGGGCGGATTGGGTTTCCGCGAGGACGTCCTGTGCCACCTCGATTCCGGCCGCGCCGACCGTGGCCACCCCTGCCGCGCCACTGCCCTTTAGGGTGCGACTGTCGGCCAGCACTTCGCGGGCGGGGGCGACCTCCGGCACGAAGGGCGTGGCGCGCGGTGGGAAAGGCTCGCCCCAGCTGCGCTCGGACCCGAGGTCGATATGCATGAAGTTTGATCGCGGGTAATAACCGAAGCCGAGGAAGCCCGCCGCCCGTGCGGCTGCCTCGAATGCCACCGGATCGTGGTTTGACATGGCGATATCAAAGGCGGTGCCTTCCATGTGTTTGGACTGACGCGCGCCGCCGACCGCCTTGTTATGCGCGGGGCTGCGATAGCCGGAGAGCACGATCAGCGGCTTGCCGAGGCGGTTGCGCAGGTTCTGCAGCGCGTCCATGGCCTGCGTGTTGATCCTGATCGTGCCGTCACCGCGGCTGGCGATCTCGGCGGGGGAAAAGCTGGGCCAGCGCCAGGTGCTGTCGGGCACGTCGCGGAAATGGGCATAGGTGGTGGTCGGCATTTGGGATCCTCCGGAAATGCAAAACCCGCCGGGTCAGGGCGGGTCGGGGGCAGGTTTGGTGTGGTGATCGTCAGTCGGTGCGGTCGCGCTGAAACGCCTCGAACATCAGATCCCGCATGGCGCGGATGTCGGTTTCGATCCGTTCCAGCCGGTCGGCATCGCCCTTGCGGTCCTCGGCGCGCTGGCGGTCGACGCGGTCGCGCTCCTGGTCAAGTTCCCGCTCAAACCGGGCCAGCATGGCGTCATTGGTGAAGGCCCGGCGCGTCACCGCAGCCAGCAGGGCAAGCGTGCCGCCGATCAGCGCGGTGATGGCGGCGCTCAGCCCGTTGTCGCGCAGGGTCTGAGTGACCTCTTGCAGGATGGTCGTGCGTTCGTTCATGTTGATTTCCTTGATAATCTTGCGCGGGCAGAGGCCTGCACCGCCTTTGATTCCTGTCGCCGGGCGGTTTCCTGTTTGTGCAACTCATCCAATCTTCGCCCCCCAGAAGGAGGTGTGATCGGCCGCGAAAAACCCGTCCTGCGCACGGAAATACCCCTGCAATTCGACGGTATCGCCCGCCGTCAGCGGCACCATGGTTTGCAGCCAGATCGCGGTGGCGAGGAAGATGTGGCCGCCGCTGATCTCGCCAAAGGAGCCTCGGATCTCGGTGGCCCCGTTCAGCACCAGCCGTCCGCGCATCCGGGCCGAAGTGCTGGCGTTGATCTTGTAGAGCAGCATCGCGCCGAAGAGGTAGGTGCCGTCCACGGGTGCTACGAAATGGTTGTTCGCGGCGTCGAAAGCGCCTTGGTCGTTGGTGTCGGTGTTGTTGATGGCGATCTTCGTCCAGGTATCGACGCCGACATAGTTGTCGAAGTTCGTGTACGCCTTGAAGCGGGGCAGCCGGGGCTGGTCCACGATGCCCGTTGTGTTGTCGACGCTCAGCCCGTCGAAGAAGGTGCTGCCGTCGGCGGAAACCGCAAGGCGAAAGCGGTCGGAGCCGAAAAGGCCAAGCAGCGCGCGGGTGGAAAACCCGGTCTGCAGGGTCAGCCCGAGATCGTCGCCTGCCGCCTCCTTGTTCATGGTGTAGAAGAGATCGCCGGAGCCGCCCTCGGCCACGGTCCTGGCGGTCCAGAGCGCCGCGTTCAGCTTGGCCGAGAACGGGTTCGACGCATCCGCCGTCGTGCCCAGCCCCAGCAGCGCCATGTTCTGCAATGTGTCCGGCGTGGTCCCGACCCAGCCTGCGCCATCATAGACCAGCAGCACCTTCTCGTCCTCGACCCACGCGCGCCAGCCAGTCCGCGGCGGCAGGCGCAGCCAGGCGCCATCGGTCCAGAGCGCAACGTTCAGATCCCACCCCGCCCAGTCGCCGGTCGCACCGGAGCCGACGATGTAGCGGTCGCCGTCGGCGGGGCTGCCGGGCGGGGCGGTCAGGTCGCGGTCGCGGACGGAGAGCTGGACGAGCCCGTCGAGCAGCCGCAGCGCCTCATTGTGGGTGACGTGCTTCTGGGCCTGCGCCGCCAGGATGAACGGCAAGAGCAGGTTCGTGGTGGCATCGGCCATGATCTATCCTTCAGAAACTCAGCGTGACGGTCTTGGGCGCGCCCCGCCCGACGCGGGCGGAAAGCTGGAAGATGCGAATGTCGAGCGTGTCGCCGGGGCCGAGTGGCGCGCCCCAGTCGGACGTTTGCTGGGCCGCCGTGTAGACCGCGCTGGTGATGGCCGTAGACAGGGTTCGTTTCACGACCGCGCCATCGAGGATCTCGACCTCATAGGCTTCCAGTTCCTCCGCCATCGGCACTTCGACCGCGCCCCAGCTGTCGGCTGAAAGTGCGCGGGATCGGCGCGTCCAGCGGATGGTCAGATCGCCGGGGGTGCGCGGCCTGCGCCACGGCTGTTCGACATGGACGACCGAGAATGGCTGCAGCCCGACGCTCTCGGGCGTGAAAGCTTGCGCAACATAGGTCTCGTCGCTCACCGGTCGGCTGGCGGGGCCGATGCGCCAGTTCCACGGCAGCCCGAGATCGGCCTCGGCAATCGGCAGCGAGGCGAGCGTGTTGTCCAGCACGACGATCCGCGCGCCCGCGGGGGCCGGGTTGCCCATCGCCTCTTCCGTGCCGCGCTGGCCGCGCAACAAGCGCGTCAGCCGGTACCGGCCGGGCGCCAGCAGTTCCGCCGCGCCCGCCTGGACGATCTCCCAGACGCCGGGCGCGCTCTCGATGGCCAGCGCGTTGGCACCTCCGAACAGGGTCAGATCCGTGACGCTTTCCAGCGTGCCGGTCAGCAGATCGACGACCAGCGCATTGCCAAGATCGAAGCGCGACGTGGGGCCTTCGTAGAAGTCCGACACCAGCGCCCCGATCCGAGCGCGGCCGCCGAAGGTCGTGAGCAGATCGAAGCCGTCGGTCGCGGGGCTGCGGAACACCGCCATCTCGCCCGGCCATGGTGCGGCGTGCGCGGCGATCATCGGTCGATGTGCGGGCTGGTCCTCGTTGATCTGCGGCAGGTCCATGAGCACCGCCACGGGCGGGCCGAACACGATGGCCTTCGAAAGCGCCGAGGTCCGGGCCTGCCCGGGCGGCAGATCGTAGGCCTCGCGGTCCTGGCACACCGCCTCGATGCCGCGCGCCTCGGCGTCGGCGATCGCGACGAGGCGCAGCGGGACCGACCGGCCGTCATGCTCGAGCGCCAGCACATCGGCCGGGTCGAGCGCGAGGCGCGAGGGCGGCAGGCGAAACGCGGCACCCTCGCGCCCCACCCATGCCTCCATCAGCGCCCGGCGGGCGCGGCGCTCGGCTTCCTCGGGCGGCACCGCCATCGGGAAGGTCTCGGAGGCGACGCGCGTGGTGTCCACGGTGATGCGCCGCGCCTCGACGACGGCGGCGTCGTAATCCTCGTCCGCGCGGGCGACCTGCCACTTCAGGGCCTGCGGCAATTCGGTCTCTTGGCCCCGGGTCAGTTCCAGCACGTCGCCGTCGCGGGCCCCGCTGCCTGCGCTCAGAGCGACCAGATCGTCCGGCGTGACGGTGGTGACCGCCGCCCGACCGCGCATCATGAAGCGGATCACACCCTCGGTCTCGACGGCATCAAACCCGAAATGCCGCGCGAGCGGGCCGATCGAGGCGCGGGGGGACTCGAGCGCGGTGATGACGTAGCCCTCGACCGCGCCCCAGAGGCCGGAGACGTCGATCATGGCCTCCGGCAGACCGGCGCGCAGGCTGAGGTGGCGGACGAGGGCGGCGAGCGACACCGCGCCGAGCCGCCCGGTCAGCCAGTGCCCGCGCCGTCAGTTCGCGCCATCGGTCCAGACGTCGGTGAGTTCGGGGAAGAACGGATAGGGCCGCGCGTCCCAGGTCCAGGCGGCGCAATCGGGGATATGCACCATCCGGTCGCCTGAGAGCGATGACACCGGGTTGTTCGCGGGATCGCCTCGCTGATCGAAACCTGCAAGGTCAATGGCGTCGAACCCTTCGCCTATCTCAAGACCACCCTGACAGCCATCGCCAACGGCCACCCCCAAAGCCGCCTCGACGACCTGCTGCCGTGGAACTTCACGCCGTCAAGCTGACCCGACCGTGGTCCCTAGCGACCGCTTACGATGCAACCTTTGAACTGGCTGGAAGCGAGGAGGCCTTCGAAGACGTTGCCGGGGCTTGTGGTTGGACAACGCTATCCCTGACCTAGGACGATTATCGTGCCATCCAGACCCTCTTGAACGGAGGAGGCTTCAATGCTGGCACGCCAGATGGGCAATGGGGTTCAGGCTCCAAGGAGGCAATGAGAGCCTTCCAGACGTCTATCGGCATTCCCGCGACGGGCGCCCCTGACCGGGCTACGTTGCAGAAACTTGGCTTCGGAGGCTAACGGTCACAGTACGGTCAGTAGCCAGCCTCGCGCTGATGGCGCACGGCCAAGACCACCGCCGTTTCACCATCAAACCGATAAAGCGACACATATCCGCTGTCGCCGAAGGTGATGAACCACTCGCGGAATTCCGGTTCCATATCCTCGACTGGCCGCCCGGCGCCCGGTTGATCACGCAGGATGTTCATGCCCTCGCGGATGGATTTGGCCGCGCGGCGGGCGGCATCGGGGTTCTTGTCTGAAAGGAAACGGTAAAGTCGTTCGACATCCCGCAGCGCGGCGGGCGACCAGATCAGTCGTGACATTCAGGTGCTGCCGCCTCTTCGCCTGCTTCCAGCCTGGCAAGCCAGGCATCAGCTTCGTCATGTGTGATGTGCTTGCCCGTCGCTTGAAACTCCTCCCATGCCTGCAACCCGGCCTGGCGAAACGCCTCGCGTTTCTCTTCGCGCTCGACGAACTGCGCTACCGCCTCGCGCAGCATCCAATGCGTGGAGCGGTCCTTGGCATCCGCCAACCGCTTGAGGCGGTCGCGGGTATCCTGATCGAGCTTTACGGCGATGGGGCGGACGGCGTTCATGCGGGTGACTCCGGATGGGTATTCATCAGTATTACCTTTAGCACAACTGCATCCCTTGCAGAAGTCACAATTCAGAAAGTGCGCCGTCATGCCCAGGCGATGCCGCCTTCGTCGTGACCGGCGAAGAGCGCATTCTTGCGATTGAGGGCAATCGGGCGGATCAGGTTTTCGACCCTGTTGGAGTCGATCTCGACGCGGCCATCGGTCAGAAAGGCGCGCCGCCTGCGCGCAGACCTGCGCCACCTCGGCGGCCTCGGCGCGAATGGCGTCGGCGGTCATTGTGGTGGGCGCAGCATCACCCACCGCTGCCGGAATCTCTGGAGCTGCAGCGACGGTTGCTGTCGCGGCGAGAGCGGCGGAAATATGAGCCGGGTTCGGCGTGTCGGAGGGCGCGTCAGTGGACGTGGTGGTCATCTGTAGACCCTTTCTGCTGGAGGGAATGGTGCCGCGCGGGGCGGCGGCGAAAGCGTGGAAAGCGGTGACGGGATCGGCAAGATCATCGGCCAGACCGGCAGCGATGGCGTCAGCCCCGCGGAACACGGCGGCTTCCGTGGCCAGCGCCGCCGCGTGGCTCAGCCGATCCCCGCGCCCGGCGGCGACGGTTTCCGCGAAAAGGAAGCGCACCACCTCGAGCTCGCGCTGCATCTGGTCGTGCACGGCTTCCGGCAGCGGCTGGTACGGATTGGCATCGATCTTGTGCACGCCCGCGTGGATCAACGTGACACTGAGGCCCTTCTGATCCAGCGCCCCGCTCATATCGGTGTGCAGGGCCACCACGCCGATGCTGCCGACAGCCCCCGTGCGGGGCAGGATGATCCTGTCGGTCTGGGAGGCCAGAACATAACCAGCGGAAAGGGCATGTTCGGCGACAAAGGCCTGGACGGGTTTCTGCGTCCGCGCCGCCCGGATGCGGTCGGCCAGATCAAAGGCCCCGGCCACCTCGCCACCAAAGCTGTCGATGTCGAGCGCAATGCCGCGCACGCCGGGATCGGCCAGCGCTGCCTGCAATTGGGCTGCGATCCCCTCATAAGAGGTCAGGCCAGAGGACTGCCCGATCCACGCCCCGCGATGCACCAGCGTTCCGGCAATTTCGATCACCGCAATACCGTCCACCATCGCAAAGGGCTGGGTGCCATTCCGCTGGTGACGCTGGGCAAGATCATTGCCGAAGAGCGAGGCGCGGGCGGGCAGGGCCGCCGCTGCTTGATCCGAAGCGTCGACCTCCAGCCCTTGGAGGGTGATTTCCTGCCCGGTGATCCGAGGCCCCAACCCCGACAGGAAGGCCAGCGCCTTGGCCGGATCCACCATAAGCGGGGTGTTGAAGGCGCGTTGGGCGATCTGGGCGTGGTGCATGTTCAGGGTCCTGACCGCCCTGTCTTGCGGTGACAGAGGGTCTCATCTTGATTTTCCGGGGGATGTGCCGATATAGTAAGGAGATACGCCAATAAGTAAGGAATCGCGGTGATGCAGGAATCGACGGTGACCATCAAAGGCCAGACGACCCTGCCGCGCGATGTGCGGGCGGCGCTTGGTCTCAAGAGCGGTGACAAGGTGCGCTATGTCGTGATGAACGGCGAGGTCAGGCTGCTGAAAGCCCGGCCCGTGGCAGAGCTTGAAGGCGTCCTCGCGCGGCCTGATGCGCAGACAAATGCGGGGCCTGTCAGCCTTGACGAGATGGATGAGGCCATCGCAGCCGGGGCAGCGGATGGGATGCGCCCCGCCAAATGATCGCCATCGACACCAATGTGCTGGTCCGCTTTCTGACCCAGGATGACCCGGAGCAGGCGGCGGCGGCCAGCGCCTTCATGCGCGGCCTCACTCCTGCAGCGCCGGGGTTCATCAGCCGCGAAGTGATGGTCGAACTGGTCTGGGTGCTGGAGCGCGCCTATCGATTTTCGCGCGCCGAGGTCTCTGCCGCGCTGGAAGGCTTGCTGGCGGCGATCGAGATCGAGGTCGAGGCGGCGGATGATGTCGGCTCGGCGGTGTTTCGATATCGCGATGACGGGTTCGGTTTCTCCGACCTGATGATTGCCGCAGCCGCGCGTCGCGCCGGGGCCGCGAAGCTGGTGACATTTGATCGCAAGGCCGCGTGCCTGCCCGGCGTCGATCTTTTGCCCACCTGATCGCATCATGCACCCTCCTTTGAGTCGGGTTTCTCGTCGCCGGTGTCGTCGGCCGCGCCGTCCTTTTCTGCGTTGGGTTCTTCATCCGTCTTGCCGCTTTCGCCCGGCCCCTGTGCAGGCGACCCCGGACGGCGGAAGTCGAGGCCCAGAGCCAGTTCGCGGTTGCGTTCAGCGGCGATTTCCCGGTCCACCTGTTCGGCGTCATAGCCGCGCTCCGCCAGCGCCTGCGTGCGCGATTTCAGCTCTGCCTCGATCTGCAGGATCTCGGCCGAGGCGTCCTTCATCGGGTCGATCCAGTCCCATTTCGTGGGAAGCCAGGCGCAGGCCTGATAGTGGCGGCGCTGGCTGTCATAACCCTGCAGGTCCAGCGCGCCCGACAGCACGGCGGTGTCCATCCAGCGCACCCAGACCGCGCGGCAGAGCTGATAGACCAGCACGCCATGCTGTCAGGCCGATATCCGGCGGCGGAATTCGATCAGCGAGATGCGGGTGTTCGAGAAGTTGCCCTTGGCGGTGTCGCCGGTCAGATAGCCGTAAGGAATGCCCAGCGCTGCCGCGATCTGCAGCAGGGTGCGGTACTGAAACGGCTCATAGGTGCCGCCGGAGTCTGGTGTGGCCGGGGTCGAGACATCCTCGCCGGGATCGAGCCGCACCACCTGTCCCGGTTCCACCTCCAGATCCTCCTCGGTCGGTTCCAGCGGCGTTTCCGGCGCGGGCGAGGTGATGAACATCGCGAACATCGCGGCGATCTTCTTTCGCTCCAGCTCGGCGTCGTCATAGAGGTCCAGCGTGAACAGCTTGACGATGGCGGCCGCAAACCGCGACACGCCGCGCAACTGGCCCGCCTCGACCGGGTCCAGCACATGGATCACATCCGTAGCGGGCACGCGGACAGTCTCCCCTGCGAGCCCCGGATCGGTCATGTCGCCCGGGTGGCGGCGCAGGAAGTGATAGGCGACGCGGCGGCCGATACCATCGAACTCGATGCCCTGCCGGGTCAGCCCGGCGCCGGGCAGGCTGCGGTTCATGTCGAGCGGCAGCATTTCCGCAGGCAGCATCTGCAATTACAGGGGAACGGTGAGGCCGTCTTCCGCCCGGCGCGGGCGGATGCGCAGTAAGACCTCGCCCGACAGAAACACCTCGCGCGCGGCGCGGCGCTGCAGCCCGTAGAAATCCGTTAACCCTTCGGCGTCGGCCTCATCGGTCCAGGCCAGCCACAGCGCCTGCAACTCTTCCTTCCTGGCGGCATCCGCGATGGTTGACGATGGTTTGATGCCGTCGCCGACCACATTGCTGGCAAAACTCTCCACCGCATTGGCCGCATAGCCGTTGTTCCGGACCAGCCAGCGCGCGCGGGCGGTGATCGTGTCGCCCGAGGCGGCGATCAGCGTGTTCACATGGGCGCGGCTGGCGCGGAACCCGCGCAGGCGGCGGTGGGCCTGTGCGGCATCGAAGCCTCCGATGATCGACCCCAGCCGCTGGCGAAAAGCCTCGAACGCCATGGCTCACAGACCCTTCGTCGCGACAGTGCCCCAGCGACGGCGACGCGGTGTGCCGGTGGTGGCGGTGGCAATCCGACCTTCCAGATCGGCGATGGCATTCGCCAGTTCCGCGTCCGAGCCATAGGTGATGGTCTTGCCGTCATAGCTGACCGAGCGGACGCCTGCGTAACGCGCTTCCTGCAGGGCGGCCAGCAGGGCGCGCATCCGTTCCAGATCCATCTCAGTCCCTCATGAAGTTCGGTGTGTAGGCGTCGACCTCGTCGAGAAAGATGTAGCGTGCGGGCATCGAGCGCAGGCCGGTGGCCGAGTTCGCCCCGGTCAGCACCAGGATGCCGCCGGGGAATTCCTTGGACAGCATCGAATTGCCCGCATCGCGCGAGCGGGCCGGTTGCACGCGCTCCCGCAGGGCCGGGCTGTCCTCGATCAGCGGATCGAGCCGCCCGCGCGACGTCCGCTTGGCCATCTCCACCGTCGGCAGCACCGCCAGCATCGGACCCGGTGCGTGGTGGATGACAAAGCCGATCCAGTTGTGCCTGCCTCCGTGGCACCGACCTGTGCGGCCTTCATGAACGAAATCCGCTGCGCCGGGTGGCGCGGCGACAGCGCATCCATGATCTCGCGCAGATAGGGCGTGCGCGCGGTGCGGTATTGCCCCGGCTCGGCCGAGGCCCGCGACGACAGCTTGCGATGCGCATCCGCCCATCCGCATCGACCACGCCGCAGTGCCCACGCCCCTGAACAGCAGGGACCCGGACGCGGTGGCCCGGATGATCGAGGCTGCGCTGCGCGACGAGGGCATCAAGGCCGAGGCCTCGGACGTGATCTCGCATCTGAAGATCGAGCTACCGACCACCCAGCTGGTCGCTGCCAGCGCGATGCTGGCCAGCTTGCAGCTGATCTGAAGGAGCTTCCAATGGACATTTCCTTCAACTGGCCTGCTGCCGGTTTGGTGGACACGAAGATAAGATCGTGACCAAGGAACTGGAGATCGGACATGGTAAGACGGAAGTTCACGGAGGAGTTCAAGTTTGAGGCTGTAAAGCTGGTGACAGATCGGGGCGTTGCGGTGGCGCAGGCGGCCCGAGATCTGGATCTGGCCGAAAGCGTGCTGCGTCGGTGGATGCGGGAGGCCGCAGTAGCCCCGATCACAGCGTTCCCTGGCAATGGCCAGCAGCGTGCCGAGCTGGCAGAGATCGCAGCTCTGAAGAAAGAGGTCGCCAAGCTCAGGGCGGAGCGTGACATCCTAAAAAAAGCCGCGGCATTCTTCGCGAGGGAAGCGACATGAGGTTCGCCTTCATCGCGAAGCACCGGCATATCTGGCCGGTCAGCTGGCTGTGCGAGGTTCTGGAGGTCTCACGCTCGGGCTTCCATGCATGGCTGAACCGCTCTCTCAGCGACCGAGCGATCCTTGATGCGAAGCTCGTCACGGCCATCGACACGAGTTTCAAGGCCAGCGACCGGACCTATGGCACCCGCCGTGTCTGGCATGACGTCCTTGAAGAAGGTCTGATCTGCGGCCGTCACCGGATCGAGCGGTTGATGCGCCAGAATGCATTGAAAGCACGCCCAAAACGGCGCGGAAAGCCTGGGGACGATGGAGAACGATCGGTCATCGCCGACAGTGAGCCGGTGAACGCCATTGATGAAGTGGATGGCTCCCGCTTTCGGCATCGCAATGTGCCATGTTGGGTGCTGTGAAACGGCCAACAAAGGGAGCCATCCATGGACAAGGTTA
>NZ_JBRJGP010000018.1:0-51675 GCF_053628555.1 Roseovarius sp. MBR-79 | reverse complement strand
CGGTGATGGCCTCGGGGAAGCCCTTGAGCCCGTCCACGACCGCGATCAGGATGTCGTGGACGCCGCGGTTTTTCAGTTCGTTCATCACCGCCAGCCAGAATTTGGCACCCTCGTTCTCGGCGATCCACAGGCCCAAGACTTCACGCTGGCCATCGCGGGTGACACCCAGGGCCACGTAAACGGCCTTGTTCTTGACCGTCCGGCTGTCGGCATCCCGGATCTTCACCCGTAGCGCGTCAAAGATCACGATGGGATACATCCGGTCCAGCGCGCGGCTCTGCCATTCCCGAACCTCATCCAGGACGGCGTCGGTGACACGGCTAATCAGGTCGGGCGAGACCTTCAGCCCGTAGATGTCGAGCAGGTGGGCCTGGATGTCCCGCACTGTCAGCCCGGCGGCATAGAGACCGATGATCTTGTCGTCCATCCCGTCGATCCGGGTCTGGCCCTTCTTCACCAGCTCCGGCTCGAAACTGCTGTCGCGGTCCCGCGGGATCGCCACCGGCAATTCCCCGTCCTGCCCTTTCAGCACCTTGGATGATGTCCCGTTGCGGCGGTTGGATTGGCTCGACGGCGCAGTCTCGCCCTCTTCATAGCCAAGATGCGCGGTCAGCTCTGCGCCCAGCATCCGCTCCATGAGCTTGATCTTCAGCTCTTTCATCAGCCCGGCATCGCCAAGCAGATCCTCTGGCCGATCCACGCCCTTCAGCAGTTCGTCCAGGATTTCTTTCGAGATGGTCATTCATGCTTCCTTTTGGTGAAGCATGAACCGGATCACTCATACACAAAAGATCGGACACTCTCTTTCGGCGATGTGGCCAAATCGTCCTTCGATGCCGTCCGCCAAACCTCTGATGAGTTGTTCAGTTTCTCGAAGCTTTTGTCGCTCATCCTGCAACCCTTTGTCGAACGCATCCTTCTCCCTGGAAATACTGTCCTTGACGGTGTTCTCAATGCGCTCTTCGACCGTCTTTTGAACACGCGCGAGGCCGTTCTCGATTGTGGCGTTCGTTTCCGTGCGCAGCGCCGTCACTTGCCGTTCAAGATAGGCACGGTTCGCATCTGTCCGGTTCTCGAGATATTGGCGCATGTTTTCCAGCGCCTCGTCATAGGTTTTGAGCCGCCGCTCGGCGACGACGGTGACCATCCAGATCGCCAGACCGATGAAGATCGGGCCCATCACGGTGATCATGTTCCGCGTCGATTCGAGAACCGCATCGCGGTTGACCGACACAGCCCCGCCGACCTCGGCCTCGCCGGTGGCCGCGACCCACCCCGCCTGAATGCCCCAGAGATCGCCAAGCCCGGTAAAGACAAGCAGATAGAGCAGACCGACAAAGACGCTTGTGACGATTGTCCCCAGATACCTGACATCCCAGGTTCGTGGCGTCATCGGGGCCAGTTTCTCGGATTTCTCCAGCGCCGTCAGTTTCGCCTCGAGCGAAGCGACCTGGTCTCTCAGCGCCACGATGTTGGGGGTCACTGCACCGGTTTGCAAACTGTCCACCATAACCCCCTCCAATCGCACAAGATGAAATGCTGCCTTGGATGCAAATGAGCGGGCAAAAAGGCGTCCGTCAAAAGGAACCTCATGCGGCGAGGTCACAATCACGTGAGCAGACTTCGCCGATGGTTGCGCGCCGTCACGATCCGCCGACCGTGCCACCATGGCAGGAGAGCCGCAAACCGCCCCTTTTCTCGCGCGGTGCTTAAGTTATATAGAGTTGCCGAAGCAAACCTACGTTCAGCACCCGGACCCGACCGCCACCCATGCCAAAAACCCCGCGCCATATCATGACCGGACCCGAGGACGGCGACAACGAGACGTCGATCGCGCTCAAGACGCGGCCCCGCACGCAGCGTCCGCCGCTCTACAAGGTCCTGCTGCTCAATGACGATTACACCCCGATGGAATTCGTCGTGGCGGTGCTTGAGCGGTTCTTCGGGATGTCGCATGCGCAGGCCTTCGAGATCATGCTGACGGTACACAAGAAGGGCGTGGCCGTCGTCGGCGTGTTCAGTCACGAAATCGCCGAGACCAAGGTCGGTCAGGTGATGGATTTCGCCCGCCGCCATCAGCATCCGCTGCAATGCACGATGGAAAAGGAATAGCGTGGCCCTTGCCGACCGCCTGACGCTCGCGCTTGAAAGCGGGCATGTGGTGCTGCCCGAGAGCGGGCGCATCGCCGTATTCGCGCCGCGCGCGGGCGCGGACATCTCGGTGCTGCCACGGGACCGGGTGCAGGTAATCACCGGATTTGCCCCGGATTTTCAGCATTTCAACGCGCAAGGGTATGACTGTGCCATCACGCCCGAAGGCCGCTATGCCACCGCGCTCGTGTGCCTGCCGCGCGCAAGGATGCTGGCCCGCGCGCTCGTTGCCGAGGCAACGGGGGTCAGCGACGGGCCGGTGATCGTGGACGGGGACAAGACCGACGGTATCGAATCGATGCTGCGCGCGCTGCGGGCGCGCACCGAGACCGGGACGCCGCTTTCCAAGGCCCATGGCAAGATAGTCGTGCTCGCGCCCGGTGCCGACCTCTCCGACTGGCAAAGCCCCGGACCGCAAGAAATCGAGGGCGGGTTTGTCACCGCGCCGGGGGTGTTTTCCGCCGACGGGATTGATCCCGGCTCGCGGCTGCTCGGCGACACACTGCCTGCTAAGCTTGGCGCGCATGTGATTGATCTGGGGGGTGGCTGGGGCTATATTTCGGCCCGCGCGCTGGAGCGCGACGGCCTCACCCGGCTCGACCTGGTCGAGGCCGATCACGCGGCGCTTGAATGCGCGCGCCGCAACCTGCACGATCCGCGCGCGCATCTGCACTGGGCCGACGCGACCGGCTGGCGGCCCGAGACGCGCGCCGACACGGTGATCATGAACCCGCCCTTTCACACCACGCGCGCCGCCGATCCCGGCCTTGGCCGCGACTTCATCGCGGCGGCCGCCGACATGCTCAAGCCTGCGGGCGCGCTCTGGCTGGTGGCCAACCGGCACCTCGCGTATGAGAGCACCCTCGCCGAGCGGTTCAAGCGCGTGACCGAGGCGGCGGGCGATAGCCGTTTCAAGATCCTCCATGCCAGCCATCCCTCTCGCCAGCGGCCCTGAATTGGCCTAGATTGCGCGACGGATCAGCCAGAAAGGCCCCTTTGCCATGTCCTTTTCCATCGCGGGCAAGACCGCCATCGTCACCGGAGCCGCCAACGGAATCGGCCTGGCCATCGGCCGGCATTTTGCCGACAAGGGCGCAAATGTGATGTTCGCCGACAAGGACGAAAAGCGGCTCAAGGAAGAGTTGGGCAAGCTGGCCGAGAGCGACAATGTCCGTTATTTCGCTGGCGACATGCGGCAGAAACTGGCGCAGGCCAACCTGCTCTCGGCCACGCTCGACGCCTTCGACGAGGTGGACATTCTCGTGAACGCCTGCCGTCAGGTGTTGCCTTCGGACCCGTTCAACACGGATGATGACGGGGTAGAGACCCTCTGGCAACAGAACGTCATGACCGCGTTGCGCATGAGCCAGCTTGTCGCGCGCCGCATGATCAAGCAGGCGGAGGGCGAGCGCGAGGGGACAGCAGGAACGATCGTCAACCTGTCGTCGATCGCCGCGCGGCGCACGCATCCCGACCTCCTGGCCTATTCCATTGCCTCGGCCGCGCTCGACCAGATGACGCGCAGCCTTGCCGTGGCGCTGGCTCCGCACCGCATCCGCGTCAACGCGGTGGCCTTCGGCTCGGTGATGAGCGCCTCGCTCAAGGACACGCTGCGCGAGCACAGCGATTACCGCGAGGATATAGAGTGCCACACGCCGCTGGGACGGATCGCCTCGGCCACCGAACTTGCCGAGGCGGTGCAATATCTCGCCTGCGACGGCTCGGCCTTCATGACCGGGCAGATCATGACCATGGATGGCGGGCGCACATTGATCGATGCCTGCGCCGCCCCCGCCCATTGAAGGAGTGCCCATGTCCGAGGATTTCACCGACCGCAAGGCCCGAGCAAGCGGCTGGTTCCGAAACCTGCGCGACGAGATCGTCGCCGCCTTCGAGGCGCTGGAACAAAGCCACGCCGCAGGCCCGTTTGCCGACATGCCCCCCGCCCGATTCGATGTGACCGAGACAAGCCGCGCCAGCGAGGATGGCTCGGACGCGGGCGGCGGGTTGATGAGCGTGATGCGGGGGGGGCGCGTCTTCGAGAAGGTGGGCGTCAATGTCTCCGAGGTCTACGGTCATCTTGGCGAGGCGGCACAGCGCGCCATGGCCGCGCGCGGCGTGCCCGGCATGGCGGACGATCCGCGCTTCTGGGCCTCCGGCATCAGCTTGGTGGCACATATGCAAAACCCGCATTGCCCGGCCGTGCACATGAATACCCGCATGTTCTGGACGCCCCACGCCTGGTGGTTCGGCGGCGGCTCGGACCTCAACCCGTGTATCGAATACGCCGAGGACACCGCCCATTTCCACGCCACGCAAAAGGCCCATCTCGACCCGCACGGGACCGATCTTTATCCGCGCCTCAAGGACTGGGCGGACGAGTATTTCTTTGTGCCCCATCGCGGGCGGGCGCGCGGCGTCGGCGGGATCTTCATGGATGATCGCAACACCGGCGACTGGGAAGCGGATTTCGCCCTGACGCAGGATATCGGCCGCGCCTTCCTGCCCGCCTATCTGCCGCTTGTGGAGCGCCGCCGCGTGCAGCCCTTTGACGCGGCCGACAAGGAGGCGCAGCTTGTGCATCGCGGGCTCTATGCCGAATACAACCTTGTCTATGACCGGGGCACCAAGTTTGGCCTCGCCACCGGCCATGACGCCAACGCGGTGCTGATGAGCCTGCCGCCGCTCGCGAAATGGGTGTGAGCGTGGAACGCGCGTTCGCCACGGTGACCCTTTCGGCGAATTATTGCTGCACCGCAGCATCGCGCTGCCCGGTTTTGTCCCCCATTCCATCCAATCCGTGCCAAATCCGCCTCTTTTTTCCAGAAACAACCCGCTTGCGCTTGAATTGCGCGGCCTTCCGGGTCTAAGCCGCGCGCATTCGACGTGCCAACCGGCGCGCCCTTTTTTGCCAACATGACGAAGGTTGCCATGCAGTCCCCAAATTTAGCCCCCGTCCCCGAACTCTACGTTTCCTACGAGAGTGCCCAGAAACTCAAGGTCGAGGCCGCCGACCTGACAAGCTGGGATCTCAGCCCGCGCCAGATCTGCGATCTGGAACTGTTGATGAACGGCGGCTTCAACCCGCTCAAGGGGTTCCTGAGCGAGGCCGATTACGACAGCGTTGTCGAGACCATGCGCCTTGCCGATGGCACGCTCTGGCCGATGCCGATCACCCTCGACGTGAGTGAGAAATTCGCCGAAGGGTTGGAAATCGGTCAGGACATCGCGCTGCGTGATCAGGAGGGCGTGATCCTCGCCACGATGACCGTCACCGACCGCTGGACGCCGGACAAGGCACGCGAGGCGGCGCATGTATTCGGGGCCGATGACAGCGCGCATCCGGCCGTGAACTACCTGCACAACACCGCAGGCAAGGTCTATCTCGGTGGCCCCGTCACCGGCATTCAGCAGCCGGTGCATTACGATTTCCGTGGCCGCCGCGACACGCCCAACGAATTGCGCGCGCTCTTCCGCAAGCTGGGCTGGCGGCGCGTCGTGGCCTTCCAGACCCGCAACCCGCTGCACCGCGCGCATCAGGAACTGACCTTCCGCGCCGCGCGCGAGGCGCAGGCCAACCTGCTCATCCATCCGGTTGTCGGCATGACCAAACCGGGCGATGTCGATCACTTCACACGCGTGCGTTGCTACGAGGCGGTGCTGGACAAATACCCCTCCGCCACCACCACGATGAGCCTGCTCAATCTGGCGATGCGCATGGCCGGCCCGCGCGAGGCGGTGTGGCATGGACTCATTCGCCGCAACCATGGCTGCACCCATTTCATCGTCGGGCGCGACCATGCCGGCCCCGGCAAGAATTCCGCCGGGCAGGATTTCTACGGACCCTACGAGGCGCAGGAGCTTTTCAAGGAGTATCAGGACGAAATCGGCCTAGAGATGGTCGATTTCAAGCACATGGTCTATGTGCAGGAAAAGGCGCAATATTACCCGATTTCGGAAGTGCCGGAAGGGTCGACCGTGCTGGATATTTCCGGCACCGAACTGCGCCGCCGTCTGGCCGAGGGGCTGGAGATCCCCGAGTGGTTCTCGTTCCCCGAAGTGGTGGCGGAACTGCGCCGCACGCGCCCGCCGCGCTCGAAGCAGGGCTTTACGGTGTTCTTCACCGGTTTTTCCGGCTCGGGCAAATCGACCATCGCCAACGCGCTCATGGTCAAGCTGATGGAGATGGGCGGGCGTCCCGTGACGCTGCTTGACGGCGATCTGGTGCGCAAGAACCTCTCGTCGGAGCTTGGGTTTTCCAAGGAGCACCGCGACCTCAACATTCGCCGCATCGGCTATGTCGCCTCCGAGATCACCAAGAATGGCGGCATCGCCATCTGCGCACCGATTGCCCCCTATGCCACCACCCGCCGCGCCGTGCGCGAGGATGTCGAGCAGTTCGGTGCCTTCGTCGAGGTGCATGTGGCGACGAGCATCGAGGAATGCGAGCGGCGCGACCGCAAGGGCCTCTACAAGCTGGCGCGCGAGGGCAAGATCAAGGAATTCACCGGAATTTCCGATCCCTATGATGTGCCCGAAAACCCCGAACTGCGCGTCGAGACCGAGAATGTCGACGTGGACAACTGCGCGCATCAGGTGATCCTGAAGCTTGAACAGATGGGGCTGATCGCGGGCTGATCACGTCCATGACCGATTTTGACCGGGCCGCCCCCATCGGGCGGCCCGTTTGCGTTCGGGGGATCGGCCATCGACACCCCTGCCCGCGCGCCCTAGGCTGCGCCACAAAACGCGAGGAGTGCCCATGTCCGCCATGTTCGAGGAACTCGATTACCAGCCCACCGATATCGGCGCGATTTCGCTGCGCCGTCGCCGTGACCTGCGGCTTGGGCTGGATGTTCTGGAGATCAAGCTGGGCGAGGAATTCCTTATGACGAGCGCCTTTACCGCCTCGGAGGTGGCGCTGGCGCGGCTGGGGCTGGCGGCCTGCAAGGGGGACGCGCTCGATGTGGTGGTGGGCGGGCTTGGCCTTGGCTACACGGCAAGGGAGGTGCTGGCCTCGGACCGGGTGGCGCGGCTGGCGGTTGTCGAATATCTCCAACCGGTGATCGACTGGCACGAAAGCGGCCTTGTGCCGCTTGGGCCGGAGTTGACGGGCGATCCGCGCTGCCGCTTCATCCGGGGCGATTTCTTTGCCCTGACCGGCACGCCCCATGGCTATGACCCGGCCATGCCGGCGCAGCGCCATGACGCCATCCTTGTCGATATCGACCATTCGCCCGAGGGGCTGCGGGACGTGCTGCGCCATCTCAGGCCGGGGGGCATATTCGGGCTCTGGTCGAACGAGCGGCCCGATGCGGAATTCACTGCCCGTCTGGCGGGGGTCTTTGCCAAGGCATGGGCCGAAGAAGTGGTGTTCGAGAACCCCTTGCAAGACCGCCCCTTTACGCAAGCGGTCTACCTGGCGCGCGCCTGACATGCTTGTGACATGACATTTCAGGCGCGCAGGATAGGTTCGACGTAAACCGTATTCAGAGGATTTCATGCGGGTTTTCGTTCTTTTCGTGGCGCTGATGCTGCCCTCCCTGACGCTGGCTGCGCCCAAGGCCGAGAGATGCCATGCAGAGGTCCCCTGCCCGCTGGGTGACCGCGCCTATCACGTCCGCGAACCCGACGATTGGGACGGGGTCACGCCCCTGCCGGTGCTGCTGCATTTCCACGGCTGGATGCGGCAGGGCACGCTGATCGTCAATCATGGCCGCATCTCGGGCGCGACGCGGCGGCGCGGCGTGCTGCTGCTTGCCCCCAACGGCGAGGGCAAGACCTGGGATTTCTGGACGCAGGTGACCGATGACGTGGATTTCGCTGCCGCCGTGATCGAGGACGCGGCAGAACGCTATCCCGTCGACCGCAGCCGCATCTTCGTCTCGGGCTATTCCTACGGCGCGGCCATGGCCTGGCGTTATGCCTGCGAGAACGGCACGGGAGTGGCGGCCGTGCTCGCGGTCTCGGGCACGCTCGATCAGTTCGAGGACTGCCCGCAGGCCCCGACCGAGTTCCGCCATGTCCACGGAACGCGCGACACCGTGCTGAATTTCCCCTTTGGCCCGAATGGCGAGACGACATGGCCCGTCAAACTCTGGCGTGACCGGATGGGTTGCGACGGGCCGGGACAAGCGACAGGCGACTGGTCCATCACCGAGCATGATACGTTCACACGCACCGCATGGAACTGCGCCGAGGGGCGCGTGGTGCTCGATGTCCATGCACGCGGCCATTTCATCCCGCGCGGCTGGATCGCGCGGCAACTCGATGAGTTGCTTGACCTGCCGCCCTCCTATCCATGAGCCGGACGCTTTCAGGATACCCGTCTTTGACGCGTGACCCGCGCTTTTCGGCCCCGTCATTGTCCGGCTTGACCGGGCAATCTCGCAAGACCGGCCTCGCACTCGGAGAGGTGACCTGGTCGGGCCCGCGCATGACGGTACGGGGGTTGACAGGCCGCGCGCCAAGCATCAGGCCGATGTCATGCGCCTCTTTCTCCTGACCGCCCTCACCATGATCGCATTCGCCGCCAATTCGGTGCTGAACCGGATGGCGCTCGCGGGCGGGAGCATCGACGCGACAAGCTTCGGCACGATCCGGCTGATCGCGGGGGCGGTGATGCTGGCGGCGCTTTGCATCGGTCTGCGCGGTGGCCTGCGGCTTGGCGGGCCGGGCCGGGTCGCGGGGGTGGCCGCGCTCTTGCTCTATATCTACGGGTTTTCCGGGGCCTATACCGTGCTCGATGCGGGCCTTGGCGCGCTCATCCTCTTTGGCGTGGTGCAGATCACCATGTTCGCGGGCAGCCTTCTGGCGCGCGAGGCGATACCGCTGCGCCGCGCGCTTGGGGCCGCTCTGGCATTTGCAGGCCTTGTCTGGCTGCTCTGGCCCGGCGCGGGGCCGCAGGTCAGCGTGCTGCACGGGCTCTTGATGGCGGCGGCGGGCGTGGGATGGGGGATTTATTCGCTCACGGGGCGCAAAAGCACCGATGCGCTTCAGGGGACGGCTGCGAATTTCCTGCTGGCGGCACCTCTGGGCCTCCTCCTCGGGATTGCCCTGCCGTCGGGTGCCGTGACGCTTGGGGGCGAGGGGATCGCGCTGGCGGTGCTGTCGGGGGCGATCACCTCGGGGCTTGGCTATGCGCTGTGGTATCGCGTGCTGCCCGCCCTGCCCGCCTCGGTGGCGGCGGTGGCGCAACTGACCGTGCCGGTCATTGCCATGGCGGGCGGCGCGCTCTTGCTGGGCGAGCGGATCGACGTGGCGTTGGTGATCGCCGGGGCGGTGGTTCTGGGCGGCGTCGCGCTCTCGGTCGTTCCGCTCAGGGGGCGACGATAGGCTCGAGCGGGTCGTAGCCCATGCCGCGCCGGAAAGCGACATGGCCAAGGCTGGCCGGTTTGACGCGCAGCGTGGTCAATTCCGACTGCGTGACCCAGCGGCGGCGCGTCACCACGCCTTCGGGGTCGCGCCAATCGTCGGAGAGCACCCCCTCGACCAGACGGCAGCGAAAGAACACCTCTACCTGATGAAACCCGCCACCGGGCGCGTGAAACTCGTTCACGAGGCATGGCGGCCCCACCCGGATGCGCAGCCCGGTCTCCTCATGCACCTCGCGGATGAGGTTCTCGGGCAGAGAGCGGTGCGCCACCACCCCGCCCCCCGGTGCGCACCAGAGCGTGCTGTGCGCATCAGCATAGGCGTTGACCAGCAGAAGGCGTCCCTCCTCGACGATCACCGCGCGCACCGCCAGACGGGGGGTCATGGCCTCAGCCGCCCGAACCGGTCACGCGGTTGACATGGCCCATCTTGCGCCCCGGCTTGACCTCGGCCTTGCCGTAGAGATGCAGCGCCGCGCGCGGATCGCGCATGAGATCGGGCAGCCGGTCCATATCGTCGCCGATGAGGTTTTCCATCACCACGTCCGAGTGGCGCGCCCCGTCGCCAAGCGGCCAGCCCGCCACCGCGCGGATATGCTGCTCGAACTGGTCGATGGCGCAGCCTGCCTGCGTCCAGTGGCCGGAATTGTGCACACGCGGCGCGATCTCGTTCACGATGAGGCCGCCGGGGGTGACGAACAGCTCCACCCCCATGACACCGACATAATCGAGCGCGTTGAGGATCTTGCCCGCCAGCAGCACGGCATCGGTGCGCTGCGCCGTGGTCAGGCGCGCGGGCACCGTGGTGGTGCGCAGGATACCGCCCTCATGAACATTCTCGCCCGGATCATAACAGGCCACCTCGCCCGACACCCCGCGCGCGGCGATGACCGAAACCTCGTGCGAGAAGGTCACGAACCCCTCGTAGATCGCCGGTTGCCCGTTCATGGCGGCAAGCGCGGCCTCGGCCTCCTCATGCGTATGGATACGCGCCTGCCCCTTGCCGTCATAGCCGAAACGGCGGGTCTTGAGGATACCGGGCATGCCGATCTCGGCCAGCGCCTCGGCCATGTCCTCGGGGTCATCCACGGCTGCAAAGGGCGCGGTGGCCAGACCGATATCCGTGAGGAACGCCTTCTCCACCAGCCGATCCTGGCTGGCCCTGAGCGCGCGGCGGTTGGGGCGCACGGGGCGCAGGCCCTCGAGCACATCGAGCGCGGTCGTGGGGATGTTCTCGAACTCGTAGGTGATCACATCGACGCTCTCGGCAAAACGCCGCAGCGCCGCCTCGTCGTCATACCCGGCCTTGACATGGTAGTTGCTGACATGGCTGGCGGGACAATCGCCACCCGGCTCGAAGATGCAGGTCTTGAAGCCGAGGCGGGAGGCCGCGACAGACAGCATCCGGCCAAGCTGACCGCCGCCGAGAATGCCGATGGTGGCCCCTGGGCTGAGCGGCTCAGTCATCGCGCGGCTCCTCGGGGATCGAGGCCGAGAGCGCCGCGCGCCAATCATCAAGCCGCTGTGCAAGCGCCGGATCGGAATTGGCAAGGATCGCCGCCGCCATCAGCCCCGCATTGGCCGCGCCTGCCGCCCCGATGGCCATGGTGGCCACCGGAAAGCCGCGCGGCATCTGCACGATGGAATAAAGGCTGTCGAGACCGCCAAGTGCGCGCGTCTGCACCGGCACGCCAATCACCGGCACGCGGGTTTTCGACGCCATCATCCCCGGCAGATGCGCCGCCCCGCCCGCGCCCGCGATGATCACCTGAAGGCCCCGCGCGACCGCTGTGCGCCCATAGTCCCAGAGCCGGTCCGGCGTGCGATGCGCCGAGACGATCCGCGCCTCGTAGGCCACGCCCAACTCATCCAGAACCGCTGCGGCCTCGCGCATGGTCGTCCAGTCGGACTGACTGCCCATGATGATGCCCACCTTCACGCCTGTCATGCCGCGCCCCTCTCTTTGGAGCGCGCACTATAGCCATCGCGCGGGCTTACGCAATGATGTCCGGGTAAAGCCGATCCTCGATCCGGGCGATGGTGTCACGCAGCCAGAGCTTCTTTTTCTTGAGCCGTTGCAAGGTCAGTTGATCGGCGGTGCCACGATCCTGCAACGCGCGGATGGCCTCGTCTAGATCGCGATGCTCGCGGCGGAACTCTTCGAGTTCCACGCGCAGCACCTCTTCGTTCTTCATGGACAGATCGCCAAAGGCATTCATGGTCAGCGATTCCCCTGAAAACACTGCGGAAGGCGACGATACCGGATTTTTCCGCATCCGCAAAGCACTTGCAGAGCCCGGTTGCCAACCCCATATTTGCTGCACCGGGCTGCCTTTCAAGGGGTCCGGGCCAAGGACGGTCGCTTACACTCAAGGACGTGTCATGACAAAGCTTACTCTGGGATCGCATCCCTATCTGCTGGGCTTCGAGCAACTGGAACGGATGCTCGAACGCAGCGCGAAATCCGGCAACGAGGGCTATCCGCCCTTCAATATCGAACAGACTTCAGCGAATTCCTATCGCATCACGCTCGCCGTGGCGGGCTTTGCCGAGGACGATCTGGCGATCACCGTCGAGGACCGGCAACTGGTCATTCGCGGACGGCAGTCCGACGCGGGCGAGGAGCGCCTGTTTCTTCATCGCGGCATCGCCGCGCGGCAATTCCAGCGCTCCTTCGTGCTGGCCGACGGTGTCGAGGTGGGCGAGGCGGTGATGGAAAACGGCCTGCTGCATGTCGATCTGCGGCGGATCGAGCCGGAACCGGTGGTGCAACGGATCAGGATCAACAAGGGGTAAGCGGTCATGGATGTGAAACAGGATATGGCACAGGCGGGCGGGCGGCCCATCGTCTATGTGCGGCCCGTAAAGGTGGACGAGTTGCCCGAGGAGGTGCGCGCGCAACTGGACGGCGTGGAAACGCTCTACGCGGTTCATTCGACCGAGGGCGAGCGTCTTGCACTGGTGCGCGACCGCAAGCTGGCCTTTTTCCTTGCGCGGCAAAACGACATGGAGCCGGTCACGGTCCACTGACCGGCCCCCTGCCGCCACCCTGTCAGATCAGCGCGAATATGCGCGCCGGACCCCCGGTGCCGCCCCGATGCTTGGGCGCGCCGACAACGATGGTGGCGCCGCTCGCGGGCACCTTGTCGAGATTGGCAAGGCACTCGATCCCGAAGCGCCCGGTGGGCAGCCAGGCGTAATGCGTGGCGAAATCCGGCGAAATCCCGTGATCGAGCGACAGCGTGTCGCTGGCGATGGAGCGCGCGCCGGTCTCCTCGATCAGCATTTGCGCGGCTTCGACATGAAAGCCCGGATAATGCTGTTTCTCGCCGTCGAAACCGCGGAACGCATCGCTGCCCACCTTCGCGCCCCAGCCGGAATGAAGCGCCACACAGGCCCCGTCCGGGATCGGGCCATGCTGCGCGATCCACGCCTTGAGGTCCTCCGGTGTTACCTGAGCATCGGCATCGCCCGCCGCGCGCGCCGCGATATCGACCACGCAGAGCGGTGCCACCAGATCACCCACGGCGATCTCATCGACCGACGCGCCGTCGGCAGAGAAATGCAAGGGCGCGTCGATATGGGTGCCGGTATGCTCGTTCACCGTCAACGTCATCAGGTTGAAGCTGTGTTCGGCAAAGTTGAAATTCTGCTCCATCGAAATGCCGGGCGCACCGAAATAGGTCGGGAAATCGGCGTCATAGGTGTGGGTCAGATCCTCGACCTTGCCATGGCCCTGGGCCAATGCGGCAGGCGCGCCAAGCGGGGCCAGCGCCGTGGCCGCGCCGACAGAGGCGGCTGCGGTGAAAAAGCCGCGCCGCGACAGCATCCTGTCCTTGACCGCGTTGATGATGCAGACGTCACACATGGGTCTCTCCTCTTCTGTTGGCGCGCAAGGCGCATCCTACTTGCCGAACTCCTTGAGCGCGCGCATGTCGATGGTCCCGATCAGCGCCAAAAGCGCCTCCGGCTCTGCGCCGCTCGCCTTGACGAGGATACGGTTATCGACCAGCCCTGTCACCTCGCTGTCCTGAACCATGAATTTCTCGCGCCCGACGCGCTCGACCTTGGCGCCATAAAGGGCCGCGTTCCCGATCATGCCGCCGAGCGCCCCGACCATGGGATTGTCGGCCATGAGTTGCAGCGTGATGGACTTGCCCTCGCCCCGATAGCTGGCCTCGGTCCCGGTGCCGCCGCCCATCATGGCCAGCCCTGCGTTCATCTCGGTATTGATCTCTCTGGTCCAGCCTTCCGGGGCCTCGGGCAGAAATTGCGCCAGCGCCTCGGTCTTGAGCTGCAACAGGAGTTGTCGGGCATAGTCCAGCTCTTCGAGCGCATAGGCCGCGTCGCCCTCACCATAGGCATCAAGCGCGCTTTGCAGCGTATCGGAAATCTCATCAGCCCCGGCAGGCAGGGCAAGACCAAAGACAAGGGTTGCGGCAATAAGCGGACGTGTCATTTGCGAATACTCCGGGTTTCATGCAAAAGGGTGCCTGACACCGGCAATGGGTCGGTGCCATGGGCCGAGTTTACGGCGCTGCGGCCCGTTTGCAAGACCGCAGCATGAGGGGGCGGGAATGGTCGCGCTGATGCGTCTGCTGATCTTCGGACTGATCCTGCTTACGGGGGTTTACCTCGGCCTCTTGTGGTATTTTCGGGCAAAGCGGCGCGGTCGGATGGCGCAGGACTGGCAGGAGGCCGGTCGCCCCGGAGACCGCGACGCCTATATCGCCGAGGGGATGGCGCAATATGACCGCTCGCTCAGGCGCAAGCTCCTGTGGCTGGTCTATATCCTGCCGGTGACAGCGATCACGCTGCTGATCTGGCTCACGAATTTCAACTGAGGGAACCCTCGACATGGTCTATCTGAAATGGGGTTGGCGCATCGTTTTCTGGACGGCGGTTGTGGCTTTTCTCCACTATACGCTGCCGCAGCACGATATCGTGCGGATCACCGACACCTATGAAAAGCGCGTCAATCCGGGCGAGAACGCGCTCTTCTGGTCGAATGCGAGCACGGGCGAGAATGTCTCGGCCACCGAGCGCGACGTGTTCTTCATCCAGACGTTTCGCGCCAATGACCGTCCGATGATCTATCGCAACGAGGATACCGGCTGGGGCTGGCCACCCTATTTCAAGTTCAATACCGCCAACCTTCAGGCCCGCGCGTCGGACATGATGTCCAAGCGCAATGCCGAGACCGCGCAATGGGTGGCTGTCCGTCATTACGGCTGGCGCAACGAGTTCCTGTCGATCTATCCCAACGCGGTCGCGCTGTGGGAGGTCGAGGGGCCCGAGGCACGCATCATCCCGTGGTTCACTATCGTGCTGCTCGTGGCGCTCGCCGCACTTTACTGGGCCGTCCGGGTGCGCTGGAACCGGTTCTGGGCAAATCGGGGTGCGTCCGAGGGCGGCGAGTGGAGCGAGGGCAAGCTCTGAGCCTCCATCCGGCCCGTCACGGGGTTTCGCTTGATTTTTACAATGGCGGTGCAATCATCGGGGCGTGCGCCTGCGACCTGGCGCATATGGCCCGGCATACTCCCGGGGACGCGCAGACGAAGGAGAGCGGCATGCCGACAGGCACCGTGAAATGGTTCAATACCACAAAAGGGTACGGATTTATCGCCCCCGATGACGGCGGCAAGGACGTGTTCGTGCATATCTCGGCGGTGGAGCGGTCGGGGCTCACCGGCCTTGCCGACAATCAGAAAGTCGGGTTCGAGCTTCGGGACGGCCGCGACGGGCGGCAGATGGCCTCGGACCTGCGGCTGCTCTGAGAGCGGCCCCGCGCGCTCAGTTGCAGCCCTTCGACCCCGGCGGGCAATCGTCGTAACGCGGGCGCGCGCTGCGGGCCACATGGTGAATGCGCGTGCTCACCGGGTGGCGCATGGCCTCCTGATAGCTTTGCGCCTGATTGGGCACGCCGCAGCAGATGGTGCCGTTGATGCTCACCGGTTGAAGCCCGGCAGGGCAGAAATTCGCCTTGCTGTCATAGGCATAGACGCGCGGCCCCTGCGCAAGCGCGGGTGCTGCCAGACAGGCAAGCGCCAGCGCGGTCATGATCTTCGCGGAAAACGGACGCATGAAACCCCCTCAAATACGGTTAATCTGCCGCGATGGTAAGCGATGCGCGGCCCCTGTCAATTCATAATGACCCTGTCAGAGGGGCACGGCCTCCCCCTCACCCTCCGTCAAAGAGCGTGTCGCCAAGCCGCGCCGCCTCGTCGGCAAGGCCGAAGGGCGGGTTGACCACGAAGAGGCCCGAGCCGGTCATGCGATGCCCGTCACGCACCGGGGCAAAGCGGACCTCGTGGCGAAATCCGTCAGGAAACGCGGCGCCCAGATGGGCCAGCATCGGGCGGTGGCTGTCGGATGTGAGGATCGGATACCAGAGCACGAATATGCCCACATTCCACTTGCGCGCCATCCGCGCCAGACCGCCGGGAATGGTGTCATACTCGGCCTTCACCTCGTAACTCGGGTCGACCAGAACCAGCCCCCGGCGCGGCGTGGGCGGGCAGAGCGAGAGGGCCATCGCGATCCCGTCCTGCTGACGGATGGTTGCGGGATACCCTGCCAGGGTCTGCACGAGGCGCGCATTCTCGCCCGGATGCAGTTCGGCAAGGTGCAGCCGGTCCGAGGGGCGCAGCATCTGCGCGGCGATGAGCGGCGAGCCGGGATAGGCGGTGGCACCATGCGCGGCGCGGGTCGCGTCAAGGCAGCGGCGATAGGCGTGATCCGCAGGCAGCCGCTGCTCAAGCCGCCCGATGCCCGCCGCCGCCTCGCCGGTCTTGAGCGCGGCCGCGTCTCCCAGATCATAGAGCCCGCGCCCGGCATGGGTCTCGATATAGGTAAGCGGCTTGTCCTTGGCGGTCAGATAGCCCAGCATCCACGCCAGCACCGCGTGCTTGTGGACATCGGCGGGGTTGCCCGCGTGATAATGGTGCTGATAGCTGAGCATGACCCCCGGTAGCAGGTGCCGGGACGATGGAAAAGACGGCACGGAGGGACGAGGCATGATCTTTGCGGATGGCATGGCGCGGCTTGGCACCGAATCCGCCTTTACCGTTCTGGCGCGGGCGCAGGCGCTGGCGGCGGAGGGGCGCGACATCATCAATCTTGGGATCGGCCAGCCGGATTTTCCCACCCCGCCGCATATCGTCGAGGCCGGGATCAAGGCGCTGCGCGACGGCCATCACGGCTATACCCCCGCCAACGGCCTGCCCGCCCTGCGCGAGGCGGTGGCCGCCGACCTGCACGCCCGCCACGGGGTCGAGGTCAATCCCGATCACATCGTCGTCGTGCCGGGGGGCAAGCCCACCATGTTCTTTGCCGTGCTGATGTTCGGGGAACCGGGGGCCGAGATCATGTATCCCGATCCCGGCTTTCCGATCTACGAGTCGGTCATCCGCTACTCGGGGGCCACGCCGGTGCCGATCCCGCTCGGCGAGCAGAACGGGTTTGCCTTCGACGCCGGGGCGGTGCTGGCCCGGATCACGCCGCGCACGCGCCTCCTCATCCTCAACAGCCCCGCCAATCCCACCGGCGGCGTCACCCCGCGCACCGAGGTGGACCGGCTGGTGGCGGGACTGGCGGATCACCCGCAGGTGGCGGTGCTCTCGGACGAGATTTATTCCAACATGCTTTATGACGGGCGGTCCCACGTCTCGCTCTTGCAATATCCCGAGATCCGCGACCGTCTTATCATGCTCGACGGCTGGTCCAAGACCTATGCCATGACCGGTTGGCGCCTTGGCTACGCGGTCTGGCCCGAGGCGGCAGTGGGGCACGCGACGCGGCTTTGCATCAACGATCATTCCTGCGTGAATGCGGCCGCGCAATATGCCGGGCTTGCGGCACTGACCGGGCCACAGGACGCGGTGGCCGAGATGATGGCGGCTTTTGACGCGCGGCGGCGGCTGATCGTGGCGGCTCTCAACAGCCTGCCGGGGATGCGCTGCGCGGATCCGGGCGGGGCGTTCTATGCCTTTCCCAATATCGAGGGCACCGGGATGAGCGCTATGGCGGCGCAGAACCGGTTTCTGGATGAGGCCGGCGTCGCGACGATCGCAGGCACGTCCTTCGGCGCGGGCGGTGAGGGGTTCCTGCGCTTCTCCTACGCCAATTCCGCCGAAAAGATCGCCCGCGCAGTCGAGCGGATTCGCGCGATCCTCTGACCGGTGGAGATCCCCGACACGCACCGCGCAAACGTCGATGCAGAGCAGCGGGTCGGGGCAGACCTGCGGTCGGCTGGTTGGGATACGCGCTTTCAGGCTGTCACGGCATGACTGCCAAGCCCTTGAAACCGGATGGAGGCGAGTAGGTATGCACCGCAGAAGCGGTTTGACGGTCGTTTGGCGCTTGTCATAAACTGGGTCGGTTGTCAGATGACCAACCCTATGTTGATCAGCCTAGAGGTATCGAACTTGTTCAGGATGATAATCCGCGCGCTCTTTTTCAGCCGCTCGGCAAAACGTCATGACAGCCCGTGGTCCAGTGACACCGTCACTCCGCTTCCGCAACGTCGTCGCCGGTCGCAACCGTCATCGCCCGTTGCGGCTCCTCAGCGGGCTACCAAGGCCGCCCCAGCGCCACGCCACACGCACGAGACCACGCTGACAGGTAAGTGCTACGTGGTTGATGGAGATACCATTCGAATTGGAGAGGTGAGTATCCGCTTGGCGGGCATCGACGCGCCGGAGCTTGAGCATCCGTGGGGCAACAAGGCGAAATGGGAGTTGGTCAATCTCTGCAAGGGGCAAATCATCACCGCCCAGATCGAGCCGGAGCTGTCGTATGATCGCCTGGTTGCAACCTGCTTTCTCCCGGATGGGAGAGATTTGAGCGCGGAGATGGTTCGAAGGGGAATGGCGCTCGACTGGCCCAAGTTCTCTGGCGGGAAGTATGCCCACCTGGAACGTGAAGGCGTTCGTAAGAAACACTGGAAAGCGGCTGCCCGACAACGCGGACATATGAACGTTTTTCATAAGTGATTGAGTGCTTGCACACGGAAAAAAACGGAAACTTCAGGCGCATGTCTGCGCACTGACCGAAAAATTCTCTAAGCTATTGATTTTAAATGGAGGCGAGTAGGAGAATCGAACTCCTGTACACGGATTTGCAATCCGCTGCGTAACCACTCCGCCAACTCGCCTTTCGTGGTGCGTGTCGATACCGCATCGCGCAGGGCTGTGCAAGCGGGTCAAGCGGGCATTTGCGGCGGGTGCGAGCCGGTCCCGGCCCGCCGCAAATATCAGCGTCTCGTCTATTCCGCCGCCTCTGCGTAGTCCTCGAGCGGCGGGCAGGTGCAGACAAGGTGGCGGTCGCCATAGACGTTGTCCACGCGGTTCACGGGGGGCCAGTATTTGTCCACCCGGAACGCCCCCGGCGGGAAACAGCCCTGTTCGCGGCTATAGGGCCGATCCCAGTCGCGCACGAGATCCTCCATCGTGTGCGGCGCGTTTTTGAGCGGGTTGTTCTCCGGGTCGATCCGCCCCTCCTCGATGGCGCGGATCTCTTCGCGGATGGCCAGCATCGCATCGCAAAAGCGGTCCAGTTCGGCACGGGTCTCGCTCTCGGTGGGCTCCACCATCAGCGTGCCGGCCACCGGCCAGCTCATCGTCGGCGCGTGAAAGCCGCAATCGATCAGGCGCTTGGCGATATCGTCGACGGTGACGCCCGCGCTCTCGGCAAAGGGGCGCACGTCCAGGATGCATTCATGCGCCACACGGCCATTGCGGCCCTTGTAGAGCACGTCATAAGCCCCCTCCAGCCGTTTCGCGATGTAATTGGCATTGAGGATCGCCACCTTCGTGGCCTGCGTCAGCCCCGCGCCGCCCATCATCAGGCAATAGGCCCAGGAAATCGGCAGAAGCGAGGGCGAGCCATAGGGCGCGGCGCTGACCGGCCCCTCCTGCCCGCCGGTTTCGGGATGACCGGGCAGATGCGGCACGAGGTGTTCCTTGACTCCGATGGGCCCCATGCCCGGACCGCCGCCGCCATGCGGGATGCAGAAGGTCTTGTGCAGGTTGAGGTGGCTCACATCGCCGCCCAGATCGCCGGGGCGCGACAGACCCACCATCGCGTTCATGTTGGCCCCGTCGATATAGACCTGCCCGCCATGGCTGTGGGTGATCTCGCAGATCTCGCGCACGGTTTCCTCGAACACGCCATGGGTCGAGGGGTAGGTGATCATGCAGGCGGCAAGCGTCTCGGAATGCTTTTCGGCCTTGGCGCGGAAATCCTCCACGTCGATATCGCCATTCGCGGCGGATTTGACCACCACCACATCCCAGCCCACCATCTGCGCGCTCGCGGGGTTGGTGCCATGGGCGCTCACCGGGATGAGGCAGACCCGGCGATGCCCCTGCCCTTGCGCGCGATGATACGCGGCGATGGTCAGAAGGCCCGCATATTCGCCCTGCGCGCCCGAATTGGGCTGCATCGAAATCGCGGCATAGCCGGTGATATCGCACAGCTTGGCCGAGAGATCGTCGATCATCTCCTTGTAGCCCTCGGCCTGATCGGCGGGGGCAAAGGGATGCAGGAGCGAGAACTCGCGCCAGCTTACCGGCATCATCTCAGCGGCGGAATTGAGCTTCATCGTGCAGCTTCCCAAAGGGATCATCGCGCGATCCAACGCCAGATCGCGATCCGCCAGACGACGCATATAACGCATCATCTCGGTCTCGGCGCGGTTCATGTGAAAGATCGGATGGGTGAGGTAATCGCTCTCGCGCACAAGCGCCTCGGGCAGGCGGTAGTCTGCGCGGAAATCGCTGTCCTCCATGACGATGCCAAAGGCACGCCAGACCGCCTCGACGGTCTTGGTGCGGGTGCGCTCATCGAGCGTGATGCCGATCTTCGTCTCGCTCACCCGGCGCAGGTTCACACCCTCGCGCACCGCCGATTGCAGCACGCCGCGCTGCAACAGGCCCACATCCACCGTGATCGTGTCGAAAAACGCCTTCGGCTCCACCTTGAACCCCGCCGCTTCCAGCCCCTTGGCCAGCCGCACGGTCTTGCGGTGGATGCGTTGCGCGATGGCCTTGAGGCCCTCGGGGCCGTGAAACACCGCATACATCGAGGCCATGACCGCCAGAAGCGCCTGCGCGGTGCACACGTTCGAGGTGGCCTTCTCGCGGCGGATATGCTGCTCGCGGGTTTGCAAGCTGAGGCGATAGGCGCGGTTGCCGTGGCTGTCGATGGAGACACCGACGATCCGCCCCGGCATGGCGCGCTTCATGGCGTCGCGGCAGGCCATATAGGCCGCGTGCGGCCCGCCATAGCCCACCGGCACGCCAAAGCGCTGCGTGCTGCCCACGGCAATATCCGCGCCCATCGCGCCCGGCTCTTTCAGCAGCGTCAGCGCCAGCGGGTCGGCGATGACGATACCGATGGCCCCCGCGCCATGCAGCGCCGCGATCTCACCCGAGAAATCGCGCAGATGGCCATGCGTGCCGGGATACTGGAAAATCGCGCCGAACACCTTCTCGGCCTCCATCGTCTCGGGCGCGCCCACGATCACCTCTATCCCCAGCGGCGCGGCGCGGGTCTGCATGACGGCGATATTCTGCGGGTGGCAGTTCTCATCGACAAAGAACGCCCGCGCCTTGGACTTGGCCACGCGCTGCGCCATGGTCATCGCCTCGGCCGCCGCCGTCGCCTCATCCAGAAGCGAGGCATTGGCAATTTCCAGCCCCGTGAGATCGCTCACCATGGTCTGGAAATTCAGCAGCGCCTCGAGGCGTCCCTGGCTGATTTCCGGCTGATAGGGGGTATAGGCGGTATACCAGGCGGGGTTTTCCAGGATATTGCGCTGGATCGCGGGCGGTGTGACCGTGCCGTGATAGCCCTGCCCGATGAGCGAGGTCAGCACCTGATTTTTCGACGCCACGATCCGCATGTGGTGCAAAAGCTCGCTTTCGGATTTGGCCTTGCCGAAATCGAGCGGGGCCTCCTGCCGGATGGATTTCGGCACCGTCTCGTCGATCAGCGCATCGAGGCTCTCGACACCCAGCACGTTGAGCATCCCCGCCATTTCCTTGGGCGAGGGGCCGATATGGCGGCGGTTGGCGAAATCATAGGGCAGGTAATCGGTGGGCTTGAAGGGCATCGCACTCTCCATAACGCATGGGTCCCGAGACGCGCGGCGCGCCCCGCTTCATCTTGCCGAAAATATCCCCGCCGGAGGCGTCCCCCGGCGGGAAACGCGCCTAGCCGATGAGGGCCTTGTAGGCGGCCTCGTCCAGATATTCGTCCATCTGGCTCATGTCTTCGGGCTTGATCTTGAAGAACCAGGCATCGCCCATCGGATCGTCGTTGACCTTGCCCGGCTCGTCGGCCAGCATCTCGTTGACCTCGACGATCTCGCCATCAATGGGCGCAAGGATGTCCGAGGCGGCCTTGACGCTCTCGATCACCACGACCTCGTCATCCTTGGTGACGGCCTTGCCCACCTCGGGCAGGTCGACAAAGACCACGTCGCCCAGTTGCTCGGCGGCGTGTTCGGTGATGCCGACGACGACAAGATCGCCCTCGACGCGCAGCCATTCGTGTTCTTCGGTGAATTTCATCGCTGTGGGCTCCCTTGTGATCAGCGTTTGAAACGGGCGGGGGTGAAGGGCAGCGCGCTGACCGTAGCGGCCAGCCGCTTGCCGCGCACCTCCCCATATAGCGTGGTGCCGGGGGTGGCGAGGGCGCGGGGCACATAGCCCATCGACATCGGCCCCTCGATGGTGGGACCGAACCCGCCCGAGGTGACATGGCCCACGGCCTCGCCCCCCTCAGCGGCGGCAAAAAGCGCCGTGCCCTCGCGCATCGGCGCGCGGCCCTCGGGACGCAGCCCGACACGGGCGCGCGACGCGCCGTTGCGCAATTCGTCCAATATCCTGTCCGCCCCCGGAAAACCGCCCGCCCGCGCGCCGCCCGCGCGGCGCACCTTCTGGATGGCCCAGTTCAGGCTCGCCTCGACCGGCGTGGTGGTGGTGTCGATGTCATGGCCATAAAGGCACAATCCCGCCTCCAGCCGCAGGCTGTCGCGCGCGCCAAGGCCGATGGGTTCCACATCATCCTGCGCCAGCAGGGCGCGGGCCAGCGCCTCGGCCTGCCCGTCAGTCACCGAAATCTCATAGCCGTCCTCGCCGGTATAGCCCGAGCGCGAGACCCATAGCTCGCCGAACATCGACTCGAAAACGCCGACATCCATGAAACGCATCGCCGCCACCTCGGGCACCAGCGCCGCCAGCACCGCCTCGGCGGCGGGGCCTTGCAGCGCCAAGAGCGCGCGGTCGGTGATCTCCTCGACCTCCACACCGCTCAGCCCGGCCCGCATATGGGCGATGTCATCGGCCTTGCAGGCGGCGTTGACCACGACGAACATGTGATCGCCCCGGTTGGCGATCATCAGGTCGTCAAGGATCCCGCCCGCGTCATTGGTGAAAACGCCATAGCGCTGCCGCCCCTCGGCCAGCCCCAGAAGATCGACCGGCACGAGGCGCTCCATCGCCTCCGCCGCCCCGGCATATCCCCCCGGCGCGCGCAGGATCACCTGCCCCATATGGCTTACATCGAACAGCCCTGCGCGGGCGCGGCAATGCAGATGTTCCTTCATCACGCCCATGGGATATTGCACCGGCATGTCATAGCCCGCGAACGGGACCATCTTCGCCCCAAGCTCGCGGTGCAGCGCATTGAGCGGCGTCGTTTGCAGATCGGCCAACGGATCTTCCCTCACCTTGTGGGCCGGACCGCTTTGAAGGTCGCACCGGCACCGATTATACGCAATGCCAAAACGGCCCGCGCCACGATGCCCCCTCTGTCCTTTGGCCTGAGATCGCTATCCCGTCGGCGCCCCGCAAAGGGGTCTCTCCAGAGTGTCGAAATCGGGCAGGTCCCTGCGCCTGAGAGTTTCCGGGGCGGTTGCTCCTTCGGCACCGGCCCGCGGCCGGTTCTCCCTGTCCGATTGCTGTGGACGCTAGTATACTGCGCGCGCCCGATCAAGCCCGTTTGAGGCAGGGCGGCGCGGAAAAAATGTCAATGAGCGCGTCGTTCTCGCAGACCAGCGCATCGAGCGTGACCCCGTCGAGCCGCCGATAGAACGCTTCGACCGCATCGGAAAGCGCCGCGCGCAACCGGCAGGCGGATTTGAGCGGACAGGTGTTGTCCGCATCGGCAAAGCACTCGGCCACCGGCACGTTTTCCTCAAGCTGGCGGAACACGTCGCCAACCCGGATCTCGGCCATGGGGCGGCCCAGTGTCACGCCCCCCGTGCGTCCGCGTTGCGTGCGCAGAAAGCCCAATTGCCCGAGGCGGTTGATGATCTGCGCCAGATGACTCTCGGACGTGTTGCAGCGCTCGGCGATCTCGGCCTTGGTCACCAGCCGGTCGGGGTTGACCGCGCAGAACATCAGCAGCCGGATGGCGATATTGGTTCTCTTGGTGATCCGCATGGGGCACACTCTCTCTTGAAACTGCCCCATTATGCGCCGACCATGCAAACGGGCCTTGATACACGTCAAGCGAGGAAAAAAACCTTGGTTCGGGATGCATATTTCTTCGGCTATGGCAGTCTGGTGAACCGGGCCACGCATGATTTCGCGGGGGCGGTGCCCGCACACCTGCGCGGCTGGCGGCGGGTCTGGCGGCACACCACGCTGCGCGCGGTGGCCTATCTCACCGTGGTGCCGGACGAGACGGCCGAGATCGACGGGCTGATCGCGCCGGTGGCGCGGGCGCACTGGCCCGCGCTCGATGCGCGCGAAGCGGCCTATATCCGCGCGCCCGCCGCCCATCAGGTGCGCCATGCCCTGCCCCACCACCCCGAGATCGCGGTATACACCATCCCCGAGGGACATCACGGCGCGCCAAGCAAGGCGCATCCGATCCTGCTGAGCTATCTCGACGTGGTCGTGCAGGGCTATCTGCGTGAATTCGGCGAGGAGGGCGTCACACGCTTTTTCACCACCACCCATGGCTGGGACGCGCCCATTCTCGACGACCGCGCCGCGCCGCGCTATCCACGCCATCAGCCGGTGACGGCAAAGGAACGCGCGATCACCGACGATCACCTCTGGCGGGTCGGTGCCTTGGGCAGTCCCGCGCAGGACTGAGGCCCGCGCGCGAAGGGGACCGGCCAAGCCCGGCCAATCCCGAGAAAATTCGCGAATTTTCTCGGGGCGGCGTTTTTTCTGCGAAAAAACGCCTTTCGCCAGCCCCCTTGAAATTATCCATCGCCGCATCGTCCGGGCTTGCGTGCGGCCACGCCGCGCGCAACTCTGGCATTGTCACCGCAAAGGCATGGTCATCAATGAAATCCCTGTTTCTCTCCTCTCCGGCGATGATCCTGCGACGCCTCAGCCGCAAGCTGTGGCTGCGGGTGACGCTTTTTGCGCTTTTGTCTGTGGGCACGGCCGCGATTGCCATCCTGGCCGAAGACATGATCCCCGCCACGCTCCGGCGCAGCTTTTCACCCGACACAGTGCTTCCGATCCTGACCATCCTCGCCTCGGGGATGCTCGCTGTCAGCACCTTCTCGCTGAACGTCATGGTGACGGCGCATAACGCCGCCGCAGGACAGACGACGCCGCGCGTGCATGGCCTTCTGCTGGCCGATACGACCACGCAAACCGTGCTCGCCACCTTTATCGGCGCTTTCGTCTACGCGCTCGCCGCCATCATCCTGTTCAAGGCCGGGTTTTATCCCGAGGGGGCGAGCGTGATCGTGCTGGGCGTGACGGTGGCGGTGGTGGTGGTGGTCATTCTGGCGCTGCTGCGCTGGATCCATCACCTGAGCGATCTGGGCAGCATGGACGCGACGCTGGCCACCATCGAGGCGGCGACACGGCCCTGCCTCATGCGCACGCGCCAACTGCCCGCGCTCGGGGCGCACGAACTCAGCCGTGACATGGTGCTGCCCGCCGATGCGCGCGCCATCCCCGCGCCCGCCACGGGCCATGTGCAGTTCATCGACATGCCGGGCCTTTCGACGCTTTGCACCGGCGCGCAGGCGCGGCTTTATCTCTACGCCCGCCCCGGCGATTACGTGATCGAGGGCGAGGCGATCGGCCATGCGGCGGGGCTTGACGACGCCACGCTTGCGGCCATCGGGACGCACCTCACCATCGGCGCGCATCGCACCTTCGAGCAGGATGCGGGCTATGGTCTCATGGTGCTGTCGGAAACCGCCGCGCGCGCGCTCTCGCCGGGGATCAACGATCCCGGCACGGCCATCGCCGTGATCTGCCGGCTGGAAAAGCTGCTGCTCGACTGGGCGCGCGCGCGCCCCGAGGCCGACGCACGGCTTTTCGAGGGGCTGTTCCTGCCAGACACCTCGCGCGCGGCCTTGATCGAGAATGCCTTTGCCCAGACCGCGCGCGACGGGGCGGGCCAGATCGAGGTGGCCGAGCGGCTGCGCGCGGCGCTCTTGCGGCTCTCGGAGGCCCCCGACCCCGCGCTGGCCGAGGCGGCACGCGCCATGGCCGCCCGCGCGCTCGATCACGCTGACGCCACGCTGGCACTGGACAGCGAGCGCGCGCGCCTGCGCGCCACCGGCGACGGGATCAGCTTTTTGCCCTGATCACCTGCAAGAGCGGCAGAACCCGCGCCATGTCCGGCCCGTGCGCCTGCCCCGTCAGCGCCTTGCGGAGCGGCATGAACAGTCCCTTGCCCTTGCGCCCCGTGGCCTCCTTGACCGCCGCGGTCCACTTGCCCCAGGTCTCATTGTCATGCGGCCCCTCGGGCAAGAGCGCCATCGCCTCAGCGATAAAGGCCCGATCCTCGGCGTCGATCACCGGCTCCGCTCCGTCCCGGAAAAGCGTCCACCAGCCCTCGAGATCGTGCAGCGTGGTGATGTTCTCGCGCGTCACGTCCCAAAATTGCCGCGCCAGATCATCGGGCACGCCAAGGGCCGCGATGGCCCCGGCCACCGCCTCATAGGGCCGCGCGGCAATCACGCGCGCGGTGAGCGGAAAGAGGTCGGCCTCGTCGAACTTGGTCGGTGCGGATCCGAACCGCTCGATGTCGAAGCCCTCGATCAACTCGGCCATGTCGGTCCGCAATTCCACCGGATCGGCCGAGCCGAGCCGCGCCATCAGGCTCAGGAGCGCCATCGGCTCCACCCCCCGCGCGCGCAGGTCGCGCAAGGAAAGCGTGCCGAGACGTTTGGACAGCGCCTCTCCCTGCGGCCCCGTCAGCAGCGAGTGATGCGCGAAACGCGGGGCCGTGCCGCCCAGGGCCTCGATGATCTGGATCTGCGTCGCGGTGTTGGTCACATGATCCGCGCCGCGCACGATGTCGGTCACGCCCATCTCGATATCATCCACCACCGAGGCGAAAGTATAGAGCACCTGCCCGTCCGCGCGGATGAGCACCGGGTCCGACACGCTCGCCGCGTCGATGGAGATCGGGCCGAGGATACCGTCGGGCCACTTGATCCTCTGCTGATCGAGCAAAAAACGCCAGACGCCCGCGCCGCGCTCGGCGCGCAGGCGCGCGCCCTCTTCCGGCGTTAGCGCCAGGGCAGCGCGGTCATAGACCGGGGGCCGCCCCATGTTGAGCTGTTTCTTGCGCTTGAGATCAAGCTCTGTCGGCGTCTCGAACGCCTCGTAGAGCCGCCCCATGCCGCGCAGCCGGTCAGCCGCCCCGGCATAGCGGTCGAGCCGCTGCGATTGCCGCTCCACACGGTCCCAATGCAGGCCGAGCCACTCCAGATCCTGCTTGATCGCATCGACATATTCCTCTTTCGAGCGCTCCGGGTCGGTGTCGTCGATGCGCAGGATGAAGGTTCCCCCGGCCCTGGCCGCGATGAGATAGTTCATCAGCGCGGTGCGCAGATTGCCGACATGGATATAGCCGGTGGGCGACGGGGCAAAGCGGGTGGTGGTCATGGGCGTCTCCTGACAATGGCCGGGGCTTTGTCACAGGTATGGACGATTGTCCAGAATGGCCCGGCTCAGGGCCAGCGGCGGTGCAGATCGTCTATGACATAGCCATGTGCATGGGGTCCCTGCCCATGGGTGCGCAGATGCGGATGGTCGCGCGGCAATTCAGGGTGGTCGTGCAAGGGCGCACGCGCCTGATCGCCGGGCCAGAGCCGCAGCGCCAGCATGAGGCCCAGCGCCGCCACAAGCCCCGCCATCACCAGCGCCGGCCCCATCCCCAGCCAGCGCCCCGCCACGCCCGCCAGCGGATAGGTCACAAGCCAGCAGGCATGGCTGAGGGCGAATTGCGCGGCGAAAAGCGCGGGGCGGTCCTGCGGGTGGGCCGAACGCCTCAGCAGGCGCCCCGAAGGCGTGAGAACCGCCGCATAGGCCAGCCCGATAAGCGCCCAGAGCGCGAGAAACGCCGCCCATGCCGGGGCCTGCCCTGCCCAGATCGCCGCGCCGGTGCCCAGCGCCAGGACCACCAGCGCCCCGGCCCCTGCCAGCATCACCGGCCGGTCGCTCAACCTTTCCAGAACGCGCGGCAGCATGAGCGCCGCCGCCATCGAACCCGCGCCAAAGGCCGCCATCGCCAGTGCCAGCGCGCTTTCGTCCCCGCCATGATCCACCCGCACCAGCACCACGGTGTTGACCAGCACGAAGGCGCCCACCGCCGAGGCCGCGAGGTTAAGCGAGAGAAGCCCCCGCAGGCGCGGCGTGGCGAGGTAAATGCGCGCGCCGCGCGTAAGCCGCTCGCGGAAGGGGCGCGCCGCGCCGCCCGCGACCGGCGGCACCGTGGCGCGCCAGACCAGCCAGCCCGAGGCCACGAACCCCGCCACCGTTCCCAGAAACAGCCAGTGATAGCCCAGCACCAGAAGCAGCACGCCCGCCAGCGCGGGGCTGAGCAGGTTCTCGAGGTCATAGGCCAGCCTTGAGAGCGACAGCGCGCGGGTATACGCGCGCTCATCGGTCAGGATATCGGGGATCACCGCCTGAAACGCCGGGGTGAAGGTGGCCGAAGCAGCCTGAAGCACGAAGATGAGCGCATAGACCTGCCACAGATCGGTGACGAAGGGCAGGCAAAGCGCCACGCCCGCGCGGATCAGGTCAGCCCCGATCAGCACCGCCTTGCGCGGCAGGCGCTGCACCATGGCCTGCGCCACCGGCGACAGACCGACATAGGCCACCATCTTGACCGTGTAGGCCGTGCCCAGCACCATCCCCGCCGCCGCCCCCGCCAGATCATAGGCCAGCAGGCCGAGGCCGACGGTCAACAGCCCCGTGCCGAGAAGCGCCACGACCTGCGCGGCGAAGAGGCGGGCGAAATCGCGGTGTTTGAGGATGCCGAGCATGGCCGCAGACTACGCCTGTCCCGCGCCGCCGCAAGCCCGATCAACTTCGCGTGAGCGTCACCGCGCCGTGCCCGATCCGCGCTACCCTCTTGTCGAAAGCCGCGTGGGCGCTACTGTCAACGCGTCGCTTCAGAGACAGGGAGCCTTCGATGACCAAAAGACAGATCACCCGCCGCAGCCTCATGGCCGCAACCGCCGCTCTACCGTTTGCCGCCTCCCTTGCCGGCACCTCTGCACGCGCGGCGGCCCCGATGATGGGCCCCGCCAGCACCCGCTTCAACCGCGTCACGCTGGGCGCGTTCGAGGTGACGACGCTTCTGGCCGCCACCGCCCCGCGCCCCGATCCGCAGACGATCTTCGGCCTCAACGTCAGCGCCGAGGAATTCAACGCCGTCTCTGCCGCCGCCAACCTGCCCACCGATCAGGCGCAGTTCTTCTTTACCCCCACGGTGGTCAATACCGGGGCCGAGCTTGTGCTCTTTGACACCGGCCTCAATCCCGATGGCATCGTGAGTGCGCTCAATGAGGCCGGATATACCCCGGATCAGGTCGACGTGGTGGTGATCACCCATATGCATGGCGACCATATCGGCGGGTTGATGCGCGACGGCGCGCCGACCTTTGCCAATGCCCGCTATGTCACCGCCAGCACCGAGTTCGACCATTGGGCCGGGGCGGGCAACGAGCGGTTCGACGCCAACATGCGCCCGCTGGCCGAGAAGACCGCCATGACCGCCGATGGCGCAAGCGTCGCCTCCGGCATCACCGCCATGGCGGCCCATGGCCACACCCCCGGCCACACCGCCTACATGCTCGAAAGCGAGGGCAAATCGCTGCTGATCGCGGCGGATTTCGCCAATCACTATGTCTGGTCGCTGGCCCATCCCGACTGGGAGGTGCGCTTTGACATGGACAAAGAAGCCGCCGCCGCCACGCGCCGCCGCCTTCTGGGGATGCTTTCGGCCGACCGTATCCCCTTTGTCGGCTATCACATGCCCTGGCCCGGCTTGGGCTATGTCGAGACGGCGGGCGACGGATTCCGCTACGTGCCCGCCAGCTATCAGCTCATGCTCTGAGCACCGCGCAGGGGGCCGGATTTACAATCCCGGCCCCCTGCCCCATATGGCGCGCATGGATACTCGCCCGCCCTCCCTTGCCGATTTCGAGCGCCTCGCGCTCGACGCCATCGACGCGCTGCCGCCGGCCTTTCGCAAGCCCGCCTCCGACGTGGTCCTGCTGATCGAGGACTGGCCGCCCGCGCATATCCTGGCCGAGATGGAGATCGACGATCCCCTTGAGCTGACCGGGCTTTACGAGGGCATTCCGCTCACCGAGAAATCGCAGTTCGATCAGCCGCTCGGGCCCGATACCGTGTGGCTCTTCCGGGAGCCGATCCTGGATGAATGGCGCGACCGGGGCGACATCCCGCTCGAAGAGCTGATCGCGCATGTGGTGGTGCACGAGTTTGCCCACCATTTCGGCTGGTCCGATGACGATATTGCCGCCATCGACGAGTGGTGGGAATAGCGCGCTCAGAGCGTGGCGCGCATGAGGTGCAGCGACAGCGCCGCAATCAGGAGCCCTGCGCCGATTTCCAGCGCGGTCAGGGCACGCGCAAGACCCCGTCCCTCTGTCGTCGTCAGCCGCGCCAGCGCGCCCTCGCGCAGCGTGACCGAGGCGAGCGCCACGGCGAGGGTCACACTTGCCGTGCCAAGGCCCATGGCAAAGGTCCCGAGGATGCCCGCCATCTCGATCCCCATGCGCCATGTGAGGATCAACAGGAAAAGCGCCCCGGTGCAGGGCCGTATCGCCACCGCACCGATGAGCATGACCGCATCGCGCCAGCCGTGCACACGCGCGGCCTGCTCCGGGGTCGGGCCGTGGCTGTGGCCGCAACCGGTGCAGGCATGGTCATGATCGTGGCCCGGGGCACGGAGCGCGCGCGCCCGGTTCCAGCGCAGCCCCCCGCGCAACGCCAGCCACAGCCCCACCAGCGCCACAGCGCCATAGCTTACCGGGGCCAGAAGCCCCTCCGCCACACCGGTCATCTGCTGGCGTGTGAGGTCGAACAGGAACACCCCCGCATAAACCAGCGCCACGGCACTGGCCGCCTGCGCAAGGCTTGACGCCAGCGCCAGCGCCGAGAGCCGCGCCGCCCCCACCCGCGCCGCCATGCCGTAGCCGCCGATCAGGATCTTGCCATGTCCCGGCCCTGCCGCGTGAAAGAAGCCGTAGGCGAAACAGAGGCTCAGAAGCCCCACCATCGCCCCCGGCTCGCCCGCGCGCAAGGCGCGCAGGAGGCGCGCCATGGCCTGTTGCGTCTCGGCCTGACCCGCGCGCGCCCAGGCGGCAAGGTCATCCGCGCCGCCCATCCCCCATAGCCAGACCGCCAGCCCCAGAACCGCCAGCGCCCCAATGCTCAGGAGCGCGCGCGGCACGAGATCACCATCGTGTCGGAAAAGAGATTGCCCACCTCGACGCCGGTATATTGCTCCTCGGCGCTCAGTTGCGCGAGCATGTCGCGGAACGCGCGCTGACTTTCGTCAAGGTCCGGCTCGCGGATCGCATAGGCGCAGCCCGACGGCAATGTGACCGGTCCGGCAAGCGTGTAATCAACGTAATAGGTCGGATCATACGGCTCGACCCGCAAGCCCTCGGCGGGGACGGGGCCGAAGCTGCGCACATGGGTGGCAATGATCCGGCCTTCTTCAAGCCGCACCCCGGTCGGTGTCGGGTGGTCCAGCGCGATTTTCTCCTCGCCCGCATGGAGGTAAAGATCGCCCTCGAACCCCTCGGGCCATTCCACAAGGTCGAACCCCTTGAGCCGCGCCAGTTCCTCCTCGGTCAGCACCCCGTCGCCATCGGGATCAAGCCCCATATCGGTCAGGATCAACAGCGAGAAGAAATCGTCATAGCTCCACGTCACCTCGACGCCGGTCAGATTGCCCGCGCCGTCATCCTGAAAGCGCAGAGCGACATCGACGAATACATGCGGATGCGCCCCGGCCTGAGACACGGGCAGCACGGCGATGAGGGCGGCGAGGGCGATGTTTTTCATGCGCCCAGAGATAGGCCACCCCGGATCGCCCCGCAAGCGCGCCCCGCAGGCTCGGCAAGGATCGGCCCAGTTCAGAGCGCGAGATCGTCGCGGTGGATGAGCGGGCCGCGGGAGGCATAGCCGAGCGCGGCCTCGATCTGGTCCGAGCGCAGACGCGCGATGCGCCGGGCATCCTCGGCGTCGTAACGGGTCAGGCCCTGGCCCAGAACGCGCCCGCCCTCCTCGGCAACCTCCACCGGGTCGCCCCGCCCGAAGGTCCCCGAAACCGCGCTCACCCCGGCCGACAGAAGGCTGCTACCCTTGGCCAGCGCGCGCGCGGCCCCGGCATCGACGGTCACGCGGCCGCGTGGCTTCATCGCCGCGATCCAGGCCTTGCGCTTTTGCTGCGGGTCGCCCTGCGCCGCGAACCACGTCGCCCGCGCCCCCTCGATGAGCGCGCGCACCGGGTGGAGCCGGTCGCCGCGCGTGATCGCCATGGCACAGCCCCCCGCCGTGGCGGTGCGCGCGGCCATCACCTTGGTCTTCATCCCGCCCTTGGAGAGGCCCGAGCCGGCATCGCCCGCCATCGCCTCGATCTCGGGCGTGATTTCGGCAACTTCGGCGAGGTGGTGCGCACCCGGATCAATCTGCGGATTGGCGGTGTAAAGGCCATCCACATCCGACAGAAGAATGAGCACATCCGCCCCCGCCGTCACCGCGACCTGTGCCGCCAGACGGTCATTGTCGCCATAGCGGATCTCGTCCGTGGCCACGGTGTCGTTCTCGTTGACGATGGGCACGGCCCCAAGGCGCAGAAGCTGCTCCATCGTGGCGCGGGAATTGAGATAGCGGCGGCGGTCCTCGCTGTCCTCGAGTGTCACCAGCACCTGCGCGGCCTGCAACCCGTGACGCGCGAGTGCTGCCTCATAGGCCCCGGCAAGCTTGATCTGCCCCACGGCCGCCGCCGCCTGACTTTGTTCGAGCGAGAGCGCGGCGGCGGGCAGGCCGAGCACTCCGCGCCCGAGCGCGATCGAGCCCGACGACACAAGGATCACATCCGCGCCGCGCGCGCGCAAGCCAGCCACATCCTCGGCCAGCGAGGCGAGCCAAGGGGCGCGCAAGGCCCCGGTGGCGCGGTCCACCAGCAGGGCCGAGCCGATCTTGATCACAACGCGGCGCGCATCGCTCAGGGTTGCCACGGGGCTTCCTCCGGGGCGGTCCTTTCGCGCAGGCGGTTCGCGTCGATGCGCGCGCGCAAGGCGCGCAGCACTTGCGTAACGCCCTCGCCGGAAATCGCCGACATGAGCATCACCGGCCCGCCGCTCGCCGCCTGCAATTCGTCGCGCAGAAACGCGCGTTCCTCGTCGTCAAGCGTGTCGATCTTGCTCAGCACCGTGAGGCGCGGCTTGTCGGCCAGCCCCGCGCCATAGGCACCGATTTCCTCGATGATCGTGTGATAATCCGCCACCGGATCCCCCGAAGAGCCATCGACCAGATGCAAGAGCACCGCGCACCGCTCCACATGGCCCAGAAACAGATCGCCCAGGCCGCGCCCCTCGGACGCGCCCTCGATCAGGCCGGGAATATCGGCCACGACGAATTCCACATTGTCCACACCCACCACGCCCAGATTGGGATGCAGCGTGGTGAAGGGGTAATCGGCGATCTTGGGCCGCGCGTTCGAGGTGGCGGCTAGGAACGTGGATTTCCCGGCATTGGGCAGGCCCAGAAGGCCCACATCGGCGATGAGCTTGAGGCGCAACCAGATCGTGCGCTCCACCCCCTCCTGACCGGGATTGGCGCGGCGCGGGGCCTGGTTGGTCGATGTCTTGAAGCGCAGATTGCCCCAGCCGCCATTCCCGCCATGCGCCAACTCGATGCGCTGGCCCACCTCTGTCATGTCGGCGATCACCGTCTCCTCGTCCTCGTCAAGGATCTCCGTGCCGACCGGCACCCGCAGCACGATATCGGAGCCGCTCGCCCCGGTCTTTTGCCGTCCCATGCCGGGGCGGCCGTTATCGGCAAAGAAATGCTGCTGATAGCGAAAGTCGATCAGCGTGTTGAGACCGTCCACGGCCTCGGCCCAGACCGAGCCGCCATTCCCGCCATCGCCGCCATCAGGGCCGCCGAACTCGATATATTTTTCACGGCGAAAGGCCACGCAGCCCGCGCCGCCCGCGCCCGAGCGGATATACACCTTGGCGAGGTCGAGGAATTTCATCGTCCGTCCTTCCGGCCCAAGGCCCTGCGCGGGGCCTCAGAGCATCTTGAGGGTATAGGTCCAGGTGGGCACGTTCGCGCCGCGCGCCACCGAGTGGGTTTCGGCATCTCCAAGATACTGAAAGCCGCAATTCGTCAAGACCCGCGCCGAGGCCGGATTGTCCTGAAACACGCTGGCGAAGATCGTGCGCGCGTGATGCGGGTTGGCAGCGATCAGCGCCTCGACCGCCGCCGAGGCCACGCCCGTGTTCCAGAACGCCGGGGCCACCCAATAGGCAATCTCGGACTGGCCCGCATCCACGCGGGTGAGGCTGATGAGGCCCATCAGTTCGGGCCCGCCGACCCTGGTGGCGTCGATGGCCCAGATATCCTCAAGCCGGGTCTCGGACTGCGCGCGCGCAATGAGCGCCTCGGCCGCGCCCGGCGGATAGGGATGCGGGATCGTCGCGGTCGCGCGCGCCACGCGGATATCACCCGCGTTGAGCGCGATCAGTCCGGCATCCGACACGCGCAGCGGGCGCAGGTCAAACCGCTCGGTCTCGATCACCGGTTGCGCGATGATGGTCTCATACTTCATGCGCTCCTCCTTCGCATGACGGGGAACATCCCCCAAGATGGGGGCGGTCGGGGGCACCGCAAGCGCGGCGCTGTGGTCTCACACCGCAAAGTGACGCGGATTTGACCGTTCGGCGGCAAAACGAACGAGGGGACCGGCGCGCGCCGATCCCCTCATGTTTGTCAAAACCTTCGAGGTCGGCTTACTCTGCGGCCTCCGCCACTGGCAGGACCGAAATGAAGGTGCGGCCCTTGAGGCCCTTGCGGAACGTCACGGCACCTTCGGTCACGGCGAAGAGCGTATGATCCTTGCCCTGACCGACGCCATCGCCCGGCCAGAACTTGTTGCCACGCTGACGCACGATGATGTTGCCGGGAATGACAGCCTCTCCGCCGTATTTCTTGACGCCAAGGCGCCGACCAGCCGAGTCGCGACCGTTGCGGGATGAGCCGCCTGCTTTCTTGTGTGCCATCTCGTCTCTCCTTAGCCCTGCGCGAGTTCTTTGGCCTGCTCGATCCAGCCCTCACGCTCGATCCGGCCCTTGAAATTCAGTTTCTCGTCGAAGGCCGCCACGTCCTCGGGCGTCCATGCGGCGATCTGCGCGAAGCTGGTCACGCCCGCCTCGTGCAGTTTTTTCTCGAGCGCGGGGCCGACGCCCGACAAACGCTTGAGATCGTCGCCACCGGCAGCGGCCTTGGCCGTCTCTGCCTTGGGGGCCTTCGCAGCCTTCGGCGCGGTCGTGGCCAGCGCCGACGCGCTCACGGACCCGGTGCCGATCGCGGCCTTGACGCCGGTTGCATCCGCGCCCGACGCCAGAATGTCGGTCACCCGCACAAGCGTCAGCTTCTGGCGGTGGCCACGGGTGCGCTGCGAGCCGTGCTTGCGGCGGCGCTTGACGAAGTTGATGACCTTCTCGCCCTTGATCTGGTCGATCACTTCGGCCTGCACGGCCGCGCCCGCGACCAGCGGCGCGCCGATGACAAGGCTCTCACCGCCCAGCATCAGAATCTCGTTGAACTGCACTTTCTCACCGGCATCGGCCGCAATGCGTTCCACCCGGAGCGTATCGCCGGACTGGACCTTGTATTGCTTGCCGCCGGTCTTGAGGACCGCAAACATGGGCATTTCCTTTCGCTTCCGCGTCCTGTGGTCCCCGCTTTCGCGGGCGTTTTCGGCCCCTGGGCCACCTCGGACAGCGCACCCGTCCCGGGTGTCATTCAAAAACAATACCGGCGGGCCATCCCGCCGGATCACGGGCATATGCGCGAGGCGCGCCGCCGAGTCAAGCCATTCCCCGCCCCGAGACGCTCACAAATCCTGCGCGCGGGGCACATCCGCCAGCCGCAGCGCCAGCGCCTCGAACCGGTCGGCCATGATCTCGTATTGCACGGCATTCATCAATTCGTAAACCCGCGCCATCACGGGATGCCCCAACGCGGCGGCATAGGCGCGCAAATCCGTGGTCGACAGGTCTTGATAGGTCTGCGCCGCATTGGCCAGCGCCGAGGCGCGCATCGGTTCGCGCATCTCCTCGGCCCCCTGTGCCAGCATCAGCCGCAGCATGTCCGCATCAATCGCGCCCTCGGTCAGCCCCGCCGCGGACGCCGCCATGAGAAAGCGGAACTGGATTTCCTGGATCGCCAGAAGCGACTGACCCGAGGCGTCGATTGCGTCATTCATCTCGCTCAGGGCTGCGCGGCGCCCCTCATCCATTGCCGCCAGCAGCGCCTCGCCCTCGGCCCGCGCGGCCTCGTCATCCGCGCGCATATGCGCCGCGTTCTCCACGGCGACCAGACGCTGCCCGAGACCGGAGGCGTAGAACTCGGCGGCATGGTTCAGCATCTCGTCATCGAGCGTCTCGGCGAGAATATCGAGCGCTCGCGCCCGCATTTTGACGGTATCGAAGACCTCCCCGGTGATCCGCTCCCAAGCCATCCCGAAATCCTCGGGCGCGAGATCGACCATCGCGGGCGCGTCCGGCGCGCTCAGCGCGATGCTGTCCAGCGCCACGTCGAATCCCGTCACCTCGAGGAACGCCGACAGTCGGTCGCGGTCGGCCCCCGCTGCGACGCAGGACCACAACACAAGCATCAGCGTCAGACCAAGGGCAGGCAGACGCTGGAGAGACGGCAGAAACACCATGGCGGGACCTCTCGATCTGTTTTCCCAAACCTAGGCGATTTTGCGGCACAAACAATCCATAACCCCCTTGCCCCGCCCTCCAAAGCCAAGTAAACGCGCTCACCAGACCCCCGCGGAGAGGTGCCGGAGTGGTCGAACGGGGCGGTCTCGAAAACCGTTGTGGGGGCAACCCCACCCAGGGTTCGAATCCCTGTCTCTCCGCCACTTGCCCTCGCGAAATTGTTCTCCCCATCCGGCTGCGGCCGGATTTTTCCGTTGTTTTCGAGGGTTATGCGGGTGGGGCTGAGCACTGACCTCTGAGCGAGGAGGCCCGGAAGCGGTCTCTCAGGGCCGATATTCTCCGGACCTCTCGACTGCCCGATTTTGGTGTAGAGCCTGTAAGCCTCAGAAAATAAGGGAACAAATCGAAGGCTGACCTGAACACTTCGATGCTAGTGGCGCCATCGAGATGGAACCGGGATCGAACAACTCTGTCGCGCTTTGGCTGAAACGCCAGCTCTATTCTGCAGGCTCGGCGACGGCAGCGTGCCTCGTGATGATGTCCTGCACCTCGCCCGGCTTGAACGCGACATCCCAAGCCCAGCGTCCGAAACCGTCTGCTGCGTTGATCGCCTTCACCCATTCGTTCAGCGCGTCCCTCTTGGCCTTGTTCTGAGGACTGTCGGTGCCCTTGATCTCGAGTGCGAGGATCGTGCCGCCAGCGAGACGGACCAGGAAATCCGGGACGTATCGCCGCCGGGAGCCCGCCCACATGTAGTAAATCTGGAAACCGAGGTGATCGTTCTTGGCGTAGGCAAGAACGTCCTCGCGCTTCTCGAAGGTATTGGCCGCGTGGCCCTCCCAGGCAGAATCTCCAACCAGATGGCTGATGTGCGATTTGGTCGTCGGGAAGCACGGCTTGGTCGTGTACCAGGTGCGCATCAACCCGGTTGCACCGATCGGGTTCTCCTCGTCGAACACTGGCGTCAGGCGTTCCGTGTTTTGCTCGGTCACGTTGCTCAGTACATGCTGGACCACGAGATCGATGTTGAGCGCGATCAGGATCCGCCGACGAAGCGGATCGGAGTGAAACAGCGACGGAATGTCGAGACGGTCCGAGTTGAGGAACGCCTCGACGATCCTGACCAGCTGCGCCGCCAGATACTCGTGGGTGCCGGTGAACCCATGGCTCAGCTCGGCAAATGTCTTCCGTGCAGCCTGGAATACGAGGCGCTGAAGACGGAAGCCCTCCGGTAGCTTCTCGAGGTCGATCGCGGTGACCTTGCCCATGTCCGTCGCGCCGCCGAGCGCCGGGGCGAGTTCGGCGCTGATCGGTGTGCTGGCGGGATCGAGCACGAGGGGCTGGACCCTGCTCCAGTCGATGGCGAGCTCCGGTTTGACGACCGTCTCCACGCGCAGCACGTTCGGCCAGCGAAGCTCCAGATGCGCGCGGTCGGGCACTACTTCGATCTGCGTGGTGGGCTTCGGCGGTGGCGGCGCCTCACCGCCTTCGCCGGTCTCCGAGATAGAGAGCGGCACGCCGAAGACGTTGACGTATTCGGGCAGGAACAGGCCGTTCTCGTCAGTGTCGTAGGACACCCGACGCAGTCCGCGTCCGACGACCTGTTCGCAGAGCAACTGGGACGTGAAAGCCCGGAGCCCCATGATGTGCGTCACATTCTTGGCGTCCCATCCCTCCGACAGCATCGCCACCGATATGACGTTCTGAAGGTCCTGACCGGCGGCACCCCTTTTCCCGACATTGTCCACGATCTCGCGCAGCAGTTCTTCCTTCTTAAGGGCAAGGAACTGCTGGCGACGGGTTTCAGGAAGGTCTGCCGCGTCGATGATGTCCTTCAGCCGCGCCTCGTAATCTTTGTCGGATGAGGCGGTCTCGCCAATCTCTGCCTTCTCGAGCACCTTCGAGTCGACGCGAAGTGTCCGGTTTGGCGCGTGCAGCTCGGGCCAGTGCGCATCGCCCTTGTTGAAGTAGTTCTCGATGCGGGCAGCAGTCTCGGTACGATTGCAGACCGTGAGCATGACGGGCGGTGAGTGATGCCCGGCCTCCCGCCAACGCGCCCGGGTTTCCCGCCAGTCGGCGCCGAGCAGCGTGTAGGCGTCCTGGACCAGCTTCGGCAGCGCCTCGTGCGGCTCGGCCTTCGCCCGGTTCAGGTCTTCGGAGACGGACGGATCGCGGTAGATGTGGTAGAGCTTCGACCGGAGCGTCTTGGCGTCCGGGACGGCATCGTCGCGGACCACGACCCGCGGCGTCTTTACCAGCCCGGCCTCGATCGCGTCGTTCAGCCCGAAATCCGAGACGATCCAGTCGAACAGTGCCGTGTCGGTGCTCTTCTTCCCTGTCGGGGCGAAGGGCGTGGCCGAGAGGTCGAAACAGCGCTGGATGCGCCGGGTCTTGTGGATGCGGTCCAGCCCCTCGATCCAGCGGGTCGCCTCATCGAGGTCGATGCCCTGTTCGGCTGCCGCCTTCTTGCTGATCTTCACCTCGGGCGGTTTGCGATAGGCGTGGTGCGCCTCGTCGTTGATGACGATGATGTCCTTGTGCGCCGCCAGCTTGCCCAGCACGCGCCGCGTGAAGGCCTCGTCAGACTCGCGCCCCTTCTTCACCACCGAGCGGTCCGCTTCCTTCAGCGGCATCAGCGTGTGCCAGTTCTCGATCAGCACCTCGGCTTGGTTCAGCTTCTGGCGCAGGGCCTCGGACGGGCACAGGTTGAACTCGTCATAGTAGCTGCCCTCGCTGGGCAGCAGCACCTGCAGCCGCTCCTTCACGGTCAGGCCGGGCGCCACGATGAACACCGCGCGGCTGAAATTCTTGTTCCGCTTCGGATAGGTCAGCGCGTTCAGCACCTGCCAGGTGATGATCATCGCCATCACCGTGGTCTTGCCCGCGCCCGTGGCCATCTTGTTGCACAGCCGCTCCCACGTCCCGCCGTCGCCTGGGATCGCGATGCCCTGCTTGTAGGCCTCGGCGCCCTCGACCCACCAGATCAGTGTCTCGATGGCCTCGAGCTGGCAGAAATAAAACGGGTACTGCCGCGCATCGCGGTCGTGCCAGTGGTCCAGCAGCTTGCGAGTGATGATGGTGACACCTGGCCAGCCATCCGCGCGCCACTGATCCACGCGCGCCCGGATCGTGTTCACCAGGTCCAGCACCTCGGTGCGCTTGGTGTTGTTGCGTGCGTCGAAGACCTCGTAGCTCGCCGGTCGCCGTTCGGGCTTGATCTCCAGCTTGCCGCCCTTGCCCTCGACCCAATGCTGTGCGGGGCACTCGAATGGCGTGTTAATTATGAGGGACATGATTCAACCAACCCGTATGCTTCGTTCGGGTAATTTCATACCCTTTTGGGCAAGCTGACGGGCTTCTCTGCCACCAGTCCGAAAACTGGTTTTTCCTTTGTACAGCCAGCGAAAGGGTATCTCGCCTTTATCTTCTGCAGCCCTTGTCAGTGCAGCCAACCCTTCATATCCAGGTGATCTAAGTTTTGATTTCAGCCAATCTAGCTTCCTAAGAACAACAGCAACCTCCCCTGAGCCGCTCGCAGGATGTGGCTCAACCCACAAAGCAAACTCATTCCCATGGCTGAAGCCGACTCCATAATCCCACCGATTAGCATTTGGTTCGGCAGCTGAAAAATGAAGATCGAGATCGACACTTCCAGTAAAGCCGGCACTGCCTCCTACCAAGACCTGATCGCGGTACTCAGCTTTGATGGCTTGTTTGCCCGGTCTTCCATTTAGTTCGGCTGCCGCCGTCGAATCCAAGAAGACAGTCATTTTTCAGCGGCCGCCGCGTTTGCTCTCGAAACGACTTTCGCGACAACATCTGCCGAGCGGCCTGCGAAACCGTTCAAGTCACCCCAATTCGAGACCGCTTCGTCCTCTGACCCGGGGTCCAAGGATGAAATGTCTTGAGCAGGTTCACCTCGCTCAAAGAAATAAACCGAGTAATCCTTGGCCAGCGCGCTCTCGGCGATCTGTTTCGTTGTGGGGTTTGAATTAAGCTCGAAAAGCTCTCTAACGTCAGCCTCAGTACCTGCGCATTCCTGTATTTGGCGAAGCGCCCAAATGAGATCAAGAACCACTGTGGAGTGAGTGGATATCAGAACTTTGTATCCACGCCTCATCAGCTCCAAAACCATAAGTAAGAAGGTCGAAACTGCTCGAGGATGAAGTCCCATTTCGGGCTCTTCTACGACGACCCATTTGATACTGTCGCGCCTCGAAACCTTCCCTGCAGGGCAAAGCCAATAGAGGCCGAGCAGGAGCGGTACAAACTCTCGCTGACCAGCCGACCAGGCCAAAAATGGAAGTCCCTCAGACAAACCCTCTATCTCGAGCGTGAGCGTCTTTGTGAAGTCCTTAGGCTCAATTTTTAGTTGAGCGCCGCCGAAAAAGTGTTCTGCGATCGGCGCTTTAAGAGTTTCATTCAGTCGGCCCTTTGCAGGAAATAGCTGAGCCGTTGAGCCGAATTCGTTTTGCAGCAGGATGTGTACTCGGTGTGCGAAATAGCGCAGAACAAACGGGTCTCCAAAATTGAAGCTGCCGAAGGTCTGAGAAACACCTGAAGGTAGACTAACTACTCTCTGCGCGGGAATGTAAAAAAGGCTTTCAGTTTGGCTAGATTTGGGTTTCTTAAACTTCGTGAGTGCGCTGAGGTCGTAGCGCTGCCCTTCCCAGGTAACAGACGGGTTGTTATCCAACATCCCTGCCATACCGCGCCCATAGAAGCCGTTGATGACTGCTGCCTGGTCACCATTGAACACAACGTTTTGCTGCTCAAAGAATGCGAGTACATGGTTACGATCTGCTGCTAACTTCAGTGTCTGCAAGAACACGCTCTTGCCGCTAGCTTGCGGCCCGACAAGAACTGTGAGGTCACCCAGATCTAATTTGGCATCGGATATCGGGCCAACATTTTCAAGACGAATCGTTGTGCGTTTCTTTCTCTTCTTGATAGCCATTGCTAGCACTCCAAGGGCATGATCTTGAGCGACTCGATCCCGCGGTCGTCCACGATCTTGACCGCGATGCGCCGGTTCTCGCCCGCTTCGAAAGGCAGTGAGACGGTGCCGTGGAACTGCTCCAGCAGGTCGTCGTCCAGCTCCGCACGGACCGTCTTGCGAAGGCGGTTCCAGCCGCCCTTCGCATCCGCCATCGGGAAGAACACCTGGTGCGGCATCAGCGAGCGGTTGTCGTAGTCTACGTCCAGCGACCACATCGCGATCTGCGTCTTGCCGCCGGACACGAGGTCACCCGCCTTCGGGTCGAAATAGTCAAAGCCGTTGACCTCGACCTCCCAAAGCCCGTCCTTGCGCTTGCGCAGCTCCACGTCCGGCTGGCCCATCAGCCAGAATGACTGGTTCGAGGCGCGCTTCTTCTTCAGATCCTCGGTCAGCAGGTCGGTGTTCATCTGTGCCTTGAGCAGCGTGACCCCCGGCCAGTTCACCTCGTCGATGTCCTTCGCGGCCTCGGGATCGAAGGTGAAGGCGCAGAACAGGATGAACTTGGGCGACGGGCGCAGCGTCTCGGCCTCGGTCAGGGCCAGTTCCACCTGCCGCTGCTCCAGCGCCGCATGCTCGGGGCCGAAGCTGACGACGACGCGCTCGCCCGTCTCGGCCAGCGATCCGCTGGCGTGGATGTATTTCAGGCCCGGCAGCGTCTCGAACTCGGCGAAGCGGAGCATGGCGCCGCCCTTGCCGCGCACGCCGGTCTTGAGCAGTTCGTCGCGCCAGAGCGCCTGGCGGGAGGTCTCGCCGGAGCGGGCGACGGTTTCGTCGGCTTCCTGCGGTGGCATGCTCTCGTCCAGCGACAGGACGGTGGGCGCCGGCACCGCCTCGACCGAGAAGGGCCCGCAGATGCGCAGCTTGGATTTGTCGATGCGCGGTTTGTCGTAGAGCGTCTCCTGCTCGGCATGGTCGGCGATGGACTGGTCCATACGGCGCTGCATCGCCTGGCGGGCGGCGTGGAAGGCCTCAAAAGCGGTGCGGGCGGCCTCGGGCCAGTCGTCGGGCCAGTCGAAGGGCACCTCCCATTCATGCAGGATGTCGCCCTTGGCGAAGTCCACCGGCTTGCCCTTGCGCACTCCCTGCGCGGGCTTGAGCGGCTTCGGGGGGCTGGCGGTCAGCGCGGCGTTCAGGTCTGCCAGCGCCGCTGCGATCTTCGGGTTATCCTCGTCGTAGATCGTGTCGATGTCGGGGTTGTTGGCAATGGATTTGAGCGTGATGTGCGGGACGGTTTCATAATCGAAGCCGCCACCCAGCCCCTCATGCGGATAGCGTAGGGCGTAGTAATCGAAACTGGCGGTCATCAGCCGCTGCTTGGCCAGCGTGATCGCCACGCGGCTGGTGTCGCATGTGATCCAGCGCCGTCCCCATTTCTCGGCCACGAAGGCGGTGGTGCCGGAGCCGCAGGTGGGATCTAGCACCAGATCGCCGGGATCGGTGGTCATCAGGAGGCAGCGTTCAATCACCTTGAGGTTCGTTTGAACGACGTAGGTCTTTTCGTCAGTAAACGCGCCTGTCTGTGTGTCCATCCAAACGTTCGAAATGGCCTGAACCGGAAAATCGTCCAAGTAGCGCAAGTACGCGATCGACGCGGATGAAGGCAGCGCCAATCGTCCCGCCTTAGCAAGACGGTCGACACCCACCGGATGATGGCATTTCCAATGGGAATTTCGGCCCCACGGATCGAATTCAAGTCCTTGATGCTCGAAGGGTTGAGGATCAGACGCGCGACCTTGCGAGTATAGATTGTCGTGACGGTAAATTTGTGCATCTGTTGGAATGCTAGTCGGATCAGCTCGCTCGCTAGTCGTAAGAACTCGCCGCCGCCCGTCTTTCTCCAGCAAGCGCGTGAATCTTCCGCCTCGGTCATCTGCAATCGTTTTTTCAAGGTAGAGCTGGCGATATTTGAGCTTGGAAAGATCCTTTGCGTACCAAATCAGGAAATCGGCAGACCTTGAAAGCGTCGCACTCGTAAACGCACTCGTTGTCTTGAAAGGTATTTCGGCCACGAAATTTTTTTCACCAAGGATTTCAGCTATGACTGCTCGCACTTGGTGGATGTTCTCATCCGAGATCTGCACGAATACCGACCCGCTCTCGGTCAGCAACTCCCGCGCCAGCATCAGCCGGTCTCGCAGATAGGTGAGGTAGGAGTGGATGCCGAGTTCCCAGGTGTCCCGGAACGCCTTGATCATCTCGGGTTCCTGGGTGAGGTCGTCGTCCGAGCGGTCCTTAACGTCGCGCTTGTTCGTGAAGGGCTGGAAGTTCGACCCGTATTTGATCCCGTAGGGCGGGTCGATGTAGATCATCTGGACGCGGCCAGCCATGCTCTCCTTGGTCAGGAGCGAGTTCATCACGAGGAGGCTGTCGCCCGCCACTAGCCGGTTCGACCAGCCCTTTTCGTGGTGGTAGAAATCCAGCGCCTGGCGCAGCGGCAGGTTCTCGAACGGCGCCGCGAAAAGGTCCGGCTGCTGCCACTGCGCCGCCCCGTCCTTGCCCTTCAGCCGCTTCGCTGCGTTGGCGAGGATCGTCGCCGGATCCACCCGTTCGTGGACATGGAGCGAAACGGTATCGACCTCGACGCTCGTCCGCTCCGCCTTGCCGGTCCAGTTGAGATAGGGCGCCTGCAGCCGCTTCAGCTCCTGCAGCGCGTCCTTCATCCGCTCGGGATCGTCGGAGGCCAGAGCATCGTCGATCAGCCGTTCGATCCCCGCCCGCGCGCTGTCGAAGTTCAACACCGGGTCGAGATGCGGGTCATAGGCCCAGACCGTCTTGTCGCCATCCGGATCGGTGCCCGCATGGACCATGCCCACCTCGGGGTTGTTCACCCGCGTCTCACCATGGCGGTAGCTCAGCACCTGCGTGGCGCCGTTCGGCTTGCGCGCGGCCTTCTTGCCGCGAGCGGCGGCACGCTGCCGCGGCGCCGGCTCATCGGTCGGCGTCAGTTCGAACCCGTCGTCGTCGGCATCCTCGTCCGAGGAGTCCTCGCCGTCATCCTCATTCTCGTCGGTGTCGACCACACGAGTGATCGACCCACCCCGCCCACGGCCTTTGGCAAGCAGGCCGTCATCCACCAGGGCGTCGCGCGCGGCCGCGTAATCATCGTCGGTCAGGCCCGGCACACGCTCACGCACCAGCGCCATCATCGCGCCGTTGCCGATGGAAGACCCGTCTTCGGGGGTAAGGGAAAGGATCAGGTCGGTCAGGCTGTTGGACATGCGGGACGGGCACTCACGAAAAGGGCTTGTTTTCCAGAAGACTATCGCGCGAGTCTTTGTTTTGCACGCCCGATTCCGCCGCTTGCGCCCGACATCGCTCTTCTTTGGCCCGAGAATTCATGCTGTACGATCGCATCATCAAGCAGGGGACGATCAACGAGCCGAAGGGCAAGCCGGCGCCGGACTTTGCGCTCCCGTCGACGGTCAACTGGATGCATGCCCTGCGGATCCTCGCTGAGGACGAAGGGATCGACTTCAGTACCGCGACTTCCTTCTATGGCAACGAAGGCAAGCGGAAGATGGGTGTCCTGGTCGAGAACACCGTTCTCGAGCAACTCTTCCTGGGGCTTCATCATCTTTCAGCCCTCGACCAGTTCCGAGGCGGAACGACGGCTGCGGACTACGCGAGGGTCGGAGTGTTGGCCTGGTACTACGGCGTCGCCAACGCGGCGAGCGCTATGACCGCCGCGCAATCCGGATCCTTCCAGGAGGACCATGCTGGGACTGCGCGGCTGTGGGACGAACAGATCGCCAGCCGGGGCCTAGCCATGGCGCCGTTCAGCTGGAGAGTGAGCAGTCTCGTGGAGAAGACCTACAAGGCGGAGGTCGATGCACTGCGGAATGGCAGCGCCGGGAAGCTCCAGACGCGCCCCTCTACGAAAAACGACGCCCTGGGCGCAGCTGCCGGGTATTTGTCCGGATCGGCGAAGTGGTACGCGTGGAAGACAGAAGAGGATCTGAAACGCGAGCGTGCGTTCAAGGAACTGGGCGTCGACAGCTTTCGCTCGAAAGCTGCAAGGACGCTGCGGGATCAGAGGCTTGAGCGAAAGCCTATGGGGTTCGTTCACCAGGCAGCCCGCTACCGCGGCAAGGCTAACTATCGCGAGGCGCTTTTTCTCGCATACGGCTCCGGCACCGAAACGATCCTTTCCGGGTACGTGGAAGACATGCACGCTGTGCTCAAGGCGTTTCTCGCAATGGCGGGCGCCTTCGCGCGTCGAAAGCTAGGCAAGGATTTGTGGTCTGAGTTTGTCGCAGATGTCGACGCGAAGAAGGCCTTCACGACCCGAGCCGGCGATATCTGGGCGTGAACGCGGGAGTGATTGAGCCAGACGCTAGATGTCACTCGTCCCGGGCTGCAGGAATCGTATCCGCTGTTCCTTCCAGTCCAACGGGAAAGGATCCATCATGTTCGCAAGCGTGACGCTCTCAGGCTGGCGGCCCTCCATGATGGCGTCCAAGATTTCCGGGGCCAGCAGAGAGAGGCGCATAAGCCGCGCCATGTATGTGAAGGCGATGCCCTCTCGCTCAGCCAGTTCGGAAATCGACGCGAACTCGCCCGAGTCCAGCATCCGCTTCCAGCGGAATGCGCGGGCTAACGCCTTGACCAGCGTGTTGTCTGTCCGCCGCGGTTGCGTGGCGCCCTCGGGCATCTGCATCTCCTTCCGGCCGCCACGCTTCACGACGCGAAATGGGACGTGGAGCGTGACCGTCTCCGGGATCGGAGCCCCGCGGGTCATGCAGCTTCTCCGATGTCGCCGGCCAGCATCTCGCGGGCCAGACCGCTGAGCCCGTCGAAGCGCAGCCGGACGTTGAGCCCGTCCGTGCCGATGTCCACGCGCTCGACCAACAGCGCCACGATGCGCGCCTGTTCGGCAGGGAATAGCTCGTCCCATAGCGGATCAAGCTGTTGCAGTGCCGTCCGGGCGTCGGCCTCGGTGACGTCGTCGACGTGGACGCGTGCTGCTTTCCACGTCCCCGCCGCTATCTCGGGCTGGCGAAACACCGCCCGCAGCTGGTCGATGACGGCGGCCTCGATCTCGCCCGCGGGTACGCGGCCGACTGGGCAGGACCGGGCGCCGTGTTTCAGCACCGTCTGGCTGACATAGTAGCGGTACAGCCGGTCGCCCTTACGCGTATGGGTCGGCGAGAACGCCGCGCCGTCGGGTCCGTACAACAGGCCCTTCAGCAGCGCCGGGGTCTCAGCGCGGGTGCGCATCGCCCGCTTGCGGGGGCTTTCCTGAAGGATTGCATGGACGCGCTTCCACGTCTCGCGATCGATTATGGCCTCGTGCTCGCCGGGATAGCTCTCACCCTTGTGCACCGCCTCGCCGATATAGGCGCGGTTGCTGAGCATCCGGTAGAGGTACTTCTTGTCGATCCGGTTGCCGCGCGGCGTGCGGAGGCCGCGCTTGCCGACCTCCCGCGCCAGTTCAGTGCAGGACCCGATCTCGAGGAACCGCGCGAAGATCCAACGCACATGCGCGGCGGCCTCTTCGTCAATGACCAGCTTCCGGTTCTCGACGCGATAGCCGTAGGGCGGGACGCCGCCCATCCACATGCCCTTCCTGCGGCTGGCTGCGACCTTGTCGCGGATGCGCTCGGCCGTCACCTCGCGCTCGAACTGGGCGAAGGACAGCAGGATGTTCAGCGTCAGCCGCCCCATCGACGTGGTGGTGTTGAACGACTGCGTGACCGAGACGAACGTCACGCCGTTCCGGTCGAACACCTCGACCAGCTTGGCGAAATCGGCCAGCGAGCGGCTTAGGCGGTCGATCTTGTAGACGACCACCACGTCGACCAGCCCGTCCTCGATATCCTCCAGCAGCCGCTTCAATCCGGGGCGTTCCAGGGTGCCGCCCGAGATGCCGCCGTCGTTATACTGATCGCGGACGAGCACCCAACCCTCGGACCGCTGGCTGGCGATGTACGCCTCGCAGGCCTCGCGTTGAGCGTGGAGGCTGTTGAACTCCTGCTCCAGCCCTTCCTCGGAGGATTTCCGGGTGTAGACCGCACAGCGCAGCTTGCGGACGATCTTCGATTTTTCGGGCGGCTTCGTCATGTCCGCCCCCTGTGGTTCTTGAGGCCGAAGAAGACCCAGCCATTCCAGCGCGTGCCGGTGATGGCGCGGGCGATGGCCGACAGCGACTTGTACGGCCGACCTTGCCACTCGAAGCCATCGGCCGTGACCGTGACGATGTATTCAACACCCTGCCATTCGCGCAGGAGGCGCGTGCCAGTGATGGGGCGGTCGCGGTCGAGGCGCATGCCGCGCTTCTTCTTGTCTCCGCCGTCAAGTTCCTCGCCCAGCATCTCCAAACGCCGAATGGTCTCCAGCTTCAGCCCGCCATAGGCGAGTTCCTGGATGCGATAGGCGATGCGGCTTTCGAGATAGCGGCGGTTGAACGGTGGCGGCTCGCTGTCGAACAGGTCGCGCCACTGCGCCTTGAGTTCAGGCGTCGTCGCAGTCTTCAGCGCGGCCAGGCGCGCGGGGATGGGATCGGGCTTGTTCATGCATTTCTCCGGTGAGTTGGAGTTGCATGACGGCATTGGTCGGGCGGATAGTGTAGGTAACGTTCTCCAATATCCTCAGATACTTCGCCCCCATCCCGCATCCGTAGTCGAACCAGCCCGAGCGCCAACAGACCGCATAATTCGGCACGGCGCTCTGCGGGCGTCATCTGGTCGGGCGGGAGCGGATTGGGGCGTTTCATGCGGGCCTCGGAGCAGTCGTCTCCTCTGGCCTCTACTCGTCGATGTCGGAAAGCGTCCCAACCGATCCCGCACAGGTTGAAGAATCGATCAAAAGAACGTAACAAGAACACTTGTCTTGCAGGAAAGGGGATTCGTCGTGGCCGGCAATTTGAAGAAGTTCGTGAACCCCCGGTTCATCAAGACCATCGATCTCGCCCTGATGAAGCCGCTGCTGGCGCGACATGCGGGCGAGTACAAGACCTTCTCCGTCGATCTGCTGGACCAGGAGGAGGATGTCGCCCGCGAGGCGCTGGAGAAACTGCTGACCGGCGCCGAGGACAGCTACCCCGAGGGGCTGCGCGGCGATCTGCACCGCATCGCGGAACTGGGCGATGCCCGCGGCCTCGAGATCATCCAGGCGCAGGCTGCCCGTCAGGGCGTCGATCTGTTCCCCGACATGAAGACCGGCGACGAGGACTCGCCGAACAAGGCGCATGATCCCAAGCACATCGCCGTCCGGGTGTTTCTGGAGCATCCCGATCTGTTTGACGCGGCCGCCGATCACATGGCGATGCTCACCGCCGACCGCCTGCATGAATATGCCGGGCGGGAACGTGGCGTCGCGATCGATCTGACGGCGGAGAAGATCGAGGCGTTCCGGACGGCCGTTGCCGCGCTCTTCCGTGACGCGTTTCTCGGGGACTACTGCCGGGTGGGCGACTACGACGACGATGACGAGATCAACCTCGTGGTCAGCCACGGCTCCATGGTTTCGACCATGCCGGTCGTCGAGGGCCAGGTCGAACGGGTCATCAGCGTGCGCCAGATTTCCCACGCCGTGCTGCGATACTCCGAGAACACCGGGATGTTGCGGCTGGCCCGCATCAGGAAGGCGCATCAGCCCGAGATCGCGGAACTCTTCGCCTCGATCATCCTCGACAGGCCCGGCTTCTTCGACGGTGACGACGCGCAGGACCTCTATACCCTGCGCCCGGTCGAACTGGCCGGACCGGGCTTTACCTTCGATGCCGCCTACGATCCGCTGATAGACAAGGTGCTGATCATCGAGGCGGCGGCCGACCTGATGGCGCCCGGCAAGAAGGGGTATCCCCGCGTGGTGCGCACGCTGCGGTCGCGGGATCTCGGCGGTGACGCGCTCCAGCATTTCGCCAGCACACCGGTGTCGTTCGGCGGCGCCTGGCAGCTGGGCGAGCTTGTGTTCCGGATCCTGTTCAAAGGCGACGGCAAGCGCCAGCCGCAGGTCACGGTCAAGCTGCGGCCCCCGGGCGTCGTGCAGTTCCGCCGCACCCAGCATGAGGCGCGGGTGATGAAGCTGATCGAACGGAACGGGCTGATGAATGACCGAGACGATTTTGAGGTTGTTGACGCGGCTGAGTGAGGCTGGCGAAGACGCGATCCTGCCCGGTGACCTTGCCGCGCCGTTCTTCGGTCAGGTCTTCGACCGGCTGCTTGCTAAACGTGTCCTCGTCGAACAAGTGCCGCTGGCCGATTGGGAAGTCTGCGATGCCTGCGAATGCGGGCTCCCCTGTCGGCCGATCCGGAAAACCGGCGATGCGTTTCGGGCCGAGTGTCCGTTCGATCATCGACAGGACATCGAACTCACCGAAGATGATGTGCGCGTGTTCCGCATCGGCGCTGAGGGCCTGGCATCTGTAATCGCCGCCGCGGCAGGGTTCGCTTCAGCCCCGAAACGCGCCGCCGAGAACGTCTGGCGGCTCGGCGATACGCCATCGGGTCGGGCGGTGTTTCTTTCGCTGGAGCCTGCAGCCATGACCGGCGACGGCATCATCGCATCGTTGCGCCAGGCGGCGCAGGGCTCGGACGTCACGATCCTCGCGCCGCAGTTGCCAGCGGAGATTGCCCGGCGACACCAGGATGCGGGCTTTCATCTCATCGAAATCCTCGAGGTGCTGACGCCCGCCACAAATGGCCTCGGGGCCACGATCGACATCGCGGCTCTTGCGCCGGTCCCTCTGGCGCCCGTGCTTCGTGTTCGGAGGGCGACGGCCGAGGTTCAATGGACCGGTCGCTCCGTCATTCTGTCGCGTCAGATCTTCCCCGTGTTCGAGCGCCTGCTCGAGAAGGCGTTGTCGCGCGATCAGGTTGCCTCCGGATCCCATGTCGAAGGCACGACTGCGCGCGAGGCCAAGGATCTGATCCGCGAGCTGCGCGACGCGTTCAAGGCTGCCGGGTTCACCGATGCCGAGAGCAAGACCCTGATCATGACCGTGCGCAACCGGGGCTACCGGCTCGGCGTCCCGGCAACGGAGATCGTGGTCGACGGCTGATAGGGGCGCTTGGGTCTCTCTCCCTTCGCCACGAGTTGTGGGCTGACCCGCGCCTGCTATGCTTCGATAAACTGATGACCTGCAAGTCGCGTGAGGGGATAATTGAATTGGAAATCGAATTTCTGACGGGGACCGACGTAGAGAATGCCATCGAGGGCCTCGTGGCCGGATATGACGAGCTTCATTGGGCGGTCGCCTGGGGCACATCCACCTCCCTGGCTCGAAAACTGCTATCCAATTCCGCAAAAATCAGAGCAGTGACATTCGGTCTCGCGTTCGCTCAGACCGATCCAGACCTTGTCGACTCTCTCATCGGGGTCGACGGATGCTACGTTGTTACGAAATTTCCTGGTGGGACGTTCCACCCAAAGGTCTACGCGTTCCGTTCTGGGAAACGGGCTGCTGCTATCATCGGGAGCGCTAACTTCACTCGCGGCGGGCTTGGCAAGAACCATGAGGCCTGCGTCTTGGTTATGGGTTCCGTCAGTGACAAGATGCTTGCTGACACCCTTTCCTTCGCCGCGCGAAGTGCCTCAATCGGCGAGCGCGTAACAAAAGAATTGGCGTCGAGATACCGGCTCGGATGCAAACTCGCCGCAAGGAGGCCAGGTCCGCCTCGCGATCCGCTGGCAGGTGTGCCGCCTGCAAGCGTGAAGAGCCTATCGTCCCCCTTGGTCGATATGGATTGGGATCAGTATGTCCGCTCCGTGCGAGGGTCCGCTCACCACGACGTTGAAGAAAGTCTGGACCTGCTCCGAACTGCGCAGGGTTGGCTATCTGCCGTGCCTTCGTTCCACGACCTAACAACGCCGCAAAGGAAAGCAATCGCAGGGGTAATCCCCCCCTTTTTAACGGGGTTCGTCCGTAGAGTTCACGCGGCCATTTTCAGTTTCATAGCGGGGGTGATGCCGCCGATGCCCATGTT
>NZ_JBRJGP010000017.1:0-80872 GCF_053628555.1 Roseovarius sp. MBR-79 | reverse complement strand
CTTGCTATATGAGGGCCGCACGCTCCAAGGCGCTCGCCCCAAACTGGCCGACTTTTGCTCCGCCACAATGGCCGAATTTTACTCCGCCGTTGACAAGGGCGGCCGCCGCCGGCGCGAGCGCCTGAAGGACACGATCATCGCCGTCCTGCGCGAACGCCATGACAGCGCCGCCTGGACCGCGGTGCTGGTTGAGGCGCGGGCGCGGCTCGAGCGGGAGGAGGCCGGCATGCCGATGCGCTCCTGAGAGCGACGCCGCCGGAACAGCGCACCGATTACACCCCGCCAAAGCCCGAGGAGCCCAAGGGCGATCCGCTGGAACAGATTGTCAAGCTCGAGCGCGAAATGAACAACGTGCAGGAAAAGTACAAGGATGCCGAAAAAAGCTATGGCTCGGAGCTGCTGAATCTTGTCGTCGCCAAGGGCTACCTGACGAAGCTTGTGGCCAACGCCGCAGTGCGCTCCTGGCTCGACCGCCACGCGTCCGAGATCCTCGAGCAGTTCGAACTGGTGATCAACACCACCAGCATGGAAGAGGCCATGAGCCGGGAGGCCCGGGAAGGAGCCAGCAACGCGGCCAGCCAGGGACGTGCGGATGCGAAAGCTGAGGATGCAACTGAAGTCACCGACGTCCCCGCGGCAGAGTAGGGCAGAGACGCTCTGGGCGTGGTGTCACGGAGCGGCGTGCGCTGCCTCGATGTTGGCATGCCGCGCTGCTCCGAAAATCGCAGCTTCGCATCTGCAGAAAATGCGGATTGCATCGGCGCGTTCGGTGCGTTACGCACGACAATGTGCAACACGGTATCGTTTCGCATTGCCGCGGTAGCGCCCGTTTCGGTTGGAATTGAAGACCGAATGCGCCGCAATCCCTGAAATATCAAAACGTCGGTTGCACGGGCAGTGAATAGCGTGTATCGCTCATTCTTGAGCGATTATGTTGATTCTGTTTCAAACGTCGAGCCGACCTGTCCCGAGGTACCCTGAAGGCAATCCTTGAGCGGTAACCTGCGAGAAAGACCAAAGGCAATGACCACCCAGCGCGACAAGATGCGTGAGGATGCCCAGGTGCGGATCCTGCGCCTTCTCCAGGACAACCCGGAAATGTCGCAGCGCGAGCTGGCGAAGGCCGTGGGGGTGAGCACGGGCGGCATGCATTATGTGCTGAACGGCCTGCTGGACAAGGGGCTGATCAAACTTGGAAATTTCAGGGCCGCCGAGGACAAGCGGCGCTACGCCTATGTGTTGACAGCCAAGGGCATCGCCGAAAAGGCGCGGCTGACCCGGGCGTTTCTTGCGCGAAAGATGGCCGAATACGAGGCGCTGAAGGCGGAGATCGAGGCGGTTCAGCGCGAAATCGACGCAGATGACGCGCAGGAGAGCCGCTCATGAAGATCGCGATGATCGGCACGGGCTATGTGGGGCTTGTCTCGGGGGTGTGTTTTTCCGATTTCGGGCATGACGTGATCTGCGTCGACAAGATGCCGGACAAGATCGCCCGTCTGGAGCGCGGCGAGGTGCCGATCTACGAGCCGGGGCTTGATGCGCTGATGGCGAAGAACGTCGAGGCCGGGCGGCTTTCCTTTACCACCGATCTGGCGCGCGCGGTGGACGGGGCCGAGGCGGTGTTCATCGCCGTGGGCACGCCCACGCGGCGCGGTGACGGGCACGCGGATCTGAGCTATGTCATGGCCGCCGCCGAGGAGGTGGCGCAGGCGCTGACCGGTTACGCGGTGATCGTGACGAAATCGACCGTTCCCGTGGGCACCAACCGGCGCGTCAAGCAGGCGGTGGCCAAGGCCAACCCGACGGCTGAATTCGACGTGGCCTCGAACCCCGAATTCCTGCGCGAAGGTGCGGCGATCGAGGATTTCATGAAACCCGACCGCGTGGTTGTCGGCATCCAGACCGAACGCGCGGCAGAGGTGATGGCCGATATCTACCGCCCGCTCTACCTGCGTGATTTCCCGATCCTGACCACCGATCTTGAATCGGCAGAGATGATCAAATACGCCGCCAACGCGTTTCTCGCCACCAAGATCAGCTTCATCAACGAGGTGGCGGCGCTCTGTGAGCGGGTCGGCGCGGATGTGAAGGAAGTGGCGCGCGGCATCGGTCTTGACGGGCGGATCGGCAGCAAGTTCCTGCATGCGGGTCCCGGCTATGGCGGCTCGTGCTTTCCCAAGGACACAACGGCGCTGGCGCGGATCGGGCAGGAACATGCCGTACCGCAAACCATTGTCGAGACGGTGATGCGCGTCAACGACGGCGTCAAGCTGCGCATGATCGAAAAGCTGCGCGATCTCTGCGAGGGCAGTTTCAACGGCAAGGTGGTGGCGATTCTGGGCGTGACCTTCAAGCCCAATACCGACGACATGCGCGACGCGCCCAGCCTGACCATCGTGCCCGCGCTGGTGGGCGGCGGGGCCAAGGTGCGCGTGGTCGACCCGCAAGGGCGGCGCGAGGGCGAGGCGCTCTTGCCCGGCGTGCACTGGAGCGAGGACCCCTACAAGGCGGCGCAGAATGCCGATCTGGTGGTGATCCTGACCGAGTGGAACGAGTTTCGCGCGCTCGATCTCAAGCGGCTGGCAAAGAAGATGGCCCACCCGCGCATGGCCGACCTGCGCAACATCTATTCCGCCAGGGACGCGAAACGCGCGGGGTTCGAGGCCTATGTGGGGGTCGGGCGCTGATGCGGATCTTTGTCACCGGAACCGCTGGCTTCATCGGCTTTCACCTTGCCCGGCTGTTGCTGGCCGAGGGGCACGCGGTGGCCGGTTTCGACGGCATGACGGATTACTACGATGTCCGCCTGAAAGAGCGCCGCCATGCCATGCTGCGCGAAAGCCCCGCTTTTTCCGCCACCGAGGCGATGCTGGAGGATGACGCCGCGGTCTCGGCGGCGGTGGCGGGGTTCGCGCCCGATGTCATCGTGCATCTCGCCGCGCAGGCGGGGGTGCGCTACAGCCTGGAAAATCCGCGCGCCTATATCGACGCCAATATCGTCGGCACCTTCAATGTGATGGAGGCGGCGCGGGTGGCGCAAGTGCGGCATCTGCTGATGGCCTCGACCTCGTCGGTTTATGGTGCCAATGAGGAGATGCCCTTCGAGGAGCGGCAGAAGGTTGACACGCCGCTCACCATCTATGCCGCCACCAAAAAGGCGGGCGAGGCGATGGGCCATGCTTGGGCGCACATCCACGGGCTGCCGGTGACGATGTTCCGTTTCTTCACGGTCTATGGCCCCTGGGGGCGGCCCGATATGGCCTATTACTCCTTCACGCGCGCCATTCTCGAAGGGCGGCCCATCGACGTCTATAACCACGGCGAGATGTGGCGCGATTTCACCTATGTCGACGATCTGGTGCGCGGTATCCGCGGGTTGATCGACGCGGTGCCGGGCGGGCCGGAGACGGCCGTTGAGGACGACAGCCTATCGGTTGCCGCGCCGTTCCGCGTGGTCAATATCGGCAATTCCGAAAAGGTGCGCCTGATGGATTTCATCGCCGCGATTGAAGCCGCCTGCGGGCGCAAGGCGGTGTGCAACATGATGCCGATGCAAACCGGCGACGTGCCCGCGACATGGGCCGATTGCACGCTGCTCAAGCGATTGACGGGCTACCGCCCCGAAACGCCCATGGCCGATGGCGTGGCGCAGTTTGTGGAGTGGTATAGAACTTATCATGCAGTTGGAGAGTGACGTGACTGATACAATTGAATTGAAACAAGCTTCCATTCAGACCCTGGTCGCCCGGCTTGAGGCGCGCGAGGCGACCATCGGTATCGTCGGCATGGGCTATGTCGGGCAGCCGCTTGCGCTGCGCTATTCAGAGTCCGGGTTTCGCGTTCTTGGCTTTGACATTGATCCCGAAAAGGTTGCCGGGCTGAACGCCGGACATTCCACGATCGAGCATATTGACGATGCGGCCATCGCGCGCGCCGTGGCGGGCGGCATGGAGGCCACGTCCGACATGGCGCGGGCGTCCGAGGCGGATGCGCTGATCATCTGCGTGCCCACGCCGCTGAACAAATATCGCGAGCCTGACCTGAGCTTTGTCATTGATACGCTCGAGAGCCTGCTACCCTATCTGCGCGATGGTCAGGTGATTTCGCTGGAAAGCACCACCTATCCGGGCACCACCGAGGAAGAGATCGTGACCCGCGTCGAGGCCAGGGGGTTCACCGTCGGCAAGGATGTGTTCGTCGTCTATTCGCCCGAACGCGAAGACCCCGGCAACGCGCATTTCAACACCCAGACCATTCCCAAGGTGGTCGGCGGGCATACACCGGGCTGTCTTGCAGTGGGTCAGGCGCTTTATACGGGCGTCATTGATCATGTGGTGCCGGTCAGCTCGACCCGCGCTGCGGAAATGACCAAGCTGCTGGAAAACATCCATCGCTCGGTCAACATCGGCCTGGTGAACGAGATGAAGGTGGTGGCCGACCGCATGGGGATCGACATTTTCGAGGTGATCGACGCCGCGGCGACAAAACCCTTCGGGTTCACGGCCTATTATCCGGGTCCCGGTCTGGGGGGGCACTGTATCCCCATCGACCCGTTCTACCTGACATGGAAGGCGCGCGAATTCGGGCTGCACACCCGGTTCATCGAACTGGCGGGCGAGATCAACAAGTCGATGCCCGAATATGTTCTGGGCAAGTTGACCAAGGGCCTGAACGACCGCCGCAAGGCCCTGAACGGCAGCCGCATTCTTGTGCTTGGCATTGCCTACAAGAAGAACGTCGACGACATGCGCGAAAGCCCGTCGGTCGAGATCATGGAGCTTGTCCGCGCGGCAGGGGCGGAGGTTGCCTACTCGGATCCGCATGTGCCGGTATTCCCGAAGATGCGCGAACATCACTTTGACCTCTCGAGCGTGCCGCTGACCGCAGACACGCTGGCGGGTTTCGATGCCGTCGTTCTGGCGACCGATCATGCCAGGTTCGACTACGACCTGATCCGCACCCATGCCAACCTTGTCATCGACAGCCGGGGCGTTTATCGCGACGCGGCAGACAACATCGTGAAGGCCTGAACCGATGAAAAGATTCGCCCTTATCGGTGCCGCCGGCTACATCGCACCGCGCCACATGAAGGCCATCAAGGATACCGGGAACGATCTGGTTGCGGCGATGGATATCAACGATTCCGTCGGCATTCTGGACAGCCATTTCCCCGACGCGCAGTTCTTCACCGAGTTCGAGCAATTCGACGCCCATGTCGATGCCGAGCGGCGCGCCGGTCGCGGGCTTGACTATGTCGCGATTGCCTCGCCCAACTACCTGCACGACGCCCATATGCGCTATGCGCTGCGCGCAGGTGCCGATGCGATCTGCGAGAAACCCCTTGTCCTCAACCCCGGCGATATCGACGGGCTCAAGGCGCTTGAGGCCGACACGGGGCGCAAGATCAACACCATCCTGCAACTGCGCCTGCACCCGGCGATCATCGCCTTGCGCGACCGGGTCGCGGCCATGCCCGCGGGTCACAAGGTCGATGTCGATCTGACCTACATCACCTCGCGCGGGAACTGGTATCTGAAAAGCTGGAAGGGGCTCACCGAGAAATCCGGCGGGATCGCCACGAATATCGGCGTGCATTTCTATGACATGCTGCATTTCGTCTACGGGGCCGTGCAGGAAAATATCGTTCACCTCAACACCCCCACCAAGGCGGCCGGATATCTGGAATACGAGCACGCGCGCGTGCGCTGGTTCCTGTCGCTTGATGTGAACGATGTGCCGGAGGCGGAACGCGCCAAGGGCAAACGCACCTTCCGCGCGGTGCGCGCCGATGGGGAGGCGATCGAGTTTTCCGACGGCTTCACCGAATTGCACACCCGCATCTACGAAGAGGTGTTGGCCGGGCGCGGCTTTGGTGTCGAGGAAAACCGGGTGGCGATCGAAACCGTCGCCACGATCCGCAACGCGCCGCTGGCCCCTGCGGGCGATCTGGCGCATCCGTTTGTGGGAGGAATAAATGTTCACCGGTAACACTATTAATCTAGGCTCAGTTATTGACGAATTAAATTCACAATTGATACGTGATGTGGATTTTTCTTACATCGGCAAGATTCCTTCAAATCTAAATCGTAGGGTGGTTCCTGCACTGAAGCCGGAGCATGTGAAGAGCGCTCTAGCGTATAGTGATATTGCTGGAATAATAACGCGGCCTGAAAATGCTTCTCTAGTTCCGAAAAATATGGGATTGTTAGTGGCTGAAGACCCGGTGACCACTTCTCTTCATATTCATGAACGACTTTGCGACATTGACGGATTTCTATGGAAGAGTTTTGATACAGAGATTCACCCAACCGCTCAAATTCACCCAAGCGCAGTTATTGCCGAGTCCGATGTCAGGATCGGCCCAGGTGCAGTTGTTGGTCCGTTTAGTTTAATTCTTGAGCGTTCGATTTTGGAAGAAGGCGCGCATGTTGGAGTTGGCGTCGTTGTGGGATTAGACGCCTTTGAGATTTTTGAAGGGGCCAATCCGCGGCGAATACTAAAGCAGGCCGGAGGCGTTTGGCTGGAGCGTGGCGCAACTGTTCTTGCTAAATGCACACTGGTTCGAGCCACTTTTGGCGGCTTTACGCTTTTACAGGAAAACGCAATGGTGGACGTTTTGATTCATATCGCTCACGATGTGATTTTAGGAAAAAATTCCACAGTTGTTGCTTGTGCTGAAATTTCAGGTCGGTGCGAGTTGGGCGAGGGTTCCTATATCGGACCCAACGCTTGTTTGACAAATGGAATTAAGATAGGAAAAAATTCCAAGGTTTCGTTGGGGTCAGTTGTAACCAGAGACGTTGCGGATGATACAGTCGTAACTGGAAATTTTGCGGTCCCTCATCGTAAATGGCTTCATTTTATAAAGTCTCTTGCAGCGGATGAAATCGATGAATGATATGATCCCCTTTATCGACCTCGCCGCCCAACAGGACCGGCTTCGTGCCGAGATCGAGGCGGGTATTGCCCGCGTTCTGGCGCATGGGCAATACATCCTCGGCCCCGAGGTGGCAGAGCTGGAGGAGCGGCTGGCCGCCTATACCGGCGTGGCCCATTGCATCAGCGTTGCCAATGGCACCGATGCGTTGCAGATCGCGCTCATGGCGCTTGGCGTGGGGTCCGGCGATGAGGTGATCACGCCGGGCTTCAGCTATATCGCCACCGCCGAGGCCGCCGTTCTGATGGGGGCCAAGGTGGTCTATGTCGATATCGACCCGGCCAGCTACAACATGGACCCGGCCCTGCTCGAGGCCGCGATCACCCCGCGCACCAGGGCGATCATCCCGGTGTCGCTCTATGGTCAACCCGCCGATTTCGACGCGATCAACGCCATCGCCGCGCGCCATGGCATCCCGGTCATCGAGGATGGCGCGCAAAGCTTTGGCGCCAGCTACCGGGGCCGCAAATCCTGCAACCTGTCGACCATCGGCTGCACCAGCTTCTTTCCGTCCAAGCCCCTGGGCTGTTACGGCGATGGCGGGGCGGTGTTCACCTCGGATGCTGATCTGGCCAGGATCATCCGCCAGATCGCCCGGCACGGGCAGGACCGCCGCTATCACCATATCCGCGTCGGCGTGAACTCGCGCCTTGATACGGTGCAGGCCGCGATCCTGCTGCCCAAGCTTGCCATCCTCGACGACGAGATCGCCGCGCGCCAGCGCCTGGCCGAGGCCTATGATGCGGCCCTAGCCCCGCTGGGCCTGCCCACCCCGCAGATTGCCGACGACTGCCAGAGCGCCTGGGCGCAATACACCGTCCGGGTGGCGCACCGCGACACGGTGCAGGCGGCACTGAAAGAGGCGGGCATCCCGACAGCGGTTCACTATCCCTTGCCGCTCAATCGGCAACCGGCGGTGGCCGATGCAACGGTTCATTTGCCCAAGGGCGACCGTGCGGCGCAAGACGTGATGAGCCTGCCGATGCATCCGTACATGGAGACGGCGACCATGCAACATGTGGCAGAGGCGGTCGCGCGGGCGGTGAGCGGCTGATGCGACAGACCGTCTCTCGTCTTTTGCCTGTCGGATCGTTCGCGCGGAGCGTCGGTGTGCTGACTGGTGGCACCATCGGCGCGCGGGCCATTCTGGCACTGTCGCTGCCTTTGGTGACGCGGCTGTACTCGCCGGCGGATTTCGAGCTGCTTGCGATTTACATGGCCGTTCTGTCGCTTGTGACAGTGATCGCCAGCCTGCGGCTGAACATGGCCATCACATTGCCGGCCGAGGATGGCGAGGCCGCGAACCTGCTCGCCCTGTCGCTGCTTGCCGCTGCTGTATTCGGGATCGTGCTGAGCGTGCCGGTGATCTTCGTGCCGGACCTTGTGGCGGGGGTGATCGGGCAACCGGGGATGCTGCCGCTTTTGTGGATGATCCCGCTCGGGATCCTGCTGGCGGCCGCTTATCAGGCCTTGCAATACTGGGCGTCGCGCAAGCGCCGCTTCGGGCTGGTGGCGCGCACGCGGGTGGCCCGCGCGGTCGGTGGGGCGGGAACGCAACTGGGGCTTGGCTTTGCCGGGATCGCGCCCTTCGGATTGCTGCTGGGGCACATGATCTATAGCGGGCTGGGGATCGTCGGGCTGGTGCGCGACCTGCTGCGCAACGATCGCGGCGCGCTGGCGGCGGTGTCGCCGGGGGCGATGTGGCGGGCGCTGGTCGCGTATCGGCGCTTTCCCATCTGGTCCGTGCCCGAGGCGCTGGCCAATTCCGCCGGGATGCAGGTGCCGGTGATCGTGATCGCCGCAATCGCCCTTGGGCCCGAGGCGGGCTATCTGGCGTTGGCGATGCAGGTGATGGCGATGCCCATGGCCCTGGTGGGGCAGTCGGTCGCGCAGGTCTTCATCGCCGAGGCGCCGGCACGGCTGCGCGACGGCACGCTGACGGCCTTCACACGGCGCACGGCGCTGACGCTCTTCGCGTTGGGGGCGGCGGTGCTTGTCCCGCTCGGGCTGCTGGCACCTTATGTGTTCGGTCCGATCTTCGGTGCCGAATGGGCGCGGGCGGGGGAGATCGTGCTGTGGATGACACCGTGGCATATCCTTCAGTTCACCGCCTCGCCGGTCTCGACCGTGCTGCATGTCACCGGCCATCTGCGCGTGGCGATGGCGCTGCAATTCATCGGCGCGGCGCTTCGGATCGGGGCCGTCGCGCTGGCGGGGGCGCTGGCGGCGGGATGGATCAGCGAAGTCTATGCCCTGTCGGGAGCGGTGTTTTATGGTATCTATATTGGTGTGGTTTACGTTATCGCCGTGCGATCAACGATGGATGGTCGCGGGCAGGACAAAATTCATAGCACCAACGTAACTGGCAAAAAATGACCGTGACGGCAGGAGCCAAGATCATGACCGAACAAGAGCGGGACACGTCCGAACGGGACGAAAAAAGACCCGCAATCAGCGTATTGACGCCCGCCTATAACGAGGAAAGTCATATCCTCGATTGCATGGCGTCCGTGCAGTCGCAATCCATGGCGGATTTCGAGCATATCATTGTTGACGACCAATCTTCCGACGACACCTATGCGATTGCAAAACGGCATGCCGATTCCAGAACGATGGTTTTGGAGAACCCGACCAAGGGCAAGCTTGCAGCCCTCAAGCATGCATATAATAACTCGAGCGGCCGCTTTATCGTATTGCTCGCCGGTGACGATCTCTTGCCGCCCGACTCTCTTGAAAAGCGCTTTGGGTGCATGGAGGGGGTTGATGCCCTTCACGACCTTGCCGTGGCCCGCGGTCACCTCAAGAGCTTTTCTCAAGATCCGCATTTTGACGGGCTGATGATTCCGAAACACAAACGCGGTTATTTTTCGGGCGGTGTCATCATCATGTCCCGAGCCTTCGCGGATAAAGCGTTCGACGTTCCGGATTCCCTTCCGAATGAGGACACGTGGATTCGGCTTTGTGCAGAGCATCTTGGCGCAACGCTGGTGGACAGTCCCGGCGTGTCCTTGCTGTATCGAATTCATTCTGAAAACACATCGGCTAGTCGCGGTGATTTCAAGACTGCCGTTTCCGGATATTCGAAACGCGAGCGGGTTGCGGAAGTGTTTCTCGAAAAATACGAAGCGGCCATTTCCGATGACTCCAAAAGCCGCATAAAATCAAAACTAGACCTTGAGGAGGCGCGCGCCAATGGAACCCTTCTCGATGTTCTTACCGTCAAGGGCGTCTCAATGACCGAGAAACTCCGCGCGCTTGTCTTTCGATACCAGTTGGCTTACAAAGCGAGAAACAAGCTCTGGCGTTATATTGTCGGCTGGCGGTGATAAATAGGGTTTGTGGATATTGATATGCTGACAATATTATTCACGCTAGTTGATCTTGTTTTTCTTGCAGCGGTATTTAAGGTTGCTGGAGGGAGATCCATTATATTTTTATCAGCACTTTTGCAGGCCATGTTTTATATGCCAATCCTATTTCTTGTTAATCTGTCAAACGATCTAGAGCTCAAGTTTCTCGTTATCCATCAGGCGTTCTTTTTGACCTTTCTTTCATTCTGCCTTCTATTTAAGGTTTTATATCATTGTAAGCCTTTTAGCGCCCCTATCATGATACCCGAACCACGCCATCGTATGTCGTGGAGTGTGTTTATATTTTTTGTTTCGATCATAATAACAATACTTTATTATGTGGCTCAGGGTGGGTTAATTTACTCGAAAATTGCCTTCACGGATGACATTGCCGGCGCGCGACTTTCTTATTACGCCACCCTTGACGGTGGGGCTGGTTACGTTAATCAGTTCAAGAATATTCTAATGCCTGTGACTGCGGCAGTAATTTTTCTTAATCTCGACAAGCGTTTCAGAATTATTTTCGCAGTAACTACGTTTCCTGTTTTGGTCTTGTTAATGACTGGAACGGGTCAAAGATTCCCTCTTGCGTTTGCTTTTCTTTTTTTTGCGTTTGCCTACACAATACTCAAAGGCGTTTCAGTGAGTTCGCGAGTAATTGTGCGTCTAGCATTAGTGCTGTTCATCTTCATTGCTATATTTGGCTTTTTGTCAGATTTGCAAGGTAGGTCTGATGCCGGCTATACCAAGGCGTTTTCCCATATCTTGGAGCGTGTGCTCCTGCTCAATCAAACTGGAAATCTTCTCACGTTTAATTACCTTGATACGCGCGGCTTTGTCTGGGGAAGTGACTGGATTCAGGATATTATTGGAATTAGTCCTTTTGCCAAGCCTAGCTCAATTGGAAACGAGCTTTTCTCGGTGCTTTGGGGTTCTCTTCGTGGTAATTCGGCCCCATCTCTTGCAACCTCTGTTTACTATAATTTCTATATTCCAGGCCTTATTGTTGTTCCGGCAGCGATGGCCTATTCCTTGGTTTTCATAGCCAAGAAAATCGAGGGTAAATGCGCCATGCCCAGCAAGTTTTTAGCACTAGTTTTCATGGGGATGACAATGGGCGGGTGGGTCTCGGGAGGAATTTTGTCGCCGCTAAACACCGGCCTTATCACGATGATAATTTTCATGATTAACGTCCGTTTCGTTCTTCGTCGCCATAACCGAGCTTTTGGTTAGTGCTGAACGATTCCCTGCGACTGCGAAACAATTATAGGCTCTTAGAGAAAGGATGAACATGACCCTTCCCCAAAGCGTTCTCATCACCGGGGGCACCGGCTCCTTCGGCAAGACCATGCTGCGTGATCTTCTGGCGCGCGGCTGTCCGGAGGTGCGGGTGCTCAGCCGTGACGAGGAAAAGCAGGATGCCCTGCGCACCGATCTGCGCGACGAGCGGGTGCGGTTCTATATCGGCGATGTGCGCGACCGCGATGCGGTCGAGCGGGCCGTGCAGGGCGTCGAATGCGTGTTCCACGCCGCCGCCCTCAAGCAGGTGCCGTCCTGCGAGTTCTTCCCGCACGAGGCGGTGCGCACCAACATCCTCGGCTCGGAGAACGTGATCCGCGCCTGCATCGCGGCGGGCGTGCGCGGCCTTGTGTGCCTGTCCACCGACAAGGCGGTGTTCCCGATCAACGCCATGGGCATGTCGAAGGCGCTGATGGAAAAGACCGCGCAGGCCGCCGCGCGCGAGCTTGGCCCCGATGCGCGCACCACCATTGCCCGCGTGCGCTATGGCAACGTGATGTATTCGCGCGGCTCTGCGATCCCGCTTTTCGTGCGCCAGATCCGGCAGGACAAGCCGATCACCATCACCGAGCCGACGATGACGCGGTTCCTGATGCCGCTGCGCGACAGCGTGGCCCTGGTCAATCACGCGCTGACCGAGGCGCATCAGGGTGACCTGTTCATCCGCAAGGCCCCGGCCAGCACCATCGAGGACCTGGTGACCGCGCTCAAGGAGCTGTTCGGCAAGCCCGATCACCCCACCGAGATCATCGGCTGGCGTCACTCCGAAAAGCTGTTCGAGACGCTGGCCAGCGCCGAGGAGCTGAGCCAGTCCGAGGATATGGGGGATTATTACCGGATCGTGCTTGACCAGCGGAACCTGAACTACAAGGCGTATTTCACCGAAGGGCAGCAGGATATCGTGCAGCACGAGGATTATCATTCGCACAATACCGAGCGGCTTGACGTGGCCGGTGTGAAGGCGCTGTTGCTGTCCTTGCCGGAAATCCGGGCCGAGCTTGAGGCGGCGGGAGTCCAGGCATGAAGCGTATCGCCATCACCGGCGCGGCGGGTCTTCTGGGCTGGCATGCGCATGCGCGGCTTCATGCCGTCAACTGCGCGGCCCGGTTTCGCGGTGACGAGGCCCCCTACGACATTGTCGCGCTCGACCGCGCCGCGTTCAACGATGCGGAGCGGCTGCGCGCGGCGCTGTCGGGTGCGGTGGCCGTGCTGCACTTTGCCGGGGTGAACCGGGCCCCCGATGACGAGGTCGAGACCGGCAATCCGCGCATCGCCACGCAACTGGCGGATGGCTGCCGGGCGGCGGGGGTCTCGCCGCATATCGTCTATGCCAATTCCACCCATGCCACGAGCGACACGCCCTATGGGCGCGGCAAGCGGCGCGCGGCCGAGATCCTCTCGGCGGCGGTGCCGGAATTTACCGACATGGTGCTGCCCCATATCTTTGGCGAGGGGGCGCGGCCCTTCTACAACAACGTGACCGCCACCCTCATCCACCAGATACTCGCCGGTGACACGCCCAGCGTGAACCCGGACGGACAGGTGCGGCTGTTGCATGCCGGGGCGGCGGCGCAGGCGGCCATCGACGCGGTCGAGACCGGCACCACCGGAGAGATCGCCCCCGAGCCGCGCCCGATGCGGGTGCCCGCGTTGCTGGACCGGCTGCAAGCGTTTCACGACCTTTATAGCGCCAATATCTTTCCCGATCTTTCGGATCCGTTCGAGCGCGCGCTTTTCAACACCTACCGTGCGGCCACCTATCCCGATGGCTGGCCGCGACCGCTCCGGCTCAACACCGATCCGCGCGGCACGTTGTTCGAGGCGGTCAAGGGCGGCGGTGGCGGGCAGACATTCCTGTCGACCACCAGACCGGGCGTGACGCGCGGCGATCATTTCCATATCGGCAAGGTCGAGCGGTTCCTCGTGGTGCAGGGCGAGGCGGTGATCCGCATTCGCAAGGTGCTGACCGGGGATGTGTGGGAATACCGCGTGTCGGGTGATGCCCCGGCCCCGGTGGACATGCCCACCCTGCACACCCATTCCATCGAGAACGTTGGCACGGGCGACCTGCTCACCCTGTTCTGGACGCATGATCTGTTCGATCCGACCGCCCCCGACACCTATGCTGACAAGGTAATCCGATGACCCGCCTCAAGATCATGACCATCCTCGGCACGCGGCCCGAGATCATCCGGCTGTCGCGCGTGATGGCCCGGCTTGACCGCTATACCGATCACGTGATCGTCCATACCGGGCAGAATTACGATTACGAACTCAACGAGGTGTTTTTCGCTGATCTCGGCGTGCGCAAGCCCGACCATTTCCTTGGTGTCGGCGGCGGCACTCTGGGCGAGACGCTGGGCGGCATCCTGACCGAGACCGAAAAGGCGCTGGTGGCCGAGCGGCCCGATGCGGTGCTGATCCTTGGCGACACCAACTCCGCGATTTCGGCGATCATGGCCCGGCGAATGAAGATCCCGGTCTATCACATGGAGGCGGGCAACCGCTCTTTCGATCGCAACGTGCCGGAAGAGACGAACCGCAAACTTGTCGATCACATCGCCGATTTCAACCTCGTTTATACCGAACATGCGCGGCGTCATCTGCTGTCGGAGGGGGTATCGCACCGCCGCATCCATCTGACCGGATCGCCCATGCGCGAGGTGCTGGAGCATTACCGTGATCGGATCGACGCGTCGGACATTCTGGCGCGGCTCGGGTTGACGGCGCGGGGATATTTCATCGTTTCGCTGCATCGCGAGGAGAATGTCGACAGTGCGGACCGGCTCTCGGCGCTTCTGGTGGCGCTCAACGCGCTGGCCGAGCGGCACGACATGCCGGTCATCGTGTCCACCCATCCGCGCACCCGCAAGCGGCTCGAAGTGCTGGACGGGGCGCGTCCGGACGCGCGCATCCAGTGGATGAAGCCCTTCGGGTTCCACGACTACAACCATCTCCAGATGCACGCCTTCTGTGCGATCTCCGACAGCGGCACCATCGCCGAGGAAGCCTCGATACTGGGATTTCCGGCGATCACCCCGCGCGACGCGATCGAGCGGCCCGAGGCGCTTGACGTGGGGTGCGTGATCATGACCGGGCTTGATCTTGCCGCGATCATCGGCGGGGTCGACGCGATCACCCAGGCCCATGCCGAGCGTGCGGCGGCGGGCCTGCCGCAACCCGTGCCCGCCGACTACTGCATCACCAACACGTCGGAGCGGGTGGTCAACCTGATCCTTGGCACAGCGCGATTGTCGAATGCTTGGGACGGAATCCGCGATGGCCGATAACCTGAACGAAAGCCTGCCGTTTCAGCCCGTGGTCATCATCGGCGCCGCGAGGTCCGGCACCAACGCCCTGCGCGATATGCTTGTGCAGTTGCCGGGCGTGGCCACATGGCCCTGTGACGAGATCAATCCGATCTGGCGACATGGAAACATCCGCCATCCCGACGATGAACTGCCCGACACGGCGGCACGAGACGATGTGCGGCGCTTTGTCCGGGGGGCCTTTCGCAACATCTGGAAGGCCCAGGGCCGCCCGGATATCGTGATCGAGAAGACCTGCGCCAACAGCCTCCGCGTGCCCTTTGTCGCGGCGGTTCTGCCAGAGGCGAAATTCATCTACATCGTGCGGGACGGGGTCGCTGTCGTCGCCTCGGCGCGCAAGCGGTGGCGCGGGGAACTGGAAGTGCGCGGCCTGCCGTATTTCCTGGCCAAGGCGCGTTATGCGCCGCTATCCGATCTTCCGTTCTACGCGGGCTCGGTGCTCGCGCGGCGCATTTCGATCCGGCTTGGCCTCAAGGAACATATGGGGGTCTGGGGGCCACGTTTCGCCGATATGGGACGGTTTGCCCACGAACCGGTCGAGGCCCTGTGCGCCCGGCAATGGCAGGCCTGCATCGACAGCTCGGACGCGGCATTTGCCACGATGGCCGAGGACAGGCTGTTTACCCTCAGCTATGAGGCCCTTACCGCCGATCCGCTGGCAATGCTCGACCGGTTGACGGGTTTCCTCGGCATGGAGGCATCCGCCGAAGCCCGCTCTGCGGCGGCAGGAAAAATCCGACGCGGCGGTGCGGGAAAGCGGCCTTCGGACCTGCCCGATATGGACCGGGTCATGGAAATTCTGGACGCGCCGATGCGCCGCCACGGGTATATCTGAGATGGGTGTCGCCCTGCTCACGGCGTCGCTTGGGGCAACGCTTCGGCTTGACGCGCGCGATGCAACAAGCCGGGGGCTGTCACGATGAAGATCCTGCTGACCCATCGGTTCTTCTTTCCCGATACCGCACCCTACGCAATCATGCTGCGTTCGATCGGAGAGGCGCTGACCGAGAGCGGTCACGACGTGCATGTGTGCAGTTCCCTTCCCTCCTATCGCGACGGCCCCGAGGCACCGCGCCGCGAGCGTCTGGGGCGGCTCACGGTGCGGCGGCTGCGCGTATTCCGCAACGAAAAGGCCAGCCCGCCCAAGCGGCTCGCGAATGTGGCTCTCTATTGCGCCGGGCTGTTTGTACGGATCCTGCGGCTGCGGCCCGATGTCGTCACCGCGTCGACCTTTCCCCCGGTGATCGCGGCGTGGACCGCCAGCCTTGCGGCCCGGATGACGGGGGCTACCTTTGTCTATCACTTGCAGGATATTCACCCCGAGGTGTCGGGGATCTCTGGTGGCGCGCTTGGCCGTGGTCTGCCCGCGCGCATCCTGCGCTGGCTGGACAATCAGACGCTGCGGCGCGCCGCGATGATCGTGACGCTGTCCGAAGACATGGTGCAGACGTTGCAGGCACGTGGGCTGGGGCCTCTGCCGATCCATGTCGTCAACAATTTCGCGCTCGACGATTTCGGTGCCGACGCGGACATGCCGCCGCCGGACCTGCGCAAGGCTCCCGGCCGGCGGCGGGTGATCTTTGCCGGCAATCTCGGGCATTTCCAGGACCTGCCGCTGTTGATCGAGGGGGTTGCCCTTGCCCTTTCGCGGCATCCTGACCTTGAGCTGATGTTGCTCGGCGAAGGTGTGGCCACCGCCGATCTGAAACGCCGCTGGGCAGAGCATCCACAGGTTACCTTCGGCCCGTTTCTGCCCTACCCACAGGCGCGCGAGCTGATCCGCGAGGCCGATATCGGGCTCTTGTCATTGCGCAAGGACATCTATCGCGTGGCCTATCCGTCCAAGCTTCTGACGTATCTTTCGCTTGGATTGCCGGTGCTGGCGCTGATCGAACCGGAAAGCGAGCTTGCCCGGCTTTTGCACGAAGCGGGGCTTGGCAATGTTCCCGCGGCCCGAACGCCCGAGGAGATCGGTGAGGCACTGGACAGGCTGCTCGCAAACCCGATCGCACCGGCGCATATCGCGCATTGGTACGCCGCCCATGCGGATTCCGATGCCGTCATCGCGCAGTGGACGGCGCTTTTCGGCAAGCTTGGCGATGCACGCGCGCGTCGATAAGCATGGCCAATACCCCCTGATCAGCCAAGCTCACCGAAGAGCTGCGGCGGCGCATAGCTGACGGTGCCGCCGTCGCCATCGGAAATCTCGACCGCGCCGCGTGGCCAGACCGCGTCATAGAGCGCCGCCGCGTTCTCCGCTGAGGTCACATCGGCGGTCACGGCGGAGACGGCACCTGTCTCCGGGTCATGGCCATGAATGGCGGCATAGAGGTCATTGCCCCGCCGCGTGCCTTCATAAGGAGCCTGCGCCAGCACGGTGACACCCGGCGCGACCCTGAATGCGGCTGCCTCCTCGGGCGTGACCCGCACATAGGTGAGCGCCGCCGTGCCATTGACGACCGTGGGCGTGCGCGTGAAGCCGGTGATGCTTTGCCCATCCTCGTCGAGCTTCTCGGGCGCGTGCTGCGCGAAGAAGGCTACCAGCGCGGGCACGTCCGCGATATGGATGATGCCGTCGATCATCTGTCTCATGCCGTGATCTCCTGAAGCTGGGCGTTGGTGAGGCGGGCGGGATAATGGATCAGCCGCCGGATGTGGCCGCCAAGCGGATACTGACCGGCACCGCTGCGCATACCGATCCACATCTCGCTCAGGCCGGTCGGCAAGGCCCCGGCGCTGTCGGTCAAAGCGCCCCCGCCATCGGCGGTGGCGGCAAAGTCATTCTCTGCCCATGCAATCGCGCGCCTCGTGACCACATTGGGCGTGGCGCTTGGCACAGCGAGGCTTGCCGAAGTGGTGCCGCCCGCGAACACTTGCGCAGTCACGCCGCCGCCGCTCCGCATCAGCACACGGTTTGTGGTGCCCCCATCATGAAGTTCGAAAAAGGCGGTGAGGGCAGAGATGACGGGCGTTTCCGCCTCGATCAGGATCGTGCCGCCCGCCGGGTTGAGCCATGAGGTGTTGTTCGCCCGCGCAATATCCGCCGCGCGCGTGACAGGGGAGGCCCCGGTCGGGATGTAACTGGTGGCAAACGCGCCCTTCTCCAACTGCGCGCCCCACACAAGGAGGTCCGCGCTGTCGCTCACGGCCAGATTGCCGCGCAGGGCAAGTCGCATCTGAGGCGTGATGCCGCCCGGAACAAGAAGCGAGGTCCAGACACGCGTCCAGTCCGGGCCGATATCGGTGACAATGACCCCGACGCCATTTATGGTCAGGGAGACGGCATATGTTCCGCCATCGAAACTTTTGACCCATACCGACGCGGTATACGTGGTGTCCCCCGTCGCCGGACTTGCGGTTTGTGACAGTTGCGATATGTCAGCCGTGCTGACACCACCCGCGAGGGCAAGTTGCACCCGGTCTGCCGTCATCGTCCCATCCGGCGCGATGCCCTGATCCGTGGTCACCACCGGCATCAGGCCGGTTCCACTCCCGGTTTTCGACCACACGGGATCCGCAACATCCGCGCTTCGGGCAAGCTCGTTCGTGCTCACCCCCTCGATCAGCAGCCCCCGCGCCGCGCCCGTGACCGGGTCGTGATCCAGACGCGGCGCGTCGGCGGCACCAAGCCTGAGGGTGCCGGACGCGTCCCGAAAAGTGGCCGCGCCGGTGCGGGTGAAGGTCATGATCTGCGACAGCGGCAGGTGATGCCCACCTGCGGCAAAGGTGCCCCGGATGAAATCCATGACAAGGCTGGGTGTCGGCGTTCCGCCCGGCGGCAGGTAATCGGCCAGCGGTGGCCGACGCCAAGCGGCGAGCGAGATATCCCGAACGATCTTCATGCGAGCACCAGAGCGTGGATCCCCGTTGCCGTGGTGTTCGACGCGCGCACGCGGCGAATACCGATCGGCAGGATAGAGAAATCGGCGACGACCATCTGGCGCGTTTCGCCCGCTGCGGTGACCACGCTCACCGTGCCGCCGGTCTCGACATAGAGCCCGATTGCCACATGGGGCAGGTCCACGGCGTCATCGGGGGTGACGGGCAGGGCATCGGTTGCCGGGCCGGACAAGGCGTTCGTGCGATTCTTGAAGGGGTTCATGATGGCTCCTGAGTCTGAATGTCCCGCAGAAATCGGGCGGGCGCAGGAGCAGAAGATCGGGCGGGGCGGGTTGCCAACGGATGAATCCACCGAACGGCCTGTGCCTGCCCTCAGCCGACTTGTCTTCGGGCGGTTCGGCAGGTATGCGTGCGATCAAAACACGCCCCTGCGGATCGTAAGCCAAGCCATTTCCCGCCAGTCCGCACACCCGTTTTTCATAAAGCGATGCCATGACAGAAGATATCACGCTGACCACGACCGACGCCCTGATCGACCTTGTCGGGGATATGTTCGGCCCGGCCCCCACGCCGCTGCACCGCCCTGTGTTCGAGGGTAACGAGCGCGCCTATCTGGTCGATACGATCGATTCCAATTTCGTGTCCTCGGTCGGGGCGCGGGTCACTGAATTCGAGGACCGGATCGCGGAATTCACCGGATGCGCGCGCGCGGTTGCCACCATGAACGGCACGGCGGCGCTGCATATGGCGCTGCTCGTGGCCGGGGTGCGTCCGGGGGACGAGGTGATCTCGCAGGCGCTGACTTTTGTCGCCACCTGCAACGCGATCAGCTATATCGGCGCGCGCCCGGTCTTTGTCGATGTCGACCGCGACACGATGAGCATGGGCCCCAGCGCCCTGCGCCGCTGGCTTGAGGCCAACACAAGGCGCGACGGGGCCGATACCGTGAACCGCCGGACCGGCGCGCGCATTGCCGCCTGCGTGCCGATGCACACGTTCGGGCTACCGGGGCGCATCGCCGAGATTGCCGACATTTGCGACGAATTCGGGATCAACCTTGTCGAGGACGCCGCCGAATCTCTGGGCAGCTATGTCGGCCCCCGCCACACCGGCAAGTTCGGCAAGCTGGCCACGCTCAGCTTCAATGGCAACAAGATCATCACCACCGGCGGCGGCGGCATGATCGTGACCGACGATCACGCCCTTGCCGACCGCGCCAAGCACCTGACGACCACCGCCAAGGTGCCGCACAAGTGGGAATTCGTGCATGACGAGGTGGGCTATAATTACCGCCTGCCCAATCTCAACGCCGCCCTTGGTTGTGCGCAGATGGAAAAACTGCCCGCCATGCTGCGGATCAAGGCCGATATCGCCGCGCGTTACCGCGCCTTTTGCGCCGAACACGATCTGCACTTTGTTGATCCCATCAACGGCACCACGGCGAATTTCTGGCTGAATGCCGTGCGGCTTACGGATCGCAATGCGCGTGACACATTCCTTGACTACACCAATGCGCGGGGCGTGATGACCCGCCCGATCTGGCAGTTGATGAGCGAACTTAACGCGTTCGCCGATTGCCAGACGGATGGGCTGGAAACCTCTCGCTGGCTGGCGGACCGGATCGTCAACCTGCCCTCCAGCGTTCCCGAAAATGAATTCCACAGGCTTGCGACATGAATATTCTTGATCTTATCGGTCGCGACCGCGCGCTGTTTGACACCGATATCGCCCGTCATGATGCGCAATTGCGCGATCTGGTGGGCGCGTCGCGGTTTCTGGTGATCGGCGGTGCGGGCTCCATCGGGCAGGCGGTCACCCGCGAAATCTTCAAGCGCAATCCGCGCGCGCTGCATGTTGTGGACATCAGCGAAAACAACATGGTCGAGCTGGTGCGCGACATTCGCAGCACGCTGGGCTATAACGATGCCGATTTCCGCACCTTCGCGATTGATTGCGGCAGTCGCGAATTCGCGGCGCTGATGGCGGCAACGAGCGGCTATGATTACGTGCTGAACCTCTCGGCGCTCAAACATGTGCGTTCCGAGAAGGACCCGTTCACGCTGATGCGGCTCATAGAGGTCAACATCCTCAACACCATCGCCACCCTGCACGCCGCCCGCGACAAGGGCGCGGCCAAGTATTTCTGCGTCTCGACCGACAAGGCGGCCAACCCCGTCAACATGATGGGTGCCAGCAAGCGGATCATGGAAATGTTCCTGATGCGCGAAAGCCTGACCATGCCGATTTCCACCGCGCGCTTTGCCAATGTCGCCTTTTCCGACGGCTCGCTTTTGCACGGCTTCAACCAGCGCTTTGCCAAGAACCAGCCGATTTCGGCACCCAATGACGTGCGCCGCTATTTTGTGACGCCGCAAGAATCGGGCGAGCTGTGCCTCATGTCCTGCATGACCGGCGGCAATCGCGACATCTTTTTCCCCAAGCTGAGCGAGGCGCTGAACCTCACCCGGTTTTCCGATATCGCCGTGCGCTACCTGCATGCGCGCGGGTTCGAGCCGCATGAATGCGCGACCGAGGACGAGGCCCGCGACCGCGCCGCCGAGCTGATCCCCACGGGCAAATGGCCGGTCTATTTCTTCGCCTCCGACACCACCGGTGAAAAGGATTTCGAGGAGTTCTTTACCGAGGCCGAAACCCTCGACATGGACCGTTTCGACAGTATCGGCGTGATCCTGAACGCGCCGGAGTTTGATCCCGCCAGCCTCGATCATTTCCTGTCCGAGATCGACCGCATCCGCAACGCGGCGACATGGGACAAACCCGAGATTGTCGCGCTGTTCAACGCCATGATCCCGGATTTCGATCACAAGGAAACCGGCAAATACCTTGACGCAAGGATGTAGGCCATGTTGCAACGTCTGCTCGATATCGTCTTTTCCGGCATTGCGCTGATCGTGCTGGCACCCATCCTTGTGCCGGTCGCGCTGATCCTGCGCTTTACCGGAGAGGGCGAGGTGTTTTTCGGCCAGAACCGCGTCGGGCTGGGCGGCGGCTATTTCAAGCTGCTGAAATTCGCCACCATGCTCAAGAACAGCCCGAACATGGGCACCGGGACGGTCACGCTCAAGGATGATCCGCGCGTGCTGCCGGTGGGAAAATTCCTGCGCAAGACCAAGATCAACGAGTTGCCGCAACTGCTCAATATCCTGAAGGGCGACATGAGCATCATCGGCCCGCGCCCGCAGACGAGGCGCTGTTTCGACGCCTTCCCCGACGGCTCGCAACAGGCCATCGTGACGGTGCGGCCGGGGCTGTCGGGGATCGGCTCGATCGTGTTTCGCGGCGAAGAGGACATGATGCACGCCGCCAATGACCCGGACCGGTTCTATGATCAGGTGATCATGCCCTACAAGGGCCAGCTTGAGGAATGGTATGTCCGCCACCAATCCATCACCACCTATCTCGCACTGATCGCGCTCACCGTCTGGGTTGTGCTCAACCCACGCTCGGGCATCGTCTGGCGCGTATTCCCCGACCTGCCCGCCCCGCCCGAAGAGATCGCGGGCGATGTGAACTGGACCACCGCGCGCCATGCCGCATGATGAGAACACGCTTCGGCAGGTGGGGGCACTGCATGCCAGTTGGATTGCCGGGGCTTCCTTTCCAGCCTTGGCCCCCGCTTTCTGACCGTGCTTTACCGTGCGATCGACCGCAGCGATGACGCGGTTCTGATCGTCGAGACCGACGGCAACGGCGTGACCGGCTTTGTCACCGGCGGCAGTGTTATGGGACCGATCTATCGCCAGATGATCCGGGATTGGCCCAACCTGATTCCAGCCCTGCGGCCGATCGTGTTTCAGCCGCGCAAGGTTCTGGGGATATCGCCGCTTGATCTCGACACCAAAAGTTTCAATTCACGCTGCTCACCCGACCTTGCAGCCCCAGAAGGACGTGTGCTCCGCCGCGAAGTAGCCATCCGCGACCCGGAAATATCCCTGCAACTCGACGATATCGTCGGCGCTGAGCGGCACCATGGTCTGGAACCAGAGCGCGGTGGCGAGGGAGACGTGGGTGGCGGAAATTTCGCCAAAGGAACCGCGGATTTCGGTCGTACCGTTCAGGACGAGCCGCCCGCGCATGCCGGCCGTGGTGCTGTCATTGACCTTGTAGAGCAGCGTCGCGCCGAAGATGTAGGTGCCATCCGCTGGCACCACGAACCGGGTGTTGGTGGCGTCGAAGGCGCCCTGATCGTTATAGTGTTTGATCCCGGATGATCACATTTCCCCTCGGCGATCTTCGTCCAGGTATCGACGCCGACATAGTTGTCGAAGTTGGTCCAGGCCTTGAAGCGCGACAGCCGGGGCTGGTCCACGATGGCGCTGGCGTTGTCGACGATCAGCCCGTCGAGGAAGCTGCTGCCGTCGGCCGATACCGCGAGGCGGAACCTGGACATCACTGGCAGGACCGTCAGGTTCAGGTGACGAGGTGATCAGGGGCCCAGACGAGACCGGGGTGATAGCGTGCTGTGATCCGCCCGTTTTCAAGCGCAAGGAGGTGCAGCCAGCCGTTGTCGAACAAGTCCCGCACCCCTGCGTGGCGGGCAAGGATCCCGGACATCGCGGCCTGAGGCGCCTCGATCATGACCGACAGACGCAGAGGTTCATGCGCCGCCCTTTCGCCGTTATGGACCGTCTGCCAAGGCAAGCCGGGGCGCAGGGCCCCGCCGTTGCCCTCGACCACGCCGATGCCGCCAACGACGTTGTGGATCAGTTTGTTGCCTCCGCCAAAGGCTGCTGGTGCGACGGTTGATCCATAATATTGCAGGCTGATCCAGCTGGCGACCACGACCGGCGCGGTCAGGATCAGTTCCAGCGTGGCAAAGTCGGCGTCAGCCGTCCAGTCGTAGCTGTGCAGAAAGGCGCGCCCCTCAAGGTCGGCCGCCGCAGTGACTGCGCGGGGGGCGGCGATGAAGGCGGCACAGCCTGCCAGACCCCATTCCGGCCGCACCTCGGCCCAGTCCCGTGCGCGCGCCGCGATCGTGGTCGCCGTCGCACCGGGCAGGCGCAGCGCCCGTTCGGCCCGCGCGCCCTTCGCGGCCCGCACCAGCCAGCCCTTCGCGGCCGTCAGGTCGGCACGGTGGTCGGGTGCGGGCGTGTCGTCTTCATAAAGCGTGACCGTCTCGGTCGTGGTGTCGTGCAGACCCGCCACAAAGACCGTATCCGCAGGCAGGTCGATGCCCTGCGCGGGCAGGCCCGCGCGTGTTTCCGGGTCGTTCAGAAGCGTGGCCAGGAGCCGTGCCGAAACCTCGCCCGTCTGACCGCCGCAGGCACCGCAGTGATAGGCGCTTTCATGCGGGTTATTGGTCACTTGCCCGCCGTGGCCCAGCAACAGGACCAGCCGCGCATGACCGTTTGTCATGCTCATCGCCCTGAGGACCGCAGCGCCGGTTGCCGCCTTGGCCTCGGGCGACAGCCCGCCCTCGATCCGGGGCGCGGGGGCGGCGGTTTCGGCCCTGCTCGACACCCCCAGCGCGTCTTTCACAAGTTTTATCCCATAGACCGGACCCGCCGCCTCGACAAAGGCAAAGGATGACACCGCCGCCTGCCGGAACCGGCCCCAGGCGCGCGCGGTGCGCGCGGCAATCCGTGTGGCTTCTTCCACGGCAGGGGCGGCGTGACCGGTGGACGTGAGGCCGGGTTTCAGCAGCACCGGCAGATGCGATGCAACCTCGTCGGTGCCATGGGCGCGATGCGCCAGCGGCAGGCCGAAGAAACCGGCAAAACCGATGGTTGCAATGCCGGGGCTCTGTGCCTCCAGCGCGCGGCGGAACACTTCTGACCGCACATCGATGCAGAACGCGGCCTGAAGGTCCGGGCGGCCGACTGGTGCCTTTGGCCCGGTCAGGACGGCGGACAGACGCCGCTGATGCGCCCGCTCTGCCGCGTCTTGCAAAATCGCGTCGATGACCTGATCGGGGCTCGGCGCGACCGGGGCGGCATGACCGGCAACGGTTTGCGCCCAACCGTCCGCAACCTGCGGGGCATGGGCCAGCAGCGCCTCTTCCCAGATCAGCCGGATCGCCAGAAGGTCGGTGATCGTGGCGTCGGTGCCGCCTTTCAACTCCGCCTCCCACAATAGCCAGCGCGCATGCATCGCCCAGCCGCCAAGGTCCATCAGCAGCCGGTGGAACGCCGTGGGCGCTGCGGTCTCGGTGATGCCCAGCCGTTCCGATGCGCGCAGAATGGCGCGTTCGGCCGTGTCAGGCGCGGCGGCGACATGGGCGCAGAAGCCCGACAAGCCCGCAATCTCGGGCGTCAGGTCATGCAATGCCCATTCCCGCCAGGCGGCAAAGGCGCCCTGTCCCGGCGCGGGCGTCCACAGCGCCTGACCCCGGTCAAAGCGCCCCGCTGCCCAGAGGCCGACGGTCCGCGCGATCACCGCAGGCCAGTCAGTGCCCGTAAACGTCGCGGCGAGGTCGGCCACCGTCGGCAGGATGGCGGGCGGCGGGACGGTCGCCGCCAGCTTGGCCTTGAGCAGGGCGAGGTCAGCAGGCTTCAGCGGCGAGGAGGAGGCAATCAGAGCCGCCGCCAGATCCTCGTCGGTGATCCGGCCCGCCGCGACCTCGGCCGCAAGTTCGGACCGGGGCCGGGTGATCGCCACGCCGGCGACCCGGGCAAGGCGGGCGGCAGCGGTCGCCAGATCCTCGCCCGTCTGGCCAAGGAATGGGTTCACCGCGACCGTGGCCGACAGCGGAAAGGCGGGGGGGATCGCACGGGCGGCGGCCTCGACGGCCGTGAGAAGGCCGGCAATCCGGGCGGGGGCGATGTCAATGGACTTGAGGAACATGGGGTTCTCCACAGGATCAGGGGTCAGGTCGCCTTGGGGCTTTTCAGGCCGCCGATCAGGCGGTCGAACAAGGCATTGAGATAAAGGCCGTTGGCCAGATGCACGCGCAGGCCCGCTGCCGCCGGGTGATGCGCCCAAAGCGGGAACAACGCCTGCGCCACCGCCACCAGCCCGAAGGACAGAAGCGCCAGCACGATCAACGCCCATTCCAGCGCCCCAGCGGCCGGGATCGGCGGCAACACACGGCCCCAAAGCGCGAAGGCAACCTGATGGAAGGTGAAATAGGCGACCGCCGCCGCGGCCGAAGCCGCCGCCGTCCGCTGCGTCAGCGCGGCGGGGGCCGCATCGGCCAGACCCTGCGCAACCAGATAGGCGACGCCGAAGACCAGGATCATGCCAAGCGCCAGCGCCTGTGCCGACTTCTCGCCCGCGACGGTCGCAAAGCCCGCCGCAACGGCGGCATAAAGCAGGACCGCGATCAGGAAGGCGCGGGCGACGGCACCCAGGCTCGGCACGGCCACCACGCCCGGCCGCCGCACCGCCGCCACCGCCTGCACCGCGCCACCGGAGGACAGGAAGGCATGTGCCTTGTAAAGCGAATGCGCCACGATATGCAGCAGCGCCAGCGCCCAGAGCCCCAGGCCGCATTGCAGCAGCATGAAGCCCATCTGTGCCACCGTGGACCAGGCAAGCGCTGTCTTGACCGCCGACTGGGTCAGCATGACCACCGCACCGAAGAGAGCAGTCAGCCCCCCGATCATCACCAGTGCCGCCATGGCACCGGGGCTTGCCTGCACCACCTCGGCCATGCGGATCAGCAGGAAGCCCCCGGCGTTGACGATCCCGGCATGCAGCAGGGCAGACACCGGGGTCGGTGCCTCCATCACCTCGGTCAGCCAGCCGTGCAGCGGAAAGGAGGCGGTCTTGAACGCCGCCGCCAATACCAGAAGCGCCACCGCACCTTGCGCGGCAAGTGGCAGGTCCGGACCCGCTGCCGCGGCGATGGCGGAAAGGTCGGCCGTCCCGTAGGCGGACCAGAGCAGCAGCGCCGCCATGATCACCGCCGCGTCGCCCGTGCCCCAGACAAGGGTGAATTTCGTTGCCGCCCGGCGCGCCTCGGCCCGCGCGGGGTAGAAGAGCAGCAGTTGCCGCAGGCCGAGGCCGGTCGCCACGAAGGCCGCCGCCAGCACCGCAAGACTGCCGGATTGGATCAGCACAAGGACCGCCGCCAGCGTGGCCAGCATCAGCGCATGAAATCGCCCCTCGCGCGCCTCGCCGTCCAGGTAACGGCGCGCATAGCGCACCACAATCCAGCCGACGAAGGCGACCAGCAGGCCCATTGTCGCACTGACAGCATCAAGCCGCAGCGCCAGAAGCCCCGGCCCCGACCCGAGATCAAGAACGCTCGACCCGGCGAGGAACACCCACACCACCCCCGCTGTCGCGAGGGCCAGCGCGGCAAGTGCGGATCCCTCGGCGATGGCCGGGATAGCACCGGGGCGGCGACCGGGCCGCAGGGCAGCAAGGACAGAGGCCGCCAGAAGCGGCAGCGGTGCGAGCGACAAGGGGTCCATTCTGAGGTCTCCGCAATGTTGTGAGAAGCGAAGGAATGGATAGCGGCTGGATATCCTCTATAAAAATACATATTATGGTGATTATCATTCCATGAAACAGAACGATGCCCCAGATCAACCTGCATCACCTGCGACTGTTCCGCGCCGTGGCGACCAATGAATCGCTGACGGCGGCGGCGCGGCGGCTGAACCTCTCGCAATCCGCGCTGTCGACCCAGATACGCACGCTGGAACAAACACTTGGCCACGATCTCTTTGAACGCCGCGGCCGGGCCATGGTGCTGACCGAAGCGGGCCGGATTGCGCTGGATCATGCCGAGGCGATTTTCCGCACCGCCGAGGATCTGACCGCGACGCTGCGCGAGACCGGTCGCAGCAAGCAGGTGCTGCGGGTTGGCGCGCTGGCGACGCTGTCGCGCAACTTCCAGCTGCAATTCCTGCGGCCCTTGATCGGCCGATCCGACGTCGAGGTGGTGCTGCGTTCGGGCAGTCAGGCCGAGCTTTTGCGAGGTCTCGGGGCGACTGCGCTTGATGTCATGCTGACGAACCTCGCCCCGCCCCGCGATGCCGCCAGCCCATGGCTGGTGCATCGGCTGTCCGAACAGCCGGTCAGCCTGATCGGCACACCAGCCCGGATCGGACCCGGCCCCCGGCGTCTGGCTGACCTGCTGGCGCGCGCCCCGGTCGTGCTGCCCACGCGCGAGACCGCGCTACGCGAGGCCTTTGACGCGCTGATCAGCCGCCTTGGCGTGACGCCCGTCATCGCGGCCGAAGTGGACGACATGGCCATGCTGCGGCTTCTGGCGCGCGAAGATGCCGGGTTGGCCGTCATTCCGCCCATTGTTGTTCAGGACGAACTGGCCTCGGGGCGTCTTGTCGAGGCTGTCAAGCTTGATGGCCTTGCGGAATCCTTTCTTGCGGTGACCCGCGACCGGCGCTTTCCGAATCCGCTTGTGGCCACTCTGCTTGGTGCGGGTGGTTGACGTGTATCCCCGGTCGCCATGTGGATTTCGGAATGTGATAGACGGCTCATGGCGTGGCCCCTTGAACAATGTCAGCTTTCTCTGACATGGGGGTGGCCCGTGGTTTGCCCGTGGCCGGCTCCTGCGGGGCGATGCGCAGCGCGCGCAGGGCGTTCAGGATCACGGCGACGTCGATCACCTCCTGCAAAAGCGCACCCTGAACCGGGGTGAGGTAGCCGAACGCGGCGGCGATCATGCCAAGGATCGACAGCCCGATCCCGGCCACCACGCTTTCCACGGCGATCCGGCGCGAGGCCCGCGCGATCTCGATCCCCGGGCCCAGCCGGTCGATCCGGTCGACGAGCAGCACCACGTCGGCAGCCTCGGCAGAGGCCGCGGCACCCCGTGCCCCCATCGCCACGCCCACATCGGCCGCGGCCAGGGCGGGCGCGTCGTTGACGCCGTCACCCACCATCATCACCGGCCCGTGTTTGTGCTCGGAGAGCACCAGCAACACCTTCTGGTCCGGCGTGAGGCCAGCCCGTAGCCCGTCAAGGCCCAGCCCCTCGGTCACGCGCTCGGCCACGTCCGCGCGGTCGCCGGTGGCCAGAAGGATGCGCGCAATCCCTTGGCGGCGCAGACCTTCCAGCATGGTGCCCGCCCCCTCGCGCAGCGGGTCGGACATCACCAGATGCCCGGCCATGTGACCGTCAACCGCCACGGCGACAAGGACCGAGCCGGCACCCTTGGCGGGGTGATCGCCCACCATCCGCCCGACCCGGGACGCCACGAACCCGTCGCCGCCGACGATCACCTCGCGGCCCTCGACACGGCCCAAGACCCCTTCGCCCGGGATCTCGGCCACCTCTGTCGGAACGGGCAGCGAGAGGCCGCGCGCCTTTGCGGCGGCGACGATGGCCTGCGCGACAGGGTGCTTGGATGCCTGGTCGAGTGCTGCGGCAAGGCGCAGGATATCGTCCGCGCCCATGCTGTCCGCGCTGTCGATTGATACGATCTGCGGGCGGCCATCCGTCAGGGTGCCGGTCTTGTCGAGGATGAGCGTGCGGATGCGCGCCATGGTTTCCAGCGGCCCCGCGCCCTTGATCAGCACGCCGAAATGCGCCGCGCGCGAGAGGCCCGCCACCAGCGCGACCGGCACGGCGAGGATGAGCGGGCAGGGCGTGGCCACCACCAGCACGGCGACCGCGCGGATCGGATCGCCGGAGACCCACCACGCCGCGAAGGCGATGCTGACGGTGACGGCCAGAAAGCCCAGCGACCAGCGGTCCGCCAGCCGCGACATCGGCGCCTTCGATGCCTGCGCCTCCTCGACCAGGCGGACGATCCCGGCATAGGTGCTGTCCTTCGCCTCGCGCAAAGCCGTCAGGTCAAAAGCCTCGCCCGCGTTGGTCGATCCGCTCATCGCGTCGGCCCCACGCGCCAGCCGGACTGGCAGCGATTCGCCGGTCAGCGCCGACGTGTCGAGGAAGGCCGTGTCGGAGGCCACCCTGCCGTCCACCGGAACGACATCGCCCTGACGGATCAGCAGGAGATCACCGGGGACGAGGTCATCAAGCGGCACGTCCTCCAGCCCGCCGTTGCGGTGCCGGGTTGCCGTCCGGGGCACACGCGACAGAAGGTCCCGCATCGAGCGGCGGGCGCGGCCTTCGGCGAAGGATTCCAGAAAGGTGCCGCCCGAATACATCACCGCGACGACCGCCGCCGCCAGCGTCTCGCCGAAGATGAGCGCCGCCGACATCGAGAGCGCGGCAACGATATCGAGGCCCACCTCGCCGCGCCCGATGCTCCGGACGATCTCGACCACGAGCGCTGTGAGCGCGGGAACGACTCCTGCGATCCAGACAAGGTTCGCGATATCGGTTTGACCCGCAAGGTAGACTGCAAGTCCCGCGATCAGCCCGGTTGCGGCCATCAGCAGGAGTGCGGTCTTGAAACGGTCGGTGCGGGTCTGTTCCATACGGCTCATCCTTCCCCGGTGGGGACAATTGCGGCGGGGTCGCCGGAAAAAAGCCGTCCGACTCCAATGCCCCTTGTGGTCCCGTCATCATCGCGCACAAGGAACAGGGCGTCGAGCGCGCGTTGCCGCGCCAGTGCCGCACCCCTCTCCGGACCCAGCACCATCAGCGCCGTCGCCCAGGCGTCGGCCTCGGCACATGTCCGCGCAACGACCGTGACGGAGGCAGGCGACGCGATCAGCGGCGCGCCGCGGGCAGGGTCCATCGTGTGCGACAGGCGTCTTCCCCGCACCTCGACCCAGTGGCGGTAATCGCCCGAGGTCGCCACAGCGGCGTCCTGAAGTGCCAGGATGGAATGCGGCGTCCGGCGATCCGGATCCGGCGCTTCCACCGCGATGATCCATGCCTCGCCATCCTGCCGGAGGCCCATGGCGCGCATCTCACCGTCGATGCCGACAAGGGCATTGCCAATTCCGTGGTCGCAAAGGGTTTCTGCCAGCCGATCCACGCCATAGCCCTTGGCGATACCGTTGAGATCAATCGCAATCGGCGCGGACTTGCGCGCCCGGGCCGCGCCGACCTCGAGGCTCTCATGGGCGTGGTTCCGTTTTGCCGCCATCGCGGTGCGGATGCCATCGGGCGCGGCGGCTTCGGGCCCGAAACCCCAGGCCGTCACCGCATCGCCCATGCCGATATCAAAGGCCCCACCCGAGGCGCGCCCGATCTCCAGCCCAAGCTGCAGCACCGAATGCAGGTGATCGGGGATCGCCACCCAGGCACCGACGGGGGCGGCGTTGAGGCGCATCAGGTCGCTGCCCGCGTTCCATGTCGACATCTGCCCGTCCACCTCGTCGACGGCCGCTTGCAGCGCGGCCTCGATAGGGCCGCTGTCAAACCCCGGCTCTGCAAGGAACCGCGCCGACCAACGCGTGCCCATGGTCGGGCCGTTCAGGACGATGCGCGCGCGCTCAGTAGACATCTTCGACATACCGCCCCTCCGCCTTCAGTGTTGCAGGCGTCAGCCCCGAGGGCGCGAGGATCTCGGCCAGCGCGTCCGTGACGCCCACGGCCATGTCGCGCCCGCCGCAGACCATGACGCGCGCGCCGTCGCGGACAAGCTGCGCCACCAGCGCCGCGTCGCCGCGCAACGCGTCCTGGACGTAATGGCGCTGCGCCCCGCGCGAGACGGCCGTTATCAGCCTTGCCAGTCGACCGTCAGCCTGCCAGCCGGGCATCTCCGCGTCATAGAGGAAATCGCTGGCGGGATGGCGCATCCCGAAGAAGAGATGCACGGGCCGGTGTCGCGTATTGCCGCGGATGAACCCCGCAAGCGGCCCGATGCCGGTGCCCGCCCCGATCAGGATCAGCGGGGCGCGGCCCCGTGCGGGCCGGAAGCCGGGATTGCGGCGCAGGAAGGCGGTCACCGTGTCGCCCGGCTCCAGCGCCGTGAGATGTCCCGAGCAAAGGCCGCCCGCGTGCTTTCTGACGACGATCTCGACAAAGCCGTCGCGGCGGGCAGAGGCGAGCGAATAGAGGCGCGGCACGGCACTGCCCCGTGGCACGATGCCGATGAGATCGCCCGCGCTGAACCGGGCAAACCCCGCGCCGGTCAGCCGCTGCCAGAGCGTGGCCCGCGGCAGGGCAAAGCGCAGGATCGCCGTGGGGGCCTGCACTTCGGCACCGTAGTCGCGGCGCGAGACAAGGGTCAGCGTCTCGGACTTCGGCAGGACCGGCTGGTGCGACAAGTCGAGATCGACCCCCAGAGCCTCGCCCAGCGCGCGGCCCCAGCGGGCAAAATCCTGCGGCGACTGGCGGTCGATGGTGTCGAGCGGCATGAGGGCGCGCCAGCCCTGTGCCTGCGCCGTCGCCGCGACGGCCCTGGCATAGGCGCACCAGGCCGGAAAGCTGCGATCGCCAAAGCCGAGCACGGCCATGGGAGTATCGCGCGCGCCGGGGTCGGTGCGCAGCCGGTCGAGGAACCCCTTGGCCGTCGCGGGGGCCGCCCCGTCCCCATAGGTCGCGGCCATCACGATGATCCGCTCGGCCCGTGTGTAACGCCCCGGCGCGAAGCCCGACATCGGGCCGACATGCACGCTCTGCCCGGCGCGGCTCAGTGCTGCGTGCAATGTTGCGGCAAAGCCCCAGGTGCTGCCGCCCTCGCTGCCCACCAGCACGACCGTTTCGGCGCGCGCGGCAGGCTGATTGCCCCGGATGCGCGGCCGCCCGCGCCGCCCGGCAAGCCAGATCAGCCCACCCGTCACACCCATCGCGGGCACGCCAAGCGCCATCACCCCAAGGATCAGCCCAAGCAGCGCAGCCCCCTGTCCGGTGTGCAGCATGTATATGGTTTCCGACACGCGCTGCCAGTTGCCCGGCCGGGCCCAGGACAGCAGCGCGCCGGTGCCCTGGTCGATATGGCCGGTGCCGCTGTCGGTGGTCAGCGTAAAGACATCCGTCGCATCACCGGCATAGGGAAAGCCGAGGTCGCGCAGCGCGCTGACCGGGATATCCCGGAGGGCGGGCATCTGGCGCAGCGCGAAGCCCGTCTCGCCACTCACCTCGGCTGGGAAATCGGCCATGACCTCGGCATCGGGCAGAAGATCGAAGGTAGAGGCCGTCATCCAAAGGGCGGTGGCAGAGGACAGCACAAGGCCCGCCACCGCGATGCGGGCGATCCCGACATGCAGCCGACCAGCCAGCGGTCCGCGCAAGCGCGCGAACCAGTGCCGCCAGCCGCCCGTCCGCCGTGCCACCAGCAAGGCCCCCGACAGCGACAGCACCAGCATTGCTGCCGCCCCTGCCGCCATTGCGATGCGCCCCCCGTCGCCGAGGAAGAGCGAACGGTGCAGGTTGGTCAGCCAGCGTTGCGTCTGGTTGGGGTCGGCAGAGGCCACGCCCTGCCCGGTGGCCGGGTCGATCACGGCGGCCCCCGGCGCGCCCTGATCGAACCAATAGGCGGTGATCCGGCCCGAGGGCGCGCGGCGGATCTGCTCAACCCCCGGATAGGTGCCCTGAATCCGGTCCGCGAGGGTGGCGACGCTCAGCCCGGCCTCGGCCTGCGGCGCGGTGATGCGCTCGACCGCCGGAAAGACCGACAGCGTCGCGCCGCTCAGGCTGAGGATGGTGACAAGCACGAGGGCCAAAAGACCCGGCCAGCGGTGGAGTGCGCGGATCATGGCCCCCTCCCTTACATGTCGTATTTGAAGCTGGCGATATAGCGGCGGCCCTGCACGGGCGTGCCCGCGCCTGCGGTCGTCAGCGGCACCGCCACCTCGTTCGGGCTGTCGCGCATGTCCTCGACCGCTGCGTCGATGTGCAGCGTATAGCCCGCATCAAAGAGCGCATCGGCCAGATCGAGCGTGATCTCGAGCGTCCGCCCCGCGCCGACACTGGCCCCGGTGATGCCGTTGACCTGGCCCGTGTCGCCCCCTGTGGCGCGGTGCCAGTCGGTCAGATGCGTGTAATATTTTGACTTGCCGCCCGCCATCCACAGGCTGCCGACATAGGCGCCCGAGGCGTCCGTGACATAGAGCGCAAGGTAAGCGCCGTCGCCGCCGTAAGTGTTCAAGGTGGTGGTCAATGTGACGGGCCTCGCCATGGCGAGGCCGGGAAGCGTCAGCGCGGTGGTGAGTGCGAGCGTTGCGAGGAGTGGTTTCATGACAATGTCCTTATGGCGGTGTGATGCAGGATCCAACGCACGGCGCAGCGGAGTCCGCCGCGCCGCGGCATGGATCAGTTGACTTTGACCGTCGGCACGGTGCCGGTGCCGAAAAGGCCGTTCTGCGGCGGGGCCACGGTGCCTGCCGGCGCGGGATTGCGGGCACCGCCGCGATCATCGTCGTCGTCATCCTCCTCATATTCCATCTCGACGACCTTCAGCGTTGCGGGATCAAGTTTGGCCTCGATCTCGCGGCCATTGGCATCGCGGCCCTCGATCTCGTAACAGCCATCGTCGATCTTGAACTTGCGCACGGTCCAGCCGTTCTGTTCGGCCGCCTGCATCGCGGCCTCGCGCGGTTGCCACTGGTCGCGGGGCACATTGCAATCATCGTCATCGGCCAGCGCCGCACCTGCGGGCAGGAGGGCGACAAGGGAAAGGGCAATCAGGGTCTGTTTCATGGCAGGGTCTCCTTTTCTCTGCTGAGACCAATCTGGCGTGCCGACCTGAGCGCATCCTGACAAAGCGGTGAGTCGCGCTTCAGCTTGCCGTCAGCAAGAAAAAAGCCCCGCCGGTGAAGGCGGGGCCGGATCAAGCGGGGATTTCGCACGCTCAGGCGATGTCGCCCGGTTCCGGTGCGCGCTTGTCACCGGTGACCATGGCGCGCGCGAGGTTCTCATCGTGGCGGAACGAGGCCAGCACGACGCCCGCGACGTGCAGCGCCACGAGCAGCAGCAGCAGGTTGGCCAGAACCTCGTGCGCCTCTTCGACAAACCCGCCGCCGCCTTCGCCGTCGTCGCCATCGTCGTCGCCATCCGCAAGGGCAGGGGCCACGATCTGCGGCATATCGGGCAGCATCGCCACGCGGCCCGGCTCGTCCAGAAGCCAACCGGTGAAGGCTGTGCCCGAGAGCGCGATCAGCAACGCCACGATCATCGCCGCCCCGGCCGGATTGTGACCAAGATAGCGCCGCTCTCTGCCCCGCGTCAGGTCGCCGATATAGGCCAGCGTCTTGCGGGGCCCCTTGAGGAATTGCGCAAAGCGCGCATAGCGGCTGCCGACAAGGCCCCAGATCAGCCGGAACGCCACCAGACCGGCGACGACATAGCCCGCGACCTCGTGAACGGTGTCAAGCTCCTCGGCACTCAGCCAGGCCACCGCGAAGGCGGCGACAAGGCTCCAGTGGAACACCCGGACGAGAGGGTCCCAGACCCGGACCTTGCGATCCGTCCGGGCATCCGGTCGTGATGTGTGCATGGCGTTGGTGTCAGTCATCCTTCTCTCCTTTGCGATCCCGATCCCGATCCCGATCGTGTCGATCGTCGTCGTCATCATCCTCGTATTCGAACTCGATCACTTGCAGCGTGGCCGGGTGGACAGTCACCTCGATTCGCCGTCCGCTGGCATCCCGACCGTCGATCTCGTAGCAGCCATCGTCGATCTTGATGCGGCGCACGGTCCAGCCATTCGTCTCGGCCAGCCGCGCCACGGCATCGCGCGGTTGCCAATCGGCCATCGGCACGAAACAATCATCATCCGCCAGCGCGGCACCGGCCGGAAAGACCGCGAGAAAGCCAAGAATTGTCAATGTCCGCTTCATGGGCCAATCTCCTTGTGGAACGCCTGTTGAGGCAGCTTATGCGCGGCGAAGCTGACGGCAGGCTGAAGACATTGGCCCGCGCGCGTCAGCTTTGCGTCAGCACAAACCGCCAGAAGCGGATCAAATACACAAGGAAAGATCAAACCCCATGCGCATCCTGCTGATCGAGGACGACACGACACTCGGTGCCGCCGTGCGCGACCAGATCACTGCCGACGGTCAGTCGGTGGATTGGGTCACGCGGCTCGATGCGGCGGGCGACGCGGTGACTGGAACCGCCTATGACCTGATCCTCCTGGACCTCATGCTGCCGGACGGGCGCGGCATCGGGTTTCTGAAATCCTTGCGCGCGCGGGGCGATGTGACGCCGGTCATCATCCTGACCGCCCTCGATCAGGTCTCGGACAGGATCGAGGGCTTGAACGCGGGCGCCGACGATTACCTCGTCAAACCCTTCGACCTGTCGGAACTGTCGGCGCGCATCGGTTCGGTCGCGCGACGCTACAGCGGCAACCCGAACCCCATCGTCAGCCACGGGCCGCTGGATATCGACCTCGCCGCCCGCAGCATCCACAAGGACGGCACGCCGGTCGCCCTGACGGCGCGCGAATGGGCACTCTTCGAGGCGTTCCTGTCGCGCCCCGGGCAATTGCTGTCCAAGGCGCAACTGGAAGACAAGCTCTACAGCTTCGGTTCCGAGATCGAGAGCAACACCATCGAGGTCCACGTGAGCCGCCTGCGCAAGAAGCTGGGGAGTGCCATCATCGAGACCGAGCGCGGCATGGGCTACCGTCTGGGGCGCGCATGAGCTGGCCCGCCAGCCTTCAGGCGCGGCTCGGCCTCACGCTCGGTCTCGTGCTGACGGTCCTGTGGCTCGCCGCCGCCGCGATCACGGCGGTGATCGTCCGGGGCGAAATGGACGAGGTGTTCGACAGTGCCTTGCGCGAGACCGCCGAGCGTATCCTGCCGCTGGCCGTGACCGACATCGTCGGGCGGGAAGATCAGGGCGTGACGCAGCGCCTTGCACCGATCCGCGCGCATGACGAGTTTTTCACTTACGTCGTCCGCGATGCCCAAGAGCGCATCCTGCTGCAATCCCATGCGGCGGACCCTGCCGTTTTTCCTCCCTACGACGGTCCGGGATTTGGCCAGACCGCCACGCATCGCCTCTACAGCGACGCCGCCTTGCAAGGCACGATCCGGATCACCGTGGCCGAACCGCTGGCGCATCGCGCCTCGGTCGCTCGGGAAGTCCAGATGGGCCTCGGCCTGCCGGTGCTGGTCGTGCTGCCCCTGGCGCTTGCGGCGATCATCTTGTCTGTCCGCTTCAGCCTTGGGCCCCTGCACCGGTTCCGCACCCGGCTTGACGCGCGCGACGCCCGCGACCTCTCGGAAGTGCCGGACCAGGACCTGCCGAGGGAAATCGCCCCGCTGGCCGACACGTTGAACGCCCTTCTGACCCGGCTCCGCGCCGCGTTCGAGGCCGAGCGCAGCTTTGCGGCGAACGCGGCTCATGAGTTGCGGACGCCACTTGCGGGGGCCATCGCGCAGGCGCAACGCCTTCGGTCGGAAACCGGCGACCGCGCGGCAGCACAGCGCGCAACCGATATCGAGGAGACGCTGAAACGGCTGACCCGCCGCACCGAGCGCCTGATGCAACTGGCGCGCGCCGAAGGCGGACGCCTGTTGTCGGAAATGCCATGTGATGCGCGAATGGCGCTGCGCCTTGTCGTGGAGGACATGGCGCGCGGCCTCGAGGCACCCGCGATTGCGCTTGACCTTCCCGGGACGCCGGTCCTGTCGACCATCGACCCCGACGCCCTGGGTATCGTTTGCCGAAACCTGGTGGAGAATGCGCTTCGGCATGGTGCCGCATATGGCGATGTTGGGGTAACTCTCACGCCTGATGGCGCACTGATCGTCTCGAACGCCGGACCGGTGGTCGGCCCTGATCGCCTCGCCCACCTGACCGACCGCTTCCAGCGCGACACGCAGACCTCGGATGGCAGCGGGCTCGGACTTGCGATCGTCGCCGCCATCGCAAACCGCACCGGCGGCACGCTGACCCTCGCATCCCCAAGGCCCGACGCAGCGGACGGCTTCCAGGCACGGTTCCGACTGCCGGCGGCGACGTCCACGGCCGAGCGGAGCGGACCAGGTAATAGGCACGTGATATATTTGCTCTGATGACCCGTGGTTTTTCATAGCAAACAGCGCTCGGGTCTCGCGTTTTGCAGACATCCTGATAAAGTTGACCTTGTTAGTCGCACTTTCCAAGGCCAGATATCCGACATGATCACCCACAAGACAAAATATGCTCTCAAATCCCTGATGGTTCTGGCCGATGAAAAGGCGGACACAGGCGAGGCGTTGCGGATCGAGGAAATCGCAGAGCGTTCCGGCGCGCCGAAGCGGTTTCTGGAGCATATCCTGCTGGACCTCAAGCGCGCTGGCTTGATCGGCAGCAAGCGGGGGCGCAATGGCGGCTATGAGCTGATCAAGGAGCCGCGCCGCATTTCGATTGCCGAGGTTTTGCGCCTGATTGACGGGCCGATGGCACCGCTGCCGTGCCTCTCGCGCAAGGCTTACCGGCGTTGCGAGGATTGCAAGGATGAACAAACCTGCCGCGTGCGGGCGGTGTTTGGCGGGTTTTATGCCACCTATATCCTGATGATCGAATCGCTGACTTTGGCCGATTTGCAGCGGGATTCGGCCCCGCTGGAGCGCTTCGATGTGGCGGCGTCGCAGGCCGGAGAATAATATTCTATAATCACGACCAAGATCGCCGTGATTTTTCCTTTGCAATACTCGACCATCTCTGTCGTTATTTAGGTGTCAGATGGCGGTGCGCCGGGACAGCGCCCTTGGAAAGGGTGTTGCGTCCCATCGGCCCCGCCGCCTGACACGAGATTTGGACACGGGGTTGAACAAAGGAGACACCCATGTATCGCACCATCCAGCTTGGCGCCTATGCGCAGGCACAGGGCAAATTCATTCGCACTCTGAGCGATGGCCGCATCGAGATCGAGGCCGGCAAGACGCGCCTGATCGGACGCGCGGTCGAAAAAAGCCGCGCGGTGGTGGATCTTGGCAGCCGGTTGCTCGGCAAGCGCGGCCTGCGTGGCGGCCTCGTGGCGACTGTTGCCGCCCTTGGCCTGATGCTGAGCCCGGTCGGCAACGGCGCGGCACAGGCGCAGGAGAGCGTGGAGATCCTCAACGTGTCCTACGACCCGACCCGCGAGTTTTACCGCGAGTATAACGAGCTCTTCAACGACTGGTGGACCGCGCAGGGCAATGCGCCGGTCACGATCCAGCAATCGCATGGCGGCGCTGGCGCACAGGCGCGCGCCGTGATCGACGGGCTGGAGGCGACGGTGGTCACGCTGGCGCTCTCGGCAGATATCGACAAGATTGCCGCCAGCACCGGCAAATTGCCCGCCGACTGGCAATCGCGGCTGGCGCACAATTCCTCGCCCTATACCTCGACCATTGTGTTTCTGGTGCGCGACGGCAACCCCAAGGGCATCAAGGATTGGGATGATCTGGTCAAACCCGGTGTCGCCGTGGTGACCCCCAACCCCAAGACATCGGGCGGCGCGCGCTGGAACTTCCTTGCTGCCTGGGCCTATGCCGACAAGAACGGGCTCGATCCCAAGGACTTCGTCGGCAAGCTTTATAAAAACGTGCCGGTGCTCGATACCGGCGCGCGCGGCTCGACCACGACCTTTACGCAGCGCGGCATCGGCGATGTGTTGCTCGCGTGGGAGAACGAAGCGTTTCTGGCGCTGAAGGAGCGCGGCGAGGATGCGTTCGACATCGTGGTGCCGTCGGTCTCGGTCCTGGCGGAGCCGCCGGTGACGCTGGTCGATGGCAACATCAAGAGCGACGCACAGCGCAAGGCCGCCGAGGCCTATCTGGAACACCTCTACAGCCCCGAGGCACAGGCGCTGGCGCTCAAGCATTTCTACCGCGCCTGGGACACGTCTGCGGCCGCGCCCGAGGATGTCGCGCGCTTCCCCGATGTCACCCGTCTGTCGATTGCCGATTTCGGCGGCTGGCCCAAGGTGCAGCCCGAGTATTTCGGCGAGGGCGGCGTGTTTGATCAGATCTATTCGGAGTAAATCATGAGGGCGAGTCTTTTGCGCTCGCCCTCACCCCTGCCGGGGTTTGGGCTGAGTTTTGGCATCATGGCGGCGATCCTGTCCATCGTGGTGCTTCTTCCTATCGGTGCCCTGCTGGGCCGGGGCCTGATGATTGGCCCGGGCGATCTGTGGGACATGGTCAATTCGCGCCGCATCTGGGCGGCGCTGGAATTGTCGTTTCGCGCCGCTTTGATCGCGTCGCTGTTCAACCTCGTGTTCGGGCTGGCACTGGCCTGGGTGCTGGTGCGCTATCGGTTCTGGGGGCGCAAGCTGATCGACGCCGCCGTTGACCTGCCCTTTGCCCTGCCGACGGCGGTGGCGGGCATCGCGCTCACCGCGCTTTACGCGCCCAATGGTGTGTTCGGGCAGGCGCTGGCCCCCTTGGGAATCAAGGTCGCCTATACCGAGGTCGGCATCTGGATGGCGCTCATCTTCATCGGGCTGCCCTTCGTGGTGCGCACCGTGCAGCCGGTGATCGAGGAGTTGGAGCGCGAGGTGGAAGAGGTCAGCGCCACGCTCGGCGCGCGCCGCGCCTATACCTTGCGCCGGGTGGTTTTGCCCACGCTGACGCCGGCACTTCTGACCGGCTTCGCGCTCGCCTTGGCGCGCTCGGTCGGCGAATACGGCTCGGTCATCTTCATCGCGGGCAATATCCCGAACCTGACGGAAATCGCGCCGCTGCTGATCGTGATCCGGCTGGAGGAATACAATTACGACGCCGCCGCCGCGATCGGCATCGCCATGTTGCTGATTTCCTTCGCGATGCTGCTGGCCATCAACATCATTCAAATCTGGAGCAGACGGAGGATCGGTCTTGTCTGATATCGTGAACACACACAACGAACCCGAACTTGCTGCTGGCGCGACGTTTCTTCTCGCCGGGCTGGCAACGCTTATCCTGATCCTGGCGGCGATGGCCGCCGGCAAATCGCTTTGGGTCATCCTCGCGGTGTGGGTCGTCGGTGGCCCCCTGATCTTGATCGCGTTGATGCTTGCCCTCACGCTCGGCGAGGTTTTGGCCAACGCGCATGGCACCGGATCGCTTGACGACCTTAGCTGCGACGCAGGGGGCAAGCATGTCTGATATCGCGCTCACTCACCACACCCCCGTCACCACGGAGCCACGGCTGGCGCGACATCTTCTGATCGGCACGGTTCTGGTGCTGATCGGCGTGCTGCTCTTCGCGCCGCTCATCGCCGTCTTTGCCGAGGCGCTGCGCGATGGCTGGGCGGCCTCGCTCACGGCGCTGTCGTCGCCCGATGCGTGGTCGGCGATCCGCCTCACGCTGATCGTCGCGGCCATCGCCGTGCCGCTGAACGCGGTGTTCGGTATCGCCGCCGCCTGGGCGATCACGAAGTTCGACTTTCGCGGCAAGGCGTTCCTGATCACGCTGATCGACCTGCCGTTTTCCGTCTCGCCGGTGGTGGCGGGGCTGGCGCTGGTGCTTTTGTTCGGCGTCAACTCATCGCTCGGGGCGTGGTTGGTGGCCAATGATCTCAAGATCGTGTTCGCCTTTCCCGGCATCGTGCTGGCGACGATGTTCGTGACCTTCCCCTTTGTCGCGCGCGAACTCATCCCGGTGATGATCGAACAGGGCCAGGCCGAGGAAGAGGCGGCGTTGACGCTTGGCGCGTCGGGCTGGCGCGCCTTTTTCACTGTCACCCTGCCCAATATCCGTTGGGCGCTGCTCTATGGCGTGCTCCTGTGCAACGCGCGCGCCATGGGCGAATTCGGCGCCGTCGCCGTCATCTCGGGCAAGATCCGGGGCGAAACCACCACCATGCCGATCATGATCGAGATGTTTTACAACGAATATCTCTCGGTCGCGGCCTTCTCTCTGGCCGCTGTTCTGGCGCTTCTGGCGCTGGTCACGCTCACCCTCAAATCGCTTCTGGAATGGCGTCACGCCGATGTTCTGGCCGCGACGCGCCGTCACTGAAAGGGAAACCCATGCATATCGAGATCGAGGAACTGGCCAAGGAATTCGGCACCGAGCGGGCACTGCATCCGGTGTCGCTCGCCATCCCCTCGGGGGCGCTGATCGCACTTCTGGGGCCGTCGGGGTCCGGCAAGACCACGCTGTTGCGCATCCTTGGCGGGCTGGAATTTCCCACCTCGGGGCGGGTGCTGTTTGATGGGTCCGACGCCACCGGCCTGAGCGTTCAGGAACGGCGCGCGGGCTTCGTGTTTCAGCATTACGCACTGTTCAAACACATGACGGTGTTTGAAAACATCGCCTATGGCCTGCGCGCGCGCCCCCGCAAGACCCGCCCGACCGAGGCCGAGATCGGCCGCCGGGTGAACCGCCTGCTGGACCTGATCCAACTGCCCGACATCGGCGCGCGCTATCCCAGCCAACTCTCGGGCGGGCAGCGGCAGCGCGTGGCGCTGGCGCGCGCGCTCGCCATCGAGCCGCGGATGCTGCTGCTGGATGAACCCTTCGGCGCGCTCGACGCCAAGGTGCGCAAGGAATTGCGCCAGGGCCTGCGCGATATCCACGACACCACCGGCCTGACCACGATTTTTGTCACCCACGATCAGGAAGAGGCGATGGAACTGGCCGATCTGGTCGTCGTCATGTCGATGGGGCGCATCGAGCAGGTCGGCAAACCCTCGGAGATCCGCGCCAAGCCCGTCAATGATTTCGTGCGCGAATTCACGGCGTCCTGATCATGAGCAAGACCGATCTGGACCGTATAGACCGCAAGATCCTGTTTGAGCTGATGCGCGACGCGACCATTCCCGTCGCGCAACTGGCCGAACGCGTCGGGCTGTCGCAAACACCCTGCTGGAAACGGGTGCAAAAGCTTGAGGCCACGGGCATCATCACCGGGCGGGTGGCCATCGTTGACCCCGCCCGGATCGGCCTTGGCCTGACCGTCTTTGTCGAGATCGAGGCGCCAGACCATTCCCGCGAGTGGCGCGCCGAGTTTCGCGCCGCCATCGCGGAATTTGCGCAGATCATCGAAGTGCATCGCATGGCCGGCGATGTCGATTACCTGCTGAAAGTCGCCGTGGCCGACATGGCCAGCTTTGACGAATTCTACCTGCTGCTGACCCGCCGTTTGCCCTGTCGCAATGTCACCTCGAAATTCTCGATGGAGGTGATCCGCGACAGCACCGTGTTGCCAGTCGATACCGAGACGGTCTGACCCACCCCCGAAAAGGAGACTCACGTTCCAAAACCCGAGGGAAATTTGGAACCCTAAAACACGATAAACATGATAGTGTATTTGGGAAAGGAGATCACCCATGATCAGAACCCTGCTTCTTCCCGGCCTTGACGGCTCTCCGGCCCCCCATTGGCAGTATTGGTGGGAACGCATGGATCCGACCGCGCGCATCGTCGAGCAGAAATGCTGGGACCGCCCGCGCTCGGATCAATGGCTGACCGAGATCGCGGGCGCGCTGCTCTTGCATCCCGGCGCGGTTCTGGTGGCGCATTCCCTTGGCGCTGTGGCGGCGGTGCAGCTTCTGGCGCGCTGGCCGCAGCTCAAGGTCGGCGGCGCGCTTCTGGTGGCCCCGGCAGAACCCAGCCATGACGCGCGCACAGCCCCTTTCGGCAAGATCCCCGAAGTAGCCCTTCGCGTGCCCACCATCGTCGCCGCGAGCCGCAATGATCCGTGGATGGCCCAGCCGCGCGCGCGCTGGCTTGCCAAACGCTGGGGCGCGGAGTTTGTCGATATGGGCGAGGCGGGCCATGTCAACGTGACCTCGGGCCATGGCCCCTGGCCCGAGGGGCGCGCCCTGCGCGATCTGATCTGGACCCTGCCCGCCCTGCCGGGCCGCGCCACGGCAAGTTTCCAGACCCATCTGAGCCGACAGGAGGCCATCGCATGACACCCGTATTCAACCGCATCCGCAAGGCCGTCCCCGTGACCGTCTTTGCCGTCGCCTATCTCTCGATGCTGGCCATCCTGGTCCTCACCTGACCCCGACACCCTGACCCATGACCAAGGAGCCGCGCCCATGATCTGCTACGCCCCCGACCCCTGCCTCGCCGGTCTGGGCGCGCCGGAATACGGCATGCCCGAGGAAGGTCCCTTGCCCTCGCTCGGCGAGGCGGTTCTGGGGCTTGCCTGCCTTGTGCTCACCTGGGTGATCCTCGGGTCGTCGTGATGGATGGCTCGTTTCCGCTGAGCGAGCGAGTGGCGGAACATCTCGGCACAACTCCGGATGTTCGCCCAGAGATTTCCGGGGGACTGCTTGGCGACCTCTGGCTGATGAAAGACCTGAAGATCAAGTTGATTGAGCGGGTATATTGTCATTTTTGACGTCCTGCGGGTCAAGAACTTCGATGGGCAATAGGCCAAACGCCGTGCACAAGGGCCCCAGCCGCTCACGCTTCCGGCCCGCCCCGGCTGCAAGCGCGAAATCCCGGCTTCGCCGCAACGCAGCGAATTGACAGTGCAGGTTTGTTGCCTGTAGTTTGTCGTGAACGTAAGAAAATTACGCAACCGATTCACGAGGCCGCCTGATGTCGCAGACGCAGAAAGACCGCCCCTGGCTTATCCGCACCTATGCGGGCCATTCGACAGCGGCGAAATCCAACGCGCTCTATCGCGCGAATCTCGGCAAGGGACAGACCGGCCTTTCGGTCGCTTTCGATCTGCCCACACAGACCGGCTATGACAGCGATCATGTCCTGGCCCGCGGCGAGGTCGGCAAGGTCGGCGTGCCCATCTGCCATCTGGGCGACATGCGCACGCTGTTTGACGCGATCCCGCTCGATCAGATGAACACCTCGATGACGATCAACGCCACCGCGCCCTGGCTTCTGGCGCTCTATATCGCCGTGGCCGAAGAGCAGGGGGCGGATGTGGCCGCGTTGCAAGGCACGGTGCAGAACGACCTCATCAAGGAATATCTGTCGCGCGGGACCTATATCTGCCCGCCCGCGCCGAGCCTGAAAATGATCGGCGACGTGGCCGAATATTGCTACAAGCATGTGCCGAAATGGAACCCGATGAATGTCTGTTCCTATCACCTGCAAGAGGCGGGCGCCACGCCCGAGCAAGAGCTGGCCTTTGCGCTGGCCACCGCCGTCGCGGTGCTGGATGAGCTGCGCCCCCGTGTCCCCGCCGCCGATTTCCCGGCCCTCGCGTCGCGGATTTCGTTCTTCGTCAACGCGGGCATCCGGTTCGTGACCGAGATGTGCAAGATGCGCGCCTTTGTCGATCTCTGGGATGAAATCCTTGAGACGCGCTATGGTGTCAGTGACCCCAAACACCGCCGCTTCCGCTATGGCGTGCAGGTCAATTCGCTGGGCCTGACCGAGCAGCAACCCGAGAACAACGTCTACCGCATCCTGATCGAGATGCTGGCCGTGACGCTCTCGAAGCGCGCCCGCGCCCGCGCGGTTCAGCTTCCGGCGTGGAACGAGGCGCTGGGCCTGCCGCGCCCCTGGGATCAGCAATGGTCGATGCGGATGCAGCAAATTCTGGCCTATGAGACGGATTTGCTGGAATTCGACGACCTTTTTGACGGCAACCCGGCGGTCGATGCCAAGGTCGCGGTGCTCAAGGACGGCGCGCGGCACGAACTGGCCAATATCGAGAGCATGGGCGGCGCGGTGGCGGCGATCGAGTATATGAAATCGCGGCTGGTGGAAAGCAATGCCGACCGGCTGGGCCGGATCGAGGCGGGCGAAACCGTCGTTGTCGGCGTCAACAAATGGCAGGAGGGTGAACCCTCGCCGCTCCAGACCGAGGATGGCGGGATCATGGTCGTCGATCCGGCGGTCGAGGCCGAGCAGATTGCGCGCCTCAACGACTGGAGACGCACCCGCGACGCCGCCGCCGTCACGGCCGCGCTCGCCGATCTGCGCGCCGCGGCAAACGAGGGGCGCAACATCATGCCTTCCTCGATCGCCTGCGCCCGCGCAGGCGTGACCACGGGCGAATGGGCCGCCGAGATGCGCGCCGTGCATGGCGAATATCGCGGCCCCACCGGCGTCTCGGCCAGCCCATCGAACCGCACCGAGGGGCTCGACGATCTGCGCGCCGCCGTTGATACCGTCTCGGGGCGGCTTGGCCGGCGACTGAAGTTCCTTGTCGGCAAGCCGGGGCTTGACGGGCATTCCAACGGGGCCGAGCAGATCGCGTGCCGTGCCCGCGATTGCGGCATGGATATCCGCTACGAGGGCATCCGCCTGACGCCTGAACAGATCGTCGCCGCAGCCCTTGAGGATGAGGCGCATGTCGTCGGCCTCTCGATCCTCTCGGGCAGCCACATGCCGCTGGTCGAGGAGTTGATGGACCGGATGCGCGCGGCCGAGTTGGGGCATGTGCCGGTGATCGTCGGCGGCATCATCCCCGAGGAGGACGCGAAACGGATGCGCGAAATGGGCGTGGCACGCGTCTATACGCCCAAGGATTTCGAGTTGAACACAATCATGATGGACATCGTGGCACTCGCCGATCCGCAGGCCGTGGCGGCTGAATGAGCGTTCAACGGTCCTTGCGGCAGCCTTGACCGGGCTGGCAACCCTCAACCCGCGTGACATGCGTGCGGCAGGGCGGTGGCCGCCCGTGAGACGACAAAGGCCGCGCCCTTTCGAGGCACGGCCTTTTTCAGATAATGAACGGATCAGGCCGCGCGGGACACCAGAACCTCGCCAACCTGCTTGGCGGCCTGAACCTCATCCGCACCGGAGGCGGCCGCCACTTCGCGCGTCAGGCGCTCAAGCGCGGCCTCGTAAAGCTGACGCTCCGAATAGCTCTGTTCGCGCTGATCGTCGCTGCGGTGGAGGTCGCGCACGACCTCTGCGATGGCGATAAGGTCGCCCGAATTGATTTTCTGCTCATACTCCTGCGCGCGGCGCGACCACATCGCCCGCTTGACGCGCGCCTTGCCCTTGAGCGTGGTCATCGCCTTGGAGATCACGTCCGGGCTCGACAGGCCGCGCATCCCGATTTCCACCGCCTTGTTGGTTGGCACGCGCAAGGTCATCTTGTCCTTTTCAAAGGAGATGACGAACATCTCGAGGCTGAGGCCCGCAATCTCCTGTTCCTCGATCGAGATGATCTGGCCCACGCCATGCGCCGGATAGACAACGTAATCGTCGGGGCGAAACTCGGTCTTTCTGGTTTTCGACATTCGGTTCTTTCCTTGCATCACGCCCTAAGGCACAGCAAACGCCACATGCCTCGATCTCTCAAGATCAGGGTATATGGGTCATGTTACATGATTTGCCCCCAACGGCAGCGTAAGGGGGCCTGTGAGGCGTGTTTCTTGTGTCACCTAAGTGAGTGTAACACAAAAAAGACCCTTGCGAAAGGGGATGCTCTCAAACACCTCTTTTCAAGTCAGGATTTCAATGCGTTAAACGAATTCAAAACCTTCATCCGGTCCGGCTGCGCGCCGAATCGGGATGCGCGTCGGGCTCAGCCTCCTTCGCCGGGGGCCTCGGAGAAATACTTGTCCATCTTGCCCGTCTCGCCGTCGCGCTCTTCGGCTTCGGGCAGCGGGTCCTTCTTGGTCACGATGACCGGCCAGGCCTCGGAATACTTTCGGTTGAAGGTGACCCACGGCTCCATGTCCGGTTCGGTATCGGGGCGGATCGCGTCGGCGGGGCATTCCGGTTCGCACACGCCGCAGTCAATGCATTCGTCGGGATGGATCACCAGCATGTTCTCGCCCTCGTAGAAACAGTCCACCGGGCATACCTCGACGCAATCGGTGTATTTGCAGGCGATGCAATTGTCGGTGACGACATAGGTCATGGCGATCTCTCAGGTTTCCTCAGCGCTGCGCATCACCTAATCCAGTGTGCCGGATCATTCAAGCGTGCCGGGATCACGCGGGAGGAGTTTGCGCCGGTCGCGCTTGGTGGGCCGCCCCTTTCCCTCGAAGCGCGGTGCCGGCGGAACGGTGTCCTGCGTCTCGGGCGGGCTCAGGTCATCATAGAGGGCCTGCGCCTCGGCGGCAGGCCCGCGTCGCGCCCCAAGTGCGGCGATGCGCACCACCCGCACCCGCGTGCCTTGCGCGAACGTCAGCACATCGCCCGGGCCGACACCCTGCGCGGGCTTGCTCACCCGCGCGCCATTGACCCGGACATGACCCGCCGACACCTGCCCTGCCGCAAGCGTGCGGGTCTTGAAAAACCGCGCCTGCCAAAGCCATTTGTCAAGACGCAGCTTTGCCGGGGCAATGTCGGTCAAGAAAGACCCCCGCCCGGCCTGAAATCCGTGCTCATCCGTCTCGCTCTCGCACCCTTATTCCTGCATCGGGATCGCCTGAGGCGGTCCGCCACTTTACTCGGTTGCCCCCCTGTCCCTGTCTTATCGGGAAACGGATGTTGAGCCAACGCATAACGCGCTTGTTCAAACGAATTGACCGCCTGGATGGCACGGGCTGCGGCAAGGTGGAAAGCATAACGCCCGTGCAGCGTGACGCGCTCGACCGGTGGGCGGCTGCGATCACTTCCGGTGGTGAAGCCGAAGCGACGGCGCGGCGCGGCCTTGCCGACAGTCTGGTTGACTTTGACCCATGAGCCCGCGCCCCCGACTGACGCGTTCGAAGCATCAAGCGGCGCTCAAAGGGTGTTGGATCAAGGCGGGGCGTGAAACCATGCCGAACGATTTTTCTATACAAATCATTATGTTGTGGGAAAAACATGGTGCCCAGGAGAGGACTCGAACCTCCACGGCCTTGCGGCCACTGGCACCTGAAGCCAGCGCGTCTACCATTCCGCCACCTGGGCAGGTGTCGTGACGCTGGCGTTTAGACGCAGCCCGCGCAGGTGTCAACGGCGAATTCGCGCGATCTGTCGCAGGGTGCTTAACGCCTTGTCGCGCCGGAGCGTCGGCGCTAGGAAAGAGGATGTAATCGCGGATCGGAGGCCCTCATGTCCCAGCTTGTCACAATCTTTGGCGGATCGGGTTTTGTCGGTCGCTACATCGCGCGGCGGCTGGCGGCAAAGGGCTGGCGGGTGCGGGTCGCGGTGCGGCGGCCCAACGAGGCGATGCACGTCAAACCCTACGGCGTGCCGGGCCAGGTGGAGCCGGTGTTCTGCAATATCCGCGACGATGCGAGCGTGCGCGCGGTGATGCAGGGGGCCGATGCGGTGGTCAATTGCGTCGGCACCTTTGATCGCAAGGGCCGCAACAATTTCCAGGCCGTGCAGGCCGAGGGCGCGACGCGCATCGCGCGCATCGCCGCCGAGGAGGGCGTGGCGCGAATGGTGCACCTGTCGGCCATCGGCGCGGATGCGGGCGCGAAGAGTCTCTATGCGCAGAGCAAGGCCGCCGGTGAGGCCGGTATCCTCGACCATATGCCGCAGGCGGTGATCCTGCGCCCTTCGGTGATCTTCGGGGCCGAGGATCAGTTCTTCAACCGTTTCGCCGCGATGACACGGCTTGGTCCGATCCTGCCGGTGGTGGGCGGGGGCACGCGGTTTCAACCGGTGCATGTGGACGATGTGGCACAGGCGGCGGTCATGGGTGTCACCGACGCGGCTGCGCCGGGGATTTACGAGCTTGGCGGGCCGGAGGTGGCGACGTTCCGAGATCTCATGCAGATGATGCTTCGGGTGATCCGGCGGCGGCGGCTCATCGTGAACATTCCGTTCGGCGTTGCCGCGCTCATGGCCGGGGCGATGGAGTTGGTGCAGACGGTCACGCTTGGCCTTGTGCCGCCGCAGATCACGCGCGACCAGGTGCGCAGCCTGCGGGTGGATAATGTGGTGCAGGCCGGGGCCAAGGGCTTTGCCGATCTGGGGATCGTCCCGGTCGCGCCCGAGGCGGTGTTGCCCGATTACCTCTGGCGGTTCCGCCCGACGGGTCAGTTCGAGGCGATCCGCGAATCGGCGCGCAACCTGCGCGCCTGAGCCTTACGTGTAGGCGATCCAGAGCAGAACGGCCCCAAGTCCGATGCGGTAGATCACGTAAGGCGTGAAGCTGACGCTGCGCAACAGCCGCATCATCAGGCTGAGCGCCAGCAGCGCGGCGACAAAGGCAAAGAGCGCGGCAATCGCCCCGTCGCGCAAAAGCGCCGTATCGGCGTCCATCGCCACCTCCAGACCCAGAAGCGCGCCGCTCGCCATGATCGTCGGGATCGACATGAGCATGGAGATGCGCGCGGCGTCATGGCGCGCATAGCCCAGAAACCGCGCGCCGGTGATGGTGATGCCCGAGCGCGACGTGCCGGGAATGAGCGCCACGGCCTGCCAGAGGCCAAGCGTGACCGCCTCTCGCATCGTCCAGTTTTCGGCGGTCTTCTCGCTGCGGCCGCGCTGATCCGCCCACCACAGCAAGAGGCCGAAGATGATCGTCGCCCAGGCGATCACGGTGATCGAGCGCAGCGCGTCGTTGAGACCGGTGAGCTTGAGCAGCAATCCACACAGGATCACCGGCAGCGTGGCGACGATCAGCAAAAGCGCGAGGCGCGCGCCGGGCGTGTCGGCGCGCCCGGTCAGAAGGCGCGGCAGAGCGGCGAGCGCCGGCCCGACATCGGCACGAAAGAACAGCATGACGGCAAGCAGGGTGCCCACATGCACGGCCACGTCGATGGCCTGCCCCTGATCCGCCATGCCGGTGAGCGCAGGCAGGAGAATCAGATGACCGGAGGAGGAAATCGGCAGAAATTCGGTGATGCCCTGAAGGACAGCGACCATAAATATCTGAAAAAGTGGCATTATTGTGCGTCCTGCAAGGCTTTGCGCGAATGTATATCTGATCTGTCGCCAAGCGCAAATTCCAAGATATGACCGTATCGGAACTAAATTTAGGGGGTTTTGCAGAATAAAATCTCTCTGCGGCGCTAAAATCTTAAATTAGGTCATACTGTATGACTTTTCATTTGTGGCGATGCCTTTTATACAGAGCTTCTGGCCAGACTCGGGAGGATGCCGCATGGCAAAGCAGGCGATGTTGAAATTCGTGACGGTCGGGCGTGACATGCCCGCCAAGCGCGAGGCCGAGCAGCGGCGGCAGGATTTCGGCGAGATCTATGCCGAGTTCGCCGACGCCAAGGCCAAGGAACAATCCAGCCGATGCAGCCAATGCGGCGTGCCCTACTGCCAGACCCATTGCCCGCTGCATAACAACATCCCCGACTGGCTGCGCCTTACTGCCGAAGGGCGGTTGAAAGAGGCGTATGAAATCAGCCAGTTGACCAATACGTTTCCCGAAATTTGCGGGCGCATCTGCCCGCAGGACCGCCTCTGCGAGGGCAATTGCGTGATCGAGCAGTCGGGCCATGGCACCGTCACCATCGGCGCGGTCGAGAAATACATTACCGACACCGCCTGGGAAGAGGGCTGGGTCGAGGCCATCGCCCCCAAAACAGAGCGGGGTGAGAGCGTCGGGATCATCGGTGCGGGGCCCGGCGGCCTTGCCGCCGCTGACGTGCTGCGGCGGGCCGGTGTGCAGGTCACGGTCTATGACCGCTATGACCGCGCGGGCGGGCTCATGACCTATGGCATCCCCGGCTTCAAGCTGGAAAAGGACGTGGTGATGCGCCGTATCGAGCAGCTTGAACAGGGCGGCGTGGACTTCGTGCTGAATTGCGACGTGGGCACGGATCTGGGCTTTGACGAGATTCGCAACAAACACAACGCGGTCATGATCGCCACCGGGGTCTACAAGAGCCGCGAACTGGACGGGCCGGGGGCGGGGTCGCAAGGCATCGTGCGGGCGATTGACTACCTGACGGCAAGCAATCGCGTGGGCTTTGGCGACCGTGTGCCGGAATATGAGAGCGGCGAGTTGAACGCGGCGGGTAAGCGGGTGGTCGTGGTCGGCGGCGGCGATACCGCGATGGATTGCGTGCGCACGGCGATCCGGCAAGGCGCAAAATCGGTCACTTGCCTTTATCGTCGGGACCGCGAGAACATGCCCGGCAGCCAGCGCGAGGTGGCCAATGCCGAGGAAGAAGGCGTTGTTTTCGAATGGCTGAGCGCGCCTGTGGGCTTTGCGGGTAATCCGGTGACGGCGGTGAAGGTGCAGAAAATGCGCCTTGGCGCGCCCGATGCGACGGGCCGCCAAAGCCCCGAGCCGATCGAGGGTGCCATCGAGGACGCGCCCGCCGATCTGGTCATCAAGGCGCTTGGGTTTGAGCCCGAAAGCCTGCCGACCCTCTGGAACAAAAAGGAATTGGAAGTCACCCGCTGGGGCACGATCAAGGCCGAGTTCACCACCGGGCGCACCGCGCTGCCGGGGGTCTATGCGGTCGGCGACATCGTGCGCGGCGCCTCCCTCGTGGTCTGGGCGATCCGCGACGGGCGCGACGCGGCGGCGGCCATACTCGACGATCTCGATGGCGCCAGGGCGGTTGCGGCGGAATAGCGGTCAATCGCCGTCGTTCCGGCAGACTGCAGCAAGACAACAAGACAGACATTCTGACCCACCGGGTTGAGGAAGGGAAAGACCGATGACGACATTCGATTCCGACTGGGCGGCCAGGGAAGAGGCCAAGCGCGACTTGCTCGCCGCGAACGGCATGTATGCCCATGAGGAGGAACATTCCTCCTGCGGGGTCGGCCTTGTTGTCAGCATCGACGGCACGCCCTCGCGCCGGGTGGTGCAGGCGGGGATCGACGCGCTCAAGGCGATCTGGCACCGGGGTGCGGTTGATGCCGATGGCAAGACCGGCGACGGGGCGGGGATCCATGTCCAGATCCCGGTTCCGTTCTTTTACGACCAGATCCGCCGCACCGGGCACGAGCCGGACGAAAGCCGCCTTATCGCGGTCGGACAGGTGTTCTTGCCGCGCACGGATTTCGGCGCGCAGGAACGTTGCCGGACCATCGTGGAAACCGAAGTGCTGCGCATGGGCCACACGATCTATGGCTGGCGGCATGTGCCGGTCGATATCACCTGTCTGGGCGAAAAGGCCAATGCGACGCGGCCCGAGATCGAGCAGATCCTGATTTCCGACGCCAAGGGGCTCGATGAAGAAGAGTTCGAGCGCGAACTTTACGTGATCCGCCGCCGGATCGAGAAGGCGGTGACACAGGCCGGGATCAACGGGCTTTACATGGCGAGCCTCTCGTGTCGCAGCATCATCTACAAGGGCATGATGCTGGCCGAACAGGTGGCGGTGTTCTATCCCGATCTTATGGACGCGCGGTTCGTCAGCAACTTCGCCATCTATCATCAGCGCTATTCCACCAATACCTTCCCGCAATGGTGGCTGGCGCAACCCTTCCGGATGCTGGCGCATAACGGCGAGATCAACACCCTCAAGGGCAATGTCAACTGGATGAAGAGCCACGAGATCCGCATGGCAAGCGGGGCGTTCGGCGATCTGGCAGAGGATATCAAGCCGATCATCCCGCAAGGGTCCTCGGACAGCGGCGCACTCGATGCGGTGTTCGAGTTGCTGGTGCGCGCCGGGCGCAACGCGCCGATGGCCAAGACCATGCTTGTGCCCGAGTCGTGGTCGAAGCAGGCCGAGGAACTGCCCAAGTCATGGCGCGACATGTATTCCTATTGCAACTCGGTGATGGAGCCGTGGGACGGGCCGGCAGCATTGGCGATGACCGATGGCCGCTGGGTCTGCGCGGGGCTCGACCGCAACGGGCTGCGCCCGATGCGCTATGTCGTCACCGGTGACGGGCTGGTGATCGCCGGGTCCGAGGCCGGGATGGTGCCGGTGGACGAGGCATCGGTGAAGGAAAAGGGTGCGCTTGGCCCCGGTCAGATGCTGGCGGTGGATACGAAAGAGGGCAAGCTTTATCACGACGCGGAAATCAAGGACAAGCTGGCCCATGCCCAGCCCTATGCGGATTGGGTGGGCAAGATCAACGAGCTTGACGATGTGCTGGCGGGCGTGACGGAGCGGCCGCTCTTTACCGGCGCGGAATTGCGGCGGCGGCAGATCGCGGCGGGCTACACGATCGAGGAGATCGAGCAGATCCTTGCCCCCATGGCCGAGGATGGCAAGGAGGCGGTGGCCAGCATGGGCGATGACACGCCTGCGGCTGTTCTCTCGCGGCAATACCGCCCGCTTAGCCATTATTTCCGGCAGAATTTCAGCCAGGTGACCAATCCGGCGATTGATTCCTTGCGCGAATTCCGGGTGATGAGCCTCAAGACGCGGTTCGGCAACCTCAAGAACGTGCTGGACGAGAGCAGCGCACAGACCGAGATCATCGCGTTGGAAAGCCCGTTTGTCGCCAACGCGCAATGGGATGAGTTGCTGCGGCAATTCGGTGGCGATGTGGCCGAGATCGACTGCACCTTTGCCCCCGGCGGCACCGCGCTCCAGGACGGGCTGGAGCGCATCCGTGCCGAGGCCGAGGATGCCGTGCGCTCGGGCGTGGGCAATATCGTGCTGAGCGATCACGGGTTGAATGAGGACCGCGTGGGAATGCCGATGATCCTGGCGACAAGCGCGGTTCACAGCCACCTGACGCAAAAGGGGCTGCGGACGTTTTGCAGCCTCAACCTGCGTTCGGCCGAATGCATCGACCCGCATTATTTCGCCGTGCTGATCGGTGCGGGGGCGACCACGGTCAACGCCTATCTGGCCGAGGACACCGTGGCCGACCGCATCGCGCGCGGCCTGATCGACGGCAGCCTGACCGAGGCGATGGCGCGCTATCGCGCGGCGATTGACCTTGGCCTGCTCAAGATCATGTCGAAGATGGGCATTTCGGTGGTCTCCTCCTATCGCGGTGGCCTCAATTTCGAGGCGGTGGGGCTGAGCCGGGCGCTTTGTGCCGAGTATTTTCCGGGGCTGACCAGCCGGATTTCGGGCATCGGCGTGTCGGGGATTCAGGCGAAGCTCGAGGAGGTGCATGGCCGCGCCTTTGGCGGCGGTCAGGATATCCTGCCGATCGGCGGGTTCTACAAGGCGCGCAAGTCGGGCGAGACCCATGCCTGGGGCGCGCAGACCATGCACATGATGCAGACCGCCTGCAACAAGGCAAGCTATGCGCTGTGGAAGCGGTATTCGGCGGCGATGCAGGCCAACCCGCCCATCCATCTGCGCGATCTGATGGCGATCAAGCCGATGGGCGAGGCCATCCCCATCGAGGAGGTCGAGAGCGTGACCGCGATCCGCAAGCGGTTCGTGACGCCGGGGATGAGCCTTGGCGCGCTGTCGCCCGAGGCACACAAGACCCTCAACGTGGCGATGAACCGGATCGGCGCGCGCAGTGACAGCGGCGAGGGCGGCGAGGATCCGGCGCATTTCACGCCCGAGGCCAATGGCGACAATCCGAGCGCCAAGATCAAGCAGGTGGCCTCTGGTCGGTTCGGCGTGACGGCGGAATACCTCAACCATTGCGAGGAGTTGGAGATCAAGATCGCGCAAGGCGCCAAGCCCGGTGAGGGCGGGCAGTTGCCGGGAATGAAGGTCACCAAGCTGATCGCGCGGCTGCGCCATTCGACCGAAGGCGTCACGCTGATCAGCCCGCCGCCGCATCACGACATCTATTCCATCGAGGATCTGGCGCAGCTCATCTATGACCTCAAGCAGATCAATCCCGAGGTGAAGGTCTGCGTGAAGCTGGTGGCGCAATCGGGCGTGGGCACGATTGCTGCCGGCGTGGCCAAGGCCAAGGCAGATGTGATCCTGATTTCCGGGCACAACGGCGGCACCGGGGCAAGCCCTGCGACCAGCATCAAATATGCCGGCCTGCCCTGGGAGATGGGCCTCACCGAGGCGCATCAGGTGTTGAGCATGAACAACCTGCGCGAGCGGGTCACGCTGCGCACCGATGGGGGCCTTCGCACGGGCCGCGACATCGTCATGGCGGCGATGATGGGGGCCGAGGAATACGGCATCGGCACGGCGGCGCTGATTGCCATGGGCTGCATCATGGTGCGGCAATGCCAGAGCAACACTTGCCCGGTCGGCGTCTGCACGCAGGACGAAGCGCTGCGCGGGAAATTCACCGGCACGGCCGAGAAGGTGGTGAACCTCATCACCTTCTACGCGCAGGAGGTGCGGGAGGTTCTGGCCTCCATCGGCGCGCGGTCGCTCGACGAGGTGATCGGACGGGCGGACCTGCTGACGCAGGTCAGCCGTGGCTCGGCGCATCTGGACGATCTCGACCTCAACCCGATGCTGATCACCGTCGGTGCGGTCGGGCGGCAGCGGCTCGACCGAACCCGCCCGCGCAACGAGGTGCCCGATACGCTTGATGCGGAAATCGTGCGCGATGCGGCGCGGTTCCTCAATGATGGCGAGAAGATGCAGCTTCACTATACTGTGCAGAACACGCATCGCTCGGTGGGCACGCGGGTGTCGTCGCATATCGTGCGGCGCTTCGGGATGCGCAACAGCCTGCAACCCGATCACCTGACGGTGAAATTGACCGGCAGCGCCGGTCAGTCGCTGGGGGCCTTCGCGGCACCGGGGCTGAAGATCGAGGTCTCGGGCGATGCCAACGACTATGTCGGCAAGGGCCTCAGCGGGGCCACCATCGTGGTGCGCCCGCCGATGGCAAGCCCGCTTGTCGCGCATGAAAACACCATCATCGGCAACACGGTTCTGTATGGTGCGACGGGTGGCTGCCTTTTTGCCGCCGGGCGCGCGGGCGAGCGGTTCGCGGTGCGCAATTCGGGGGCAAAGGTGGTGGTCGAAGGCTGCGGCAGCAACGGCTGCGAATACATGACCGGCGGCGTCGCGGTGATCCTGGGCGAGATCGGGGCAAATTTCGGCGCGGGCATGACCGGGGGCATGGCCTATGTCCACGATCCCGAGGGCCGCGCGCCGATGCTCGTGAACGGCGAGACGCTGGTTGCCTGCAAGGTCGCCGAAGCGCATTGGGAGGCCGAACTCAAGGGGCTGATCGAGCGGCACCTGTCCGAGACAGGCAGTCGCCGCGCTCAGGGCATCCTGCGCTATTGGGACCGCGAATTGCCCCATTTCGTGCAGCTTTGCCCGCGTGAAATGCTGGACAAGCTTGCGCATCCGCTCGGGGTGACGCCGAAGGCGATCCCGGCGGAGTGAGGCCGCTTCAGGGGTGACATGGATGGGGGCGGGCCAATGGGCCGCCCCCTCTACGCTGTGGTGAAGAGGTTGGCATACTCGGCCCGGAGCACGTTTTTCTGCACCTTGCCCATGGTGTTGCGCGGCAGCGCCTCGAGCAGGATAAGCCTGCGCGGGTGCTTGAAGCGAGCGAGAGAAGCGGCGGCAGCGGCGGCGATGGCGTCGAGATCGGGCACGGCCCCCTTTTCGGGGACAATGAACGCCACCACCGTTTCCCCGAAATCGGGATGCGGCACGCCCACCACCGCGCTTTCGAGCACGCCGGGCTGATCGTCGAGCAGCAACTCGATTTCCTTCGGGTAGATGTTATAGCCGCCCGAGATGATGAGATCCTTGGCCCGCCCCACGATCGAGACATAGCCGCGCGCGTCGATCATCCCAAGATCGCCGGTGATGAAAAAGCCGGTCTCGCGCAATTCCTCGGCGGTCTTTTCGGGCATGTTCCAGTAGCCCTTGAACACGTTCGGGCCGCGCACCTCGATCATGCCGACCGCGCCTTGGGGTTGGTCCACGCCGGTGTCGGGATCGGTGATGCGCAATTCCACCCCGGGCAGGGGAAAGCCCACGGTGCCCGCGCGCCGTTCGCCGGCGTAAGGGTTGGAGGTGTTCATGTTGGTTTCGGTCATGCCGTAGCGTTCGAGAATGCGGTGGCCGGTGCGCGCCTCGAACGCCACATGCGTTTCCGCCAGAAGCGGCGCGGAGCCGGAGATGAAGAGCCGCATATGCGCGACAAGATCGCGGTCAAAGCGCGCGTCGTCGAGCAGGCGGGTATAGAAGGTGGGCACGCCCATCATGGTGGTGGCGCGCGGTAGATTGGCGATCATCTGATCGGTGTCGAATTTCGGCAGGAAGATCATCGAGGCCCCCGCCAGAAGAATCACGTTCGTCGCTACAAAAAGGCCGTGCGTGTGAAAGATCGGCAAGGCGTGCAGCAGCACGTCATCGCCGGTGAAACGCCAGTAATCCACCAGCACCTCGGCATTGGACAAAAGGTTCGTCTGCGTGAGCATCGCTCCCTTGGAGCGGCCCGTCGTGCCCGAGGTGTAGAGGAACGCGGCAAGGTCATCGGCACCGCGCGGCGTGGTCTCGACTGTTTCGGGCTGCGTTTGCGCGGCATCGGGGAGTGTGCCCGCGCCACCTGCCCCGAGCGTCAGCAGCGCCGCGCCGGACGCATCGGCCACCGCGCGCAAGGCGTCGGCGCGGGCAGGATCGCACAGAAGCAGCTTCGCGCCGCTGTCGGAGACGAAATAGCCCAGCTCATCGGCGGTATAGGCGGTGTTGAGAGGCAGGAACACGATCCCCGCCTGCACGGCGGCGGCATAGACCGCCAGCGCCTGCGGCGATTTCTCGACCTGCACCGCGATCCGGTCGCCGGGGGTCAGCCCCGCCGCGCGAAAGGCTTGAGCATAGCGCGCGGCCAATCGCAGAAAGGCGTCATAGCTGAGCGTGCCCCCGTCTTGCAGGTGCAGGAACGGCGCGGCGTTGCCCGCGTGGCGTCCGAACAGGCGGTCATAAAGGGGGTTGGCCATGGCGATGATCCTTCACTCGGTCTTGTCGGCGCTCGCGGCGAGGGATCGGACCCCCGAGGAGGCGGCAATGCGCCCCGCCCCGGCGAAGCGTTCGTGGTTCTGCGAAATCTGCGCGAGATCGTAAAGGTAATTCACCATCACGCCGCCCGATTGCCGTTCCCCGTTGGGCGAAAGGTCGGCACCGGCATGGACGGCATGGACCGAGGCCCCGTTGCCGAGATGGAACCGCGCCACCGGATCGACGGGCGTGCCGTCCTCGCGTCTGGCGTCGAGCAGGTAATGCGCGGCGATGGCGCGCCGCGCCTGCGGCTCTTCGGGCAGGGCGCGCCCGGTCTGCGACAGCCAGCGGCTGAGGCCGGGAATGGGCGAGAGGGTGACGAACGTCTTGAGGTCGGGCAGTTCCTGCGCGAGGTCGGCCACCACCTGCTTGATCAGTGAATTACCAAAGGAAATTCCGGCCAGCCCCGCCTGACAGTTGGAAATCGAGTAGAAAACGGCGGTATCGGCCCCTGTCGCGGGGATGGCCTCGCGCTCTTCGGACAGAACGTCATGGATCGCGCCGGGAATACCGCGCGTCAGCGCCACCTCGACAAAGATCAGCGGCTCGTCGGGCATGGCCGGGTGAAAGAAGGCGAAACAGCGCCGATCCTGCGGGGCAAGGCGGCGGCGCAGATCGTCCCAGCTGTCGATCGCGTGCACTGCCTCGTAGGCGATGATCTTTTCCAGCACAGCGGCGGGAGAGGACCAGTTGATCGGGCGCAGCACCAGAAAGCCGCGATTGAACCACGAATAGAACAGGTGCTTGAGGTCAAGATCGACCACGCCAAGGCCGGGATCGTCGCGCATCAGCCGCAGAAGATCAGCGCGCATCGTCACAAGCTGCCCCGTGGCCCCCGGCACCTGGTTGAGACGGCGGGCAAGCTCCTGCCGGGGCGGCTCGGCGGCGGCGATGAAGGCGGCATAGCGCGCGCGCGACGGATCAGCCTCGAACGCCGCCAGCGTCTCGCGCACGGCCTCGGCGTCAAAGCTCAGATCGCGGGCGAGAAAGCCGAAGAACTGCGCCTTCGCGCTGTCGTCAAGGCCCGCGAACCGCTCCAGCATATGCCGCGCCAGCACCATGCCCGAGACCTCTCCTGAACTGCCCAGCAGATCGCGCGCCAGCGTCTCGAGCGAGCGGTTGCGCGGGTCGGGCGCGCCGGAACTGAAATAGCGCCGCTCGAACACCGTCGATAGTAGATCGGCCAGCACGCTCATTGCGCCGCCCCCATGACCGCATCGGGCAGCAATGTGGCAATCCCCGGAAATAGGCACAAGAGGATGATCGCCAGCACCATGCAACCGACATAGGGCAAGGAGCCGTAGAGGATCGTCTTGAGCTTGATGTCGGGCGCAATGCCGTTGATCACATAGAGGTTGAGGCCGACGGGCGGCGAAATGAGGCCGATTTCCATGTTGATGGTCAGCACCACGGCGAACCAGATCGGATCGAACCCGGCGGTGGTGATGATCGGCAACAGGATCGGTGCTGCCATCAGGATCACCGCGACGGGCGGCAAAAAGAAGCCCGCGACCAGCAGAAAGACGTTGATCGCCGCCATCAGCACCCAGCGGTTCACGTCGAGCGTGCCGATCCATTCGGCGATGGACTGGGTGATGAAGAGCGACGAGAGCATGTAGGAAAACACCCCCGCCGCCGCGATGATGAAGAGGATCATCACGCTTTCGCGGGTCGAATCGCGCAGCACCACCCAAAGGGCTGCGGGCGACCAGAGCCGGTAGATGATCATAGCGATGAGCAGGCACAAAAGCGCGCCGACGGCCGCCGTCTCGGACGGCGTGGCGATACCGCCATACATGGCATAGAGCACGCCGAGGATGATGGCGAGAAAGGGCAGGACGCGGGGCAGGATCTCGAATTTCTGCGTCCAAGTATAGGGTGTCGCGCGCAAGAGGTTCACATCGCCCGAACGCCAGGTCTGATAGAGCGACCAGGCCATGAAGAGCGCGACCAGCAGCAGCCCCGGAAGGACGCCGGCCAGGAACAGCCGCCCGATCGAGGTCTCTGTGGCGATGCCGTAGACGATCATCGTGACCGAGGGCGGGATGAGAATGCCGAGCGTGCCGCCCGCCGCGATGGAGCCTGCGGCAACGGAATCAGGATAGCCGCGCTTGCGCATCTCGGGGATGCCCATCTTGCCGATGGCGGCACAGGTGGCAGGTGAAGAGCCGGACATGGCCGAAAAAAGCGCGCAGGCTCCGAGGTTCGAGATAACGAGGCCGCCCGGCACGCGCGTCAGCCACCGCTCCAGCGCCTCGTAAAGATCGGCACCCGCCCGGGTGGAGGCGATGGAGGCCCCCATGATGATGAACATCGGGATCGACAGCAGCGCGAAATTGTCCAGCTTGCCGAACATGATCTCGGGCATGAGCTCAAGCGAGCGCATCCCGTCGAACACGATCAGGAACCCGCCCGAGACGATCAGCAGCCCGACCGCGACCGACACGCCGGAAAAGAGCACCACGATGGTGGCAACAGCCACGATGAGGCCAAGCAGAAGCGGGTCCATCAGGCGTCCTCCAGTCCAAAGGGCTTGTCGATATCGAGCAGAACGGCGATCAGGTCCGCCACGAGTTGCAGCAGAAAGAGCGCGAGGCCGAGGGGCAGCGAAAGATAGGGGATCCAGAGCTTGATGGCCCAGACCGTGTCCGACCTCCAGCCGCGCGACCAGGCAAGGTGCCAGAATTCCGCGCCATACCAGAGCATCACCGCGATCACGAGGATCGAGAGCGACAGCGTGACCACCGCCAGCACCTTGCGCGCCCCGCGCGGGAGTGCCATCGGGATGAGATCCACGTTCACATGGCCGCGCAGGCGCTGCACATAAGGCAGACCCAGAAGCGTCGCCGCGATCATCAGGTAGACCACGGCCTCGGTCTGCCAGATGGTCGCGCCGTTGAGCACGAAGCGGATCCAGATCATCTGGCAGGTGATCAGCACCGCCGCCACGATCATCGCCGCGGATATCCAGCCCGCGAGGGTGGAGAGCGCGGCGATCGCGCGCAGGAAGGGATGTCTACCGGTGCGCGCGACGGCACCCGGGCTTTGGCCGGCCATGGTCGGACCTCATCACGTTGTCAGGGCTGGGAAAGGGGGCCGCCGTCCGATGGGGCGGCGGCCCGTGGCGAATCACTCGACAGCGAGCGCCATGTCAAGCAGCGCCTGCCCGTCGGGCACGCTTGCCACGAATTCCTTGAACGAGGTTTCCTTGGCCAGCGCCAGCCAGGCGGCGAAATCGTCCTGGCTCATCTCGGCGATCTCGACACCGGCCTCGCGGAACACCTCGACCGAGGCCGCGTCTTCCTTCTTGGCCTCTTCAAGATAGAAGGCCTCGGCCTTTTCCGCCGCCGCCAGAAGCGCGGATTGCTGTTCGGCGCTCAGCCCGTCAAAGGTGGATTTGTTCATCAGAAGCGGCTGATACATGAACCACAGCGCCACGTCGCCCGCGGGCGTGTAGCATTTCACCTGCTCGTAGATGCGGAACGACACGAAGGACGAGGACGAGGTGTTGACCGCGTCGAGAACGCCGGTCTGCATGGCGTTGTAGACCTCCGAGCTTGCCATCGAGGCGATGGAGGCACCGGCACCGGCCAGCATCTGCTCGAACGCCTTGCCTGCCGCGCGGGTCTGCATCCCCTGCACATCCTCGGGCCGACGGATGCACTTGTCCTTGGCGGCAAAGCCACCGGCAAGGTAGCCGTGCACCAGCACCATCACGTCATCCTCGGCCATCTTGGCCTCGAGCGCCTCCATGAACGGGCTGTCCGACAGGCGCGCGGCGTGGTCGTGGTTCTTCACGAGGCCCGGCATGAGGGTGAGGTTGTAGGCCGGTTGCTGGCCGCCCGCGTAGCTGAGCGGCAGCACCGTCATGTCGAGCTGTCCCCGGCTGAGGGGCGTGTATTGCTCGCGCGCCTTGAAGAGCGACTGCGACCCGAAAATCTTGATGTCGAGATCGACCCCGGCGGCGGCAACCTCATCGGCGACGATCTGCGCGACCCGGTGCCGGATGTCCTGATTGGACCATTGATGCGACAGGCGCAGGTCCGTGGCGTTGGCGGTGGTGCCCAGCAAAAGGGCGCTGGCGGCGGCTGCCGCGAGTCCGGTGAATTTCATGTTGTCCTCCCATGTCTGCCCCGGCTCTCTCATGGCCGGGGAGATTGGGGCAGTCTTTGGCAGGATGCATTCAGAGTCAAGAATTTTGTATACAATAATTTCAATCTTGCGCACCAAGAAATTCGCGCATAGCGTTGTTTCATGTCTCAACGTCGCGCCGACAGCATTGCCGATAGTCTGGAAGAGATGATCTTTACCGGAGGCTTCAGCGACGGCGATCGGCTGGACGAGACCCGGCTGGCCCAACAATTCAACGTTTCGCGCACCCCGATCCGCGAGGCGCTCGGGCGGCTTGTGGCCTCGGGGCTGGCCGAGCAGATCCCGCGCCGGGGCGTGTTCATCCGTCAGCCCGGGCCGGTCGAACTTCTGGAAATGTTCGAGACCATGGCCGAGATCGAAGGGGTCTGCGGCCGTCTTGCCGCGCTGCGCATATCCGAGAACGCGCTGGCCGAACTGGAAAACGCGAACGCGCTTTGCACGGCGGCGATCGAGGCGGGCGATACGGACGCCTATTACCGTGAGAACGAGCGGTTTCATCACGCCATCTACCGCGAGGCGGGCAATACCTTTCTGGAGCAGGAGGCGTTGCGCCTGCATCGGCGGCTCAAGCCGTTCCGGCGGATGCAATTGCGGGTGCGCGGGCGCATGGCGCAATCCATGGCCGAACACGAGGCTGTTGTTGCGGCCCTGCGCGCGGGCGCGTCCGACCGTGCCGCCGAGGTTTTGCGCGGGCATGTGGCCATTCAGGGCGAGAAGTTCCACCGCCTGATGTCAGGCCTGCGCCGCGCGGCGGAATAGCGCTGCGCTCAACCGAGCGCCGCGATGGTGGCGCGCAGCGTGGCCAGCCCCTCGTTCTTTTCCGAGGAGGTCAGGATGATTTCGGGATAGGCCGCAGGATGGGGGGCGAGGCGTGCGCGCACCTGCGTCAGCACCGTGTCGAGCGTGGCGGCGTTGATCTTGTCGGTCTTGGTCATGACGCATTGAAAGGGCACGGCGGCGCGATCCAGAAGTGCCATGATTTCCTCATCCACCGGCTTGATACCGTGCCGCGAATCCACCAGCACGAAAGCGCGGCGCAGGCTTGGGCGGCCCGAGAGATAGGCCTTGAGCAGGGCCTGCCATTTCGCCACGACCGCCACCGGCGCATTGGCAAAGCCATAGCCGGGCAGATCGACGAGGTAATGGCTCTCGCCCAGGGTGAAGAAGTTGATCTCCTGCGTGCGGCCAGGCGTGTTGGAGGCGCGCGCAAGCGCCTTGCGCCCGGTGAGCGCGTTGATCAGGCTGGATTTGCCCACATTGGAGCGGCCCGCAAAGCAGACCTCGGCGCGGTCGGCGGGTGGCATCCCGGACATGGCCACCACGCCCTTCAGGAAATCGACCGGGCCGGCAAAGAGCTTGCGACCCGCCTCCGCGGTGGCATCGTCGGGCGTCTCGGCCACGGGAAAGGCGAGTTTCATGGCGGCTTACCTGGCAAGGACGCGGGCGGGCCGCGTCACTTCCTTTTCTCGGGTTTTGTCGCGGGCGCGGGCTTGTCGCCGCGTTTGAAGCTCGACCGGATGTTGCCGAACACGTCTGGCTTGTGCCCATGGCTGCGCATGATCGCATATTGCTGCGAGAAGGTGATCATGTTGTTGGCGATCCAGTAGATCACGAGGCCGCTGGCGAAGCTGCCGAGCATGAACATGAACACCCAGGGCATCCAGGCAAAGATCATCTTTTGCGTGGGATCTGTCGGCGACGGGTTGAGCTTTTGTTGCAGCCACATCGAAATACCGAGGCCGAGCGGCAGGATGCCGATGAAGATCAGCGCGAGAACGGATCCCGGTTCGGGCGCGGCCCAGGGGAATACGCCCCAGAGGTTGAAGAGCGACGACGGATCGGGCGCGGAAAGGTCCCTGATCCAGCCGATCCAGGGTGCATGGCGCAATTCCAGCGTGACGAAGATCACCTTGTAGAGGGAAAAGAAGATCGGGATTTGCAACAGGATCGGAAGACAGCCCGCGGCCGGATTGACCTTTTCCTTCTTGTAGAGCGCCATCATTTCCTGTTGCAGCTTCTGGCGGTCGTCGCCGGCGATCTCCTTGATCTTCTCCATCTGCGGCTGGAGTTCCTTCATCTTGGCCATGGAGACGTAGGATTTGTAGGCCAGCGGCAGCACCAGCGCCTTGATGGCGAGGGTGAGCGCGATGATCGCCCAGCCCATGTTGCCGATGATCTGGTTGAACCAGTGCAGCGCCGCGAAGATCGGTTTGGTCAGGAAGAAGAACCAGCCCCAGTCGATCGAATCGAGGAACCGGTCGACGTTTTCCTCGTTCTGGTAGCGGCGGATGGTGGCCCATTCCTTGGCCCCGGCGAAGAGGCGGCTCGAGGCGGTGACGGTGGTGCCGGGCGCAAGGCTGAGGGTGGCCTGCACGGTCTCTGTCTGGAAGATGCCGCGCTGCGGGTCGAACTTGGTCACGGCCTTGAAGGGCGTGCCGGGATCGGGGATGAGCGTCGTCATCCAGTAGTGATCGGTAAAGCCGAGCCAGCCGCGATCGGTGACCTGTTCGACCTCGGCGGGCGCGCCCTCGCGCGCGTTGAAATCGAGTTTCTCGATGTCCTTGTAGCTCAGCTCCTTGAGCGTGCCATCGAACATGCCGACCACCCCCTCGTGGAGGATGAAGAAATTCTTGAGATCCGCAGGGCGGCCGTGGCGGGCGATGATGCCATAGGGCGCGAGGCTGACCGTGGCCGTGCCCCGGTTCTCGACCGACTGGCGCACGGAGAACATGTAATCGGCGTCTATGCTGATTTCGCGGCGGAAAATCAGACCCGCGCCATTGTCCCAAACCAGCGTGACCGGGCTTTGGGTGGTCAGCGCGGTGCCGCTCTCGACCGCCCAGAGCGTGTTGGCACCGGGGACCTCATCGGGAGAGAGACCCGCGCCGGGAGCCCAGCCGTGAAGCGCGTAATAGGGCGTGATCGCACCTATGGGATTGAGCAGGTGAACGGTATCGGAGTCGGGGTCGATCGTTTCCCGATAGTCCTTGAGCACGAGATCGTCGACCCGGCCCCCCAGAAGCGAGACCGAGCCGGACAGGCGGGCCGTGTCGATCTCGAGGCGGGGCGTTTCGGCGGTTGTCTCGGCTGCGACATCGCTTGCGCCCGCCACGTCGGTTGCGCCCGGCGCCGCGGTGGGGGCGGGGGGCGTGAGACTGTCCTGCGCCAGGGGCGCATTGGGATCGGTGGGTGCCGGTTCGGGCGGTGGGAACAATACGAACCACAGCAGGATCACGAGAAAGCTGAGTGCCGTCGCGAGAATGAGGTTCTTGTTCTGTTGATCCATGGTCCGGAACCGTCCGTCATTGCAGTGTCACCGGGCGTTCAACAGAGTGCGGCTCCAAAGGTCAAGCGGTTTCCGGGATTGACAGGGGGGGGCGGCGGGGATTCGTCGCGCCGCATCACGCTTTCGGCCCGTCTCGCGGACGCGCGCGCGCTGCCAGCAGGGGGGGGGCTGGACGCAAGGTTTGCGATGGCGGCAGGCGCGCGTCCCGTCCGAGGGTTGCCAGCGTGTTGCTGAGTGTCACGGGCGTGACGGGGCGGGCACGGGGCTGGATCATCTCGACTGCCGAGGATATGCCGAGCGCATCGGAGGCAAGCATGGCCGAGGTCGCGGCGCGTGCCGCGAGTTCGAGCCGATGCGCGATCTGTCGGATGGCGGCGCCGGTGAGCGACCTGTCCGCTGCAAGCAGCACGCCGAAACGCCCCTGGCCGAGGTCAAAAAGCCGATCCTCCGGGCGCAGGGCACGGGCGAGATGATCGAGGCAGGTTGTCACGAGCCGTGTCTGCATCTGCGGGCCGTGCCGCACGTGGATGGCGGCAAACCCGTCGATGCCGAGAAACAGGCACGGGGCTGTCTGCGCATCGTCGCGCGCGCGCGCAAGGTGCCGTTCGATGGCGAGGGCCATATCGGCCAGTTGTCCCGGTGCCGGTTCATGTCCCGTTGTCGCGCCGGTCCCCTGTCGCGGCAGGGTTGCGATCAGTGCGAACGGCAGTGCAAGCCACATCACCTGCGCGCCGAACCAGATCACCGCGAGCACGAAAGCCAGAGCGAAAACAAGGAGTTGCGGCCCGCGCAGCGCCTCTGACACGGCGTTGAGCCGGTCCTTCAGGGGGCTTGTCACAGGACGCATTCCGTTCTCCGATTCTGACGGAGACCATTCTGGGCCCCGAGGGTTAACGAAGCGTTGGCTGCGCTTCGGAAACTGTCTCGGATTTGACCTTTTCGCGGGTCAGCCCCGCGAAATCGAAGAGTTTCGGGTCAAGCAGATGCGACGGGCGCGCGTTCATCAGCGCGCGGAACATCACCTGCCGCCGGCCGGGGCTGCGCGCCTCCCAGCCATCAAGGATCTGTTTCACCTGCTGACGCTGCAACCCGTCCTGCGAGCCGCAGAGATCGCAGGGAATGATCGGATAGGCCATCGCCCGCGCAAACCGCGCGCAATCGGCCTCGGCCACATGCGCGAGCGGCCTGTAGACAAAGAGATCCCCCTCTTCGTTCACGAGCTTGGGGGGCATCGTCGCCAGCCGCCCGCCGTGAAAGAGGTTCATGAAGAAGGTCTCGAGGATATCGTCGCGGTGATGGCCGAGCACCACCGCCGAGCAACCTTCCTCGCGGGCGATCCGGTAGAGATGGCCGCGCCGTAGCCGCGAACACAGGGCGCAATAGGTGCGCCCCTGCGGCACCTTGTCCATGACCACGGAATAGGTGTCCTGATACTCGATCCGGTGCGGCACGCCCATGCGGTCGAGAAACGCGGGCAGCACCGTGGCCGGAAAACCGGGCTGACCCTGATCGAGATTGCAGGCGAGCAGATCCACGGGCAGAAGTCCGCGCCATTTCAGCTCGTAGAGCACGGCAAGGAGGGTGTAGCTGTCCTTGCCGCCGGAGAGGCAGACCAGCCAGCGCGCGCCCGGTTCGATCATGCCGTATTGCTCGACCGCCTCGCGCACGTTGCGCACGATCCGCTTGCGCAGCTTGCGGAACTCGGTGCCCGTGGGAGCCCCGTGAAAAAGCGGATGAATCTCGACCTCGACCTCTGACATGCGCGCGCTTTAGGGACTTTCGCGCCCTCGGGCAAGAGGGGGGGCAATGGGGCTTATCTTGGGGTCATGGGTCACTTACCCACAACAATCTGGTGGCACCCCCAACAAATTGCTTTACACCTCGCACGCCACCCATCACCATATATTGTATGGGCGGTCATGACGACGGTCGCCCGTAGAGCAGGCACCTAGCGGTTGGGGTGCGAAGGCCCCCACGCGCTATAGCAAATGAGGCGGCGCCATGGCACTTTCCGAGCATTATCTCAGCGACGATCTGCACCCCATCGACATCGTCGAACACATCGCCGAGCACCATGACTGGGAGTTCGACCGTATCGGCGACGATCAGATCGCCATGGCGATCGAGGGCCAGTGGCGCACCTATGCGATCACGCTCGCCTGGTCGGGCCATGACGAGACCCTGCGGCTGGTCTGCACCTATGAGATGGAGCCGCCCGAGGACCGCCTGGCCGTTCTCTACGAGATGCTCAACGCGGTCAACGATCAGTGCTGGAGCGGGGCCTTCACCTGGTGGGCAGAGCAGAAGTTGATGGTATGGCGCTATGGGCTTGTGATGTCGGGAACACAGGGGCCGAGTCCCGAGCAGATCGACACCGCCCTCGGTGCGGCGTTGACGGCATCGGAGCGGTATTACCCGGCGTTCCAGCTTGCGATCTGGGGTGGCAAATCTCCGCGCGATGCGATGCAGGTCGCCATTGCAGAGGCCTACGGGCGCGCGTAAACCTGCCCCCGCAAGCGAAAAGCGGGGGGCGATCATGGCGATGACAGAGGTGGCCGCGCGCGGTCTGGTCCTTCTGGGCTGCGGCAAGATGGGCGGCGCGATGCTGCGTGGCTGGCTCGAGGGCGGGCTGGCCCCGGAGGCGGTGCATGTGATCGACCCGCACCCGTCGGACTGGCTGCGCGGCACAGGCGTGGCAATCAATGCCGAGTTGCCCGAAAGCCCGGCCATCGTGATCGTCGCGGTCAAACCGCAGATGATGGGTGCGGCCCTGCCCACGCTCAAAGGCTACGGCAACGGCGCGACGCTCTTTGTTTCGGTCGCGGCGGGCACGTCCATTGCCACCTACGAGGCAATGCTGGGGGCGGCCACGCCGGTGGTGCGCGCCATGCCCAACACGCCCGCCGCCGTGGGGCGCGGCATCTCCGCGATTGTCGGCAATGCCCATGCCACACCCGCGCATCTCGATCAGGCGGAGGCGCTCTTGCGGGCCGTGGGGCAGGTGGTCCGGCTGGAGAGCGAGGATCATATGGACGCGGTCACCGGCCTGTCGGGGTCCGGCCCCGCCTATGTGTTTCACATGATCGAATGCATGGCGCGGGCGGGGGAGGCCGAAGGTCTGGCTCCTGCGCTGGCCATGCAACTGGCCCGCGCCACGGTGGCGGGGGCCGGCGCGCTGGCCGAAGCCGCAGACGAGATGCCCGCACAACTGCGCGAGAATGTCACAAGCCCGAATGGCACCACGCAGGCGGGGCTTGGCGTGCTGATGGATGAGGCCACGGGCCTGCCGCCGCTGATGGCGCGCACGGTGGCGGCGGCGACGGCCCGCTCACGGGAGTTGCGCGATGACTGAGATCACCTTCGACGATTTCCTCAAGGTGGATATCCGCGCGGGCCGGGTGATCCGGGCAGAGCCTTATCCCGAGGCCCGCAAGCCCGCGATCAAGCTCTGGATCGATTTCGGCCCCGGGATCGGCGAGAAGAAATCAAGCGCACAGATCACCGCGCATTACACGCCCGAGGGGCTGATTGGCCGACAGGTGCTGGCGGTGGTGAATTTCCCGCCCCGGCAGATCGGCAAGTTTCTTTCCGAGGTGCTGGTTCTGGGGGTGAGCGACGCGGCGGGCGGGATCGTCCTGATCGGACCTGACCTCGATGTGCCCCTGGGCGGGAGGCTCCATTGAAAAGGATCCTTATCACGAGGCCGATGCCGCAGCGCGTCACCGAGACCGCGCGCGCGTTCTTCGAGGTCGAGATGCGCGAGGAGAACACGCCGCTGAAGCCGGGCCAGATGAAGGGCGCGCTGGCGCTTTATGACGGGATCATGCCGACGCTGGGCGATATGTTCACGGCCGACATCTTTGCCGAGGCAGAGGGCAGCCGTTGCCGCATCCTCGCCAATTTCGGGGTGGGCTATAACCATATCAACGTGGCGGCGGCACGCGCGGTGGGCATTGCCGTGACCAACACGCCGGGGGCCGTGACCGACGCGACGGCCGATATCGCGCTGATGCTGATGCTGATGAGCGCGCGGCGCGCGGGCGAGGGCGAGCGGCTGGTGCGCGCAGGGCGCTGGACCGGCTGGAATCCGACGCAGATGCTGGGGCTGCACATGACCGGCAAGACGGTGGGCATCGTCGGCATGGGGCGGATCGGGCAGGCGATTGCGCGGCGCTGTCATCATGGGTTCGGGATGGAGGTGCTTTATTACAACCGCTCCCCCAAGGCGGTCGATCTTCCGGCGCGGCAGGTCGAGAGCCTGACGGCACTGGCGGGGGCGGTTGATTTCCTCGTGGTCGCCGTGCCTGGCGGCACCGAGACGCGCAACATCATCGGGTCCGAGGTGTTGGCCGCCATGCGCCCCACGGCGCATCTGGTCAACATCGCGCGGGGCGACGTGGTGGACGAGGCCGCGTTGATCGAGGCGCTTGGGCAGGGCAGGATCGCCGGGGCGGGGCTTGACGTCTACGAGCGCGAACCGGAGGTCCCCGAGGCGCTGCGGGCGCTGGAGACTGTCACGCTGCTGCCGCATCTGGGCACCGCCGCGCTGGAGGTGCGCGAGGCGATGGGGCTGATGGCGGTGGAGAACCTGCGCGCCTTCTTCGCGGGTGAGGCGCTGCCGAACCCGGTGGGATGAGTATTTTCGGAACAGTGAAGCGGGGCGATGTCCTGCTTGACGGGGCGGCGCGTTTCCGGTGATCTGGCCTGAAACCTGAGGAGCAAGACCATGGTGCAGCCCGCGATTACGGGATCGGGTGTGTTCACGCCGCCGGAGGTGATCACCAACGAGGAATTGGTGGCGACCTACAACGCCTATGCCGAGGCGTTCAACGCGCGTCATGCGGCTGAGATCGCGTCGGGCGGGATCGAGGCCAAGGGGCTGTCCTCGCCGGACTTCATCCTCAGCGCCTCGGGGATCGAGCGGCGCCACGTGATGGACAAGGCGGGGGTTCTGGACCCGGAGGTGATGCACCCGCTGTTGCGCGCGCGCAGCGATGACGAGCCGGGGATCATGGCGGAAATGGCGCTTGAGGCCTGTGGCGAGGCGCTGGCGCAGGCGGGACGGGAGGCGGGCGAGATCGACCTCGTGATCTGCGCTGCGTCCAATCACGAGCGGCCCTATCCGGCGGTGGCGATCGAGATACAGGCGTTGCTCGGCGCGGGCGGGTTTGCCTTTGACATGAACGTGGCCTGTTCCTCGGCCACGTTCGGGATTCAGGCCGCCGCCGACATGATCCGGGCGGGCAGCGCGCGCCGCGCGCTGGTGGTCAGCCCCGAGATCTGCTCGGGGCATCTGGAATGGCGCGACCGGGATTGCCATTTCATCTTCGGCGATGTCTGCACCGCGCTGGTGATCGAGGCGGCGGAGGAGGCGGAGGGCGCGCATTTCCGCATCCTCTCGACTCGCTGCGCCACGCAGTTTTCCAACAACATCCGCAACAACAACGGTTTTCTGCGCCGCTCGCGGCCCGATGGCATGGCCGACCGGCGCGACATGCTCTTCGTGCAGGAAGGGCGGAAAGTGTTCAAGGAGGTGTTGCCGATGGTCTCGGCGCATATCCTCGGGCACATGGCGGAGGATGGCGTGACGGCGGCGGATCTGCGGCGTCTCTGGCTGCATCAGGCCAACAAGACGATGAACGATTTCATCGGCCGCAAGGTCATGGGGCGTGTGCCGGAGCCGCAGGAACAGCCCAATATCCTTCAGGACTATGCCAATACCTCCTCTGCGGGGTCGATCATCGCCTTCGCGCAGCATTCGGGCGACCTGCAAACCGGCGACAAGGGTCTGATCTGTTCTTTCGGGGCGGGGTATTCGGTGGGGTCCGTGCTGGTGGAGCGGGGCTGAGGCGGGCGTTCACCCATTGCTGTTCAACGCATGATTTGAAAATGACATTCCGGAACAGACGGTTTAAGGCAAAACCTGCCCTGCGAAAGACGGGCTGTGACAAGGGGTCGAGGTATGTCGGTGATCGGAAGCTATCTCAAGAAGCACACCGAGGCGCTGGTCAAGGACGTGGGCATCGAGGCCGCCTGCAAGCTGACCGGCAAATCCAAGGCGACGCTGGGGCGCTATTATTCCGATCACGAGGAACATGCCGATAGGTTCATGCCGGTGGATGCGGTGGCAGCCCTTGAACAGGCGGCGAGTTATCCGCATGTGACCTCGGCGCTGGCGGACCTGAAGGGCATCAACCTGAGCCTCACCGAGAGCCTGCGCAACACGCGGGAGCGGGCATCGGTCAACAGCGACGTCATCGCGCTGGCGCAGCGGTTTGCGATCCTGATGGGGGAGTATCAGCAAAGCATCGAGGATGGCGTGATCTCTGTCAACGAAGCCAAGCGGCTTTTGCGCGAGACAACCCATCTGCAACAGGTTCTGCTGGAGATGAAGCTGAACCTCGAGGACGAAGTGCACTGAGCGCGGTCAGCCGAAGAGCGCGGTTGTGGTGTCGAGCAGGAGCGCCATGACCTGCGCGCGAAAGCCCGGGATGAGGAGCGCCGAGGCAAAGGCGAGGTGCAGCACCATGATCGCGTTCAGCGAGCTGCGGAACGGCTCCTTGCGGGTCTTGTGCCGGAACACACCCTGACCGGTCTTGGCACCGAAGGCACCCCCGACAAGACAGAGCGTCAGAAGCGTGCTTTCGGGCACGCGCCAGCGGCGCTGGATGGCGCATTGCTTGTCCCACCAGAACAGGCCGAAGGTCAGGATATTGAGAACCCCAAGGTAAAAAAAGGCGAAGGCCAGGGGATGCATGGCGTCTTTCCGGGTGGTGGATGGTCAGCGGCGCAGGCTCAGAACGATTTGCGCGCCGCGAGCGCCGCGCTGATCGTGCCATCGTCGAGATAGTCCAACTCGCCGCCGATGGGAACACCCTGTGCGAGCGATGTGAGCGACACTTTGCCTTCAATTTGATCGGCGATGTAATGCGCGGTGGTCTGGCCGTCGACGGTGGCATTGAGCGCAAGGATCACTTCGGTGATGCCTTCGGCCTCGATGCGGGCGACAAGCGCGGGGATGCGGAGCATGTCGGGACCGACCTGATCGAGCGCCGAGAGCGTGCCGCCAAGCACGTGATAGCGGCCCTTGAAGGCGTGCCCGCGTTCCATCGCCCAGAGATCGGCCACGTCCTCGACCACGCAGATCTGTCCATTGGCGCGTTTGGGCGCGGCGCAGATGTCGCAGACCTCTGCCGTGCCGATATTGCCGCAGATGCGGCATTCGCGCGCGGTTGCGGCGACGCTTTGAAGGAGGTCCGCCAGCGGCGACAGCAGCAACGCACGCTTGCGGATCATGTGCAGCACCGCGCGCCGCGCCGAGCGCGGGCCAAGCCCCGGCAGCCGGGCCATCATGTCGATCAGGGCGTCGATGTCGCGGGTGCTGCTCACGCGAGTGGCTCCGGGGAGGCGGGCGGTTTCGCCTTCGGCGAGAGTATTTTCAGGAACAGTGAAACACGGCTCAGAACGGCAGTTTCATGTCCTTGGGCAGGCCCATCGATTCGGTGAGTTTGCCCATCTCTTCCTTGACCTTGTCCTGCGCGCGTGATTGCGCGTCCTTGATCGCGGCAAGGATCAGATCCTCGACCACTTCCTTGTCGTCGGCGTTGAAGATCGAGGGGTCGATGTCGAGCGCCTTCAGCTCGCCCTTTGCGGTGCAGGTGGCCTTGACCAGCCCGGCACCTGATTCGCCGGTGACGGTGATCTGATGCATGTCCTCCTGGAGGGCGGCCATCTTCTGCTGCATTTCCTGGGCGGCCTTCATCATCTTGGCCATGTCGCCCATCTGTCCCAGACCCTTGAACATGTCGGTCATCTCCTGCTGAATGGTTCGCTGCGGCTTTAAGCATATCGCGCGCGGTTTGGCGAGGCGCTCAATCCTCCTCGAACGGATCCCATTCCTCGCTCACCTCGGGCAGCGCCTCGGCATCGGCCTGCGAGGCGATGTCCTGCGCGGTGCGGATGTCGCGGATCGCGGCCTTGGGAAAGGCGTCGAGCACGGCGCGCACCAAGGGGTGTTCGCGCGCCTGCGATTCAAGCGCGCTTCGGGCCGCCTCGCGGGCTTCGCGCAGGGTGGGGGCGGTGGCGGAATTGACGAGGCTGACGGCCCAGCGTTGCCCGGTCCAGCGTTGCAGCGCGGTGCCGAGGCGCTGGGCAAGGTCGGCGGGGGCGTCGGGCGTGGGGGTGAATTCGATCCGGCCCGGGCGATAGGCGGCGAGGCGCAGGCAGCCCTCGACCTCGATCAAAAGGCGCGCGTCGCGCTGGTCGCGGATGAGGTCGAGCACCGAATCGAAGGTCGCATAGGCGGCGAGGGCCGTATCCTGCGCGGGGGCGGCGGCGGTGACGGGACCCGCGCCGTGATGCGTGCTCATGCTCGCGCGGGGGGCGCTGGCCGTGCCTTGCGGCGCGGCGCGCGGGCCGGATCCACCCCCGCCGCCCCCGGTCGGCGGCTGGGCCTGCAACTGGCGCACAAGGTCTTCGGGTGCGGGCAGATCGGCCACATGGGTGAGGCGGATCACCGCCATCTCGGCGGCCATCATGGCGTTGGGGGCCTGCGCCACCTCGTCGAGCGCCTTGAGGAGCATCTGCCACATGCGAGTGAGCACGCGCATCGGCAGCGCACCCGCCATGCCAAGGCCGCGCGCGCGCTCGTCCGGGCCGATTGTCGGGTCCTCGGCGGCGCCCGGCGTGATCTTGACCACGCTGACCCAATGGGTGATCTCGGCCAGATCGCGCAGCACGGCCAGCGGATCGGCACCCTCGGCATATTGCGCGCCCAGTTCGATCAGCGCGCCTGCCGCGTCGCCCTTCATGATCAGATCGAAAAGGTCGAGCACGCGGCCCCGGTCGGCAAGGCCCAGCATGGCGCGGACCTGCTCGGCCGTCGTCTCACCCGCGCCATGCGAAATCGCCTGATCGAGAAGCGAGGTCGCGTCGCGGGCCGAGCCTTCGGCGGCGCGGGTGATGAGCGCGAGCGCCTCGTCGGTGATCGCGGCCCCCTCGGCCCCGGCGATGCGTTGCAGGAGACCGATCATCACCTCCGGCTCGATCCGGCGCAGATCGAACCGCTGACAGCGCGAGAGGACCGTGACCGGGACCTTGCGGATCTCGGTTGTGGCGAAGATGAATTTCACATGGGCGGGCGGCTCTTCCAGCGTTTTCAAAAGCGCGTTGAAGGCCGAGGTGCTGAGCATGTGCACCTCGTCGATGATGTAGATCTTGTAGCGCGCCGACGCCGCCCGGTAATGCACGCTCTCGATGATCTCGCGGATGTCGCCCACGCCGGTGCGGCTGGCGGCGTCCATCTCCATCACATCGACATGGCGGCCCTCCATGATTGCCACGCAATGCTCGCATTGCCCGCAAGGCTCGGTCGTGGGACCGCCCGCGCCATCGGGGCCGATGCAGTTCATGCCCTTGGCGATGATCCGCGCGGTGGTGGTCTTGCCGGTGCCGCGGATGCCGGTCATGATGAAGGCCTGCGCGATGCGGTCGGCGGCAAACGCGTTTTTCAGCGTGCGCACCATCGCGTCCTGGCCGACGAGATCGGCAAAGGTCTCGGGGCGGTATTTCCGCGCGAGGACCTGATAGCCGGTATCGGGGGCTTGGGACATGCGTGGGGCCTTTCTGACTCGTCTCCCCAGACCCTAAGGCCGGGGGCGCAGGCCGTCCACCTTGCTTTTTGAGCCGGGCGCGGCAAACATCAGGGCAGGTCACGAGGGGGGATCGGTGATGAGGTTGAAGGGCATCGGACGCAGCCGCAACGTGGAGGACCGGCGCGGACGCGGTGGCGGCGGCGGGGGGGCGAAGATTGGCGGTCTGGGTCTCCTGGTGGTGCTGGCCATCGGCTATTTCGCGGGGATCGACGTGACGCCGCTTCTGGAGGGACAGGGCGGCGCGCCGCGCGAGGCGCGTGCCCCCACCCCCGGAGAGGAACGCGCGGCCGAGTTTTCCGCGCGGGTTCTGGCCACGACCGAGCAGGTCTGGGAGCGGGTGCTTCCCGCGCAGGTCGGGCGCGACTATCGCCCGCCGGTTCTCGTGCTTTATTCGGGCGTGACGCAAAGCCCCTGTGGCGGGGCCTCTGGGGCGACGGGGCCGTTCTACTGTCCGGCCGACCGCAAGGCCTATCTCGACACGGAATTCTTTGACACGCTGGCGCGGCAACTCGGGGCCGAGGGCGATTTCGCCGCCGCCTATGTGATCGCGCATGAGGTGGCGCATCATGTGCAGAACGAGCTTGGCATCCTGCCCGAGGTGAACCGGATGCGGCAGGCGTCGGGCGAGGCAGAGGCCAACGCCCTGACGGTGCGGCTGGAATTGCAGGCCGATTGCCTTTCGGGGGTCTGGGCGCGGGCGGTTGACGGGTTGCTGGAGCCGGGCGATCTGAAAGAGGCACTCAACGCCGCGCGGATGATCGGCGACGATCATCTGCAACGCCGCGCGGGGCGGGTGCCCAGCCCGCACACCTTTACCCATGGCACCTCCGATCAGCGGGCGCGCTGGTTCGCGCGCGGCTACGAGAGCGGCGAGATGGCGCGTTGCGACACGTTCGGGGCCGACCGGCTCTGACGCGCCGTGACCGGGTTTATCATTCACGCGTTGCATGTAGGCGGGGGCACGCTGGCGCTCGCCCCCCTGCCGGGGGCGGGGGGGGAGTATGCCGCCGACATGGCGCATCTGGCGGACTGGAAGCCCGCGCTGGTCATCTCGATGACGACCGGGGCCGAGATGCTGGCTGCCGGGGCGGGCGATCTGGCGGCGGATGTGCAGGCGGCGGGCACGCGCTGGATCGGCGTGCCGGTGGCGGATTACGGCGTGCCGGGCCCGGATCAGGCGCTGGACTGGGGGCAGGCCAGTGCCACGGCGCGGGCGGCGCTGGCCGGCGGTGGCCGGGTGCTGGTGCATTGCCGGGGCGGCTGCGGGCGTTCGGGCATGGCGGTCTTGCGGTTGATGGTCGAGGCGGGAGAGGTGCCGGAGGCGGCGCTGGCGCGGTTGCGCGCCCTGCGGCCCTGCGCGGTGGAGACCGACGCGCAAATGGCATGGGCGATGCAGGGAAAGGTGAGAGGCTGACAACGACCCAAGCGGGGCTCGTTACGGCTGCTTCCTTCCGGACCTGACCGGGTTGGCGAGGTGCCTGCCCGCGCCAACCTCTCGCCGGCGGATATAGGCGGCTGCGGCGGGATTCGCAAGAGAGGGGTGCGCGGCCCGAGGCAGCGGCAGGGCGAGGTGCAGGAAGCCTTTCGCGTCAAGGCCGTGATCCTGCGCGCCGAGGGCCTCGATCTCTTGCGGGTAGGCGCGCAAGCCGGGCCCCGTCTCGATGGTCACGCTTGTGTCGGGCAGCGGCGCAAAGCGCCATGTGCCGGGGGGCATGGGCGCAATCGGGCCCCGACTGGCGACGTGATCGGCGATCAGATCACGGATCGGGCGGGTCGACTGGTGGATCACGCGACCCTCGGCCAGGGCCGGAAACGGCCCGCCCCCCCAGGCGCGATAGGAATTGGTGGCGATCACGAAACGGTCGCTATCGGCAACCGGACGGCCGCGATGCGTCAGGTCGCGGATGCGCCGCGCCTGCGGTGAGACCAGCACACCGTCAAGGTCATACCGGGCCGGAGAGGTGAGGTCGATGGCATAGGACAGCCCCTCGATCACGTCGAAGACATGGCCGGGTATGGCGGGATCAAGCAGCGTCTGGCCGGGCGCGCCGGGGGTGATGCGGTTGAAGCAGATCGCCGCGCGTTCGAGCCAGTCGCGCAGGTCCGCCCCGGTGACCAGGAGGCCGTAGAGCGTGTTGGGAAAGCCGTAGAGATCGGCGATGTTTCGCAGCCGCACGGGGCCTGCGGGGATGTCGGTGAAATGATCCGGGCCGCCGCGCCCGCCGGTCTTGAAGGGGGCCGAGGCTGACAGAAGCGGCAGCGCGGCATAGGGTGTGTCGCGGATGGCCTCGGCCAGCGCCGCCGCCTGCGCGGTGTTGACGAGGGCAAGGCCCGGATCGTCGCGCACCAAGGCCAGATAGCTGTGCAGCGGTGCCCGCGTCTCGCCAAGCGCAGGCTCGGTCAGGCGCAGGGTATGGGCATGGGCGCGGGCCAGCGCGCGGGTGAGGCGTGGGCAGGGCGTGGCCCCGGCTGCGAGGTGCAGCGTGACCGCGTGGCCCGTGACCTGCCAGCCCCGCGCGCCGCGCCCGAGGTGCAGGTCGATCTGCCCGAGATGAGAGGCGGCATAGCCCGGCTTGACGCAGGGCACGCCGCAAAGCGTGCCGCGCGCCATATCCGCGCCTTCGGTGCCCGCGTGGTCAGACCCCGGAAAAATCCGGTGACTGTGTCCGGCGATGAGTGCGTCGATACCGGGCACACGCGCCAGAGCGCGCGCCGCGTTCTCCATGCCGGGACGGTCGGGGCCTGCGTCAATGCCCGTGTGGGCGAGGGCGATGACCATATCGGCCCCGCGCGCGCGCAGCTCCGGCACCCATTGGCGGGCGGTCTCGATCATGTCGCGGGTGGTGATACGGCCCGCGAGATGGGCGTGGTCCCAGACCGTCACTTGCGGCGGGGTAAGGCCGATCAGGCCGATGCGGATCTCGTGACTGCCGCCGTCGGTGGCGCGCAAGTGGCGGGTCAGGATCGTGACGGATGGCAGGAACGGCGTGTCCTCGAGCGGTGATCTGCCGGTCGCGCGCACGGCATTGGCGCAGAGCACCGGGAACTTGGCCTGTGACAGGGTATCGCAAAGCCAGTCCAGACCGAAATTGAACTCGTGGTTGCCAAGGGCGGCGGCATCATAGCCCATCAGGTTCATCGCCCGGATCACGGGATGGCGGCCGCGCCAGCCATTGCCGGGCCGCGCCGTGAGGTCGGTGAGCGGCGTGCCTTGCAGGAAATCGCCATTGTCGAGCAGCAGGCAATTCTCCGGCCCCGCCTGTGCGCGGGCCTGCGCGATGAGCGTGGCAAGGCGCGCAAGGCCGACGGGGGTATCGTGCCGACTGGTGAAATAATCCTGTGGCAGGATATGGCCATGCACGTCCGAGGTGGCCAGCAGACGCAGAGTGAACGTGGGGCCGGTCGGGGACTGCGTTTCGGTGGCGGGCACGGGCTGGAACACGGGTCTGACCTGCAAATCGGGCTGGAGGGGAGGCGACCTTGCTCGCCAAAGGCATCAGGGGCAGGAAGCGACCTGCATTGAGATAGGATAAGATGTTATTTTGACATTCAATATTCTTTAAGTTGTGTTTCAGCCTTGTGGCGACAGTGTGAACCATTGGTTAGGCTGTCTTGCCTTGCGCGCCGGGCTGGTGTCTTTGGACCCAAGCGGAACGGAGGGCTCATGCGGCAGGCGGAAGAGGTGACATTCGGCGGCTCGGGGCTTGACCGGGCGGACGATATTCGCGGCGATGACGGCGCGATTGCAACGGCGCTGGCCGAAGGGCGGGCGCGCGCGGTGGTGCTCTGGCGCGGCAAGCCGCTTCTGGCCGGACCGGCGCTCGATGCGCTGGTCACGCTCTCCCCGGATCACCCCGTTCTGAAGCGCTACAAGATGCCGCCCGTTCTGCTCGGACGCGCGGCGGGGGGCGATCTTGTCCTTGCGCATGACATCTCGGCCTGGGTGCCGCCGGGGCTTGATCCCGATCAGCTCGATACCTTCCTCGACGCCTCGGAACAGGCGCATCCCGACCTGCCCGAGGGGGCGGTCTTTGCCGAGTTGCGGCGCGTGATGAGCACGCTTAGCCCGCGCGATGCGGAACTGGCCGCGACCGCCAAGGCGGTGTTTGGCTGGCACGAGAGCCACCGCCATTGCGCGCGTTGCGGCGCGAAAAGCCGGATGATCCGGGCGGGCTGGCAACGGGCCTGCGATGCCTGCGGCGCGCAGCATTTCCCGCGCACCGATCCGGTCGTGATCATGCTGATCACCCATGGCAATTCGGTGCTGATGGGACGCTCTCCGGGCTGGCCCGAGGGGATGTATTCGCTGCTTGCGGGTTTCGTCGAGCCGGGCGAGACCGTAGAGGCCGCCGTGCGCCGCGAGGTCCGGGAAGAGGCGGGTGTGCGCGTCGGAGAGGTCAGCTATCTGGCAAGCCAGCCCTGGCCGTTTCCCGCCAGCCTGATGCTCGGCTGCCGTGGCGAGGCGTTGAGTGATGCGATCACCATCGACCCGAAAGAGATCGAGGCCGCGCGCTGGATGAGCCGTGAGGAAATCCTTGCCGCCTTTGCCGGGGAACATCCCGAGGTTCTGCCCGCGCGCAAGGGGGCCGTGGCGCATTTCCTGCTCAGGAACTGGCTTGCCGACCGGCTCGATTGAGGCGAGAGTGGCACCGGGCAGGATCAGCGGCAAAACGGGACGAGTAATGGAGTTCACCAGCAAGGAAGACATCGAGGCACCGATCGAGCATGTCTTTGCCGAGATAACGGATTTCACGCGGTTCGAGCGCGCGGCGTTGCGCCGGGGCGCGGATGTGCAGCGCACGGACAGCCTGAAAGCGCCGGGCGTCGGCATGAGCTGGCGCGCGACGTTCAAGCTGCGCGGGCGGATGCGCGATCTGGCCGTGCGGCTTGCGGACTACGACCCCCCGAACGGGATCAAGGTTGCGGCCGAGGCGACGACGCTGGAGGGACGCATGACGGTGGGCCTCATCGCCTTGTCGCGTGCGCGCACACGTCTCACGGTCGATCTGACGCTAGAGCCTCGCACGCTCGCCGGACGGCTTATCGTGCAATCGCTCAAGCTGGCCCGTGGGAACATGTCCAAACGCTTTCGCCTGAGGGTGGCGGAATACGCGATGGACGTGGAAGAGCGCTACAAGCGCGCGTCCTGAGCGCCGTGGGCGCAAGCCGGGTGTGATGCGGCTGGGGGTATGCGGTGAGGGGCTGGTTGGAGTCCAAAGTGGACGGTCAGCAACTACACGATTACGATCGCTATTGATACAGAAGAAGATGGAAATTTATCTGGCTATAGAGTAAATGTTCGGAAACATGGAAACGAATGGTCGGAGATAGCAAGCCTTGTCTGAAAAGAAGTTTGAAGCTGGCCATTGCCCAAAATGCGGATCTGAACGTGCAGATGTAGTCGCAGAACATAAGGAAGAATATCACGAATGTGATTTTGATGCGGAGACTTATTTTCGCGTCTTGGAATGTCGTGGTTGTGGCCAACACTATTTCAAATCAGTGAGTTCGAACTCTGAGGATTGCCGATATTACTTCGATGAGGAACGTAGAAAAGATGTGCAAGAATACATCGAAACTATTCACTATTGGCCGCCTGCGGCAAAGCGGCGACCGCCGGAATGGGTCAGCGATATTGGTTTTGAAGATCGAGTTCTTGCTTCATTATTCGGTGACGTATATATGTCACATCCCGGAAGGTAGTATGGCTTCTTCCTGAACAACTGCGGCTTGAGTTTGTGCCAGTCCTTCATCGCCTGCAAGGGCGACCTGCTGCCC
>NZ_JBRJGP010000016.1:0-88516 GCF_053628555.1 Roseovarius sp. MBR-79 | reverse complement strand
AACTGGGCGTCGAAGTCGAAATCTTCACAGCCGGTGCGTATGACGGCGTGATCCAGGCGCTTGCCGCCGATCAGATTGAATTCGCCTTCCTCGGGTCGTCCTCCTATGCTGCGGCCTATACCGCAATGGACGGCGAAGTGGTGCCACTGGTCAGCCGCCTGCAGAACGACGGCTCCACCGGATATTATTCAATTGTTGTCACGCGCTGCGACAGCGGCCTAAACGATCTGGCCTCGCTGGAAGGCAAGGTTCTGGCCTTCGCCGATCCGGATTCGACGTCCGGCTACGCCGTGCCCTATTTTAATATCGCCAAAGAAGTGGACCCAAAGACGTTCTTCTCTGCAATCCCTTTTTCAGGCTCGCATGAAGCCGGTGTGGCCGGTGTTGTGCAAGGCACTTTTGATGCCGCAGCCACGTACATGACCAACGAGACCTCGGGCATTATCCCGCGTATGGTGAGCAAAGGCATGATCGCTGAAGGCGAAGCCTGTCCGATCTGGAAATCGCCGGAAATCACCTCTGGTCCGCTGACCGCACGCGCCAACCTGCCCGAAGCGCTGATCGAAGCAATGCGCACGGCGGTGATGGAAGTGCCGGAGAAGGACCCGGCAGCCTTCAAGGAAATGTCCGGCGGCGAGACCTCCACTCAGAAAGGCTGGATCGAGGTCGATCAGGAACGCTACCAGTGGATCGTGGACATGCGCGACTGGCTGAAAAAGCAGCGTCGTTCGTAAGCTGACAACTCTGGACCCCCGCCAAATCGGCGGGGGTCCATTTTTACTGGGATACCAGAAATGACCGCTGCTGCCGACGTGACGCCTCTGCGTCCGATGGAAAAGTTTGAATTGGACTACGCTGCCCAAAGCCGGCGCGCAAAAATCGGCTGGCTCATCGCAAGTGTCTTGTTTTTTGCGCTTTTCGCATTCTCGGCATGGCTTGGAGATTTCTTCAAGGTCACGCAGGTCACGCTGCCCGACGGCTCGCGCGAATGGCGCTGGATCATTCCAGCAGGTCTGCCGCGCCTTGGAGAGTTCATTGAAAAGACGCTTCCCGTTTTGCGATGGGACAGCCTTGGCGCTGATTTTGCCGAATGGTTCTGGCGCTGGAAAGTCTGGTTGAACCTGTTGATTGAGACTGTCCTGATTGCCTTCATGGCAACGGCCCTTGGCGTCTTCGGCGGGTTTGTGATGTCCTTCCCCGCGTCGCGCAACCTTGCCCCCAACAAGTGGGTGCTTTGGATCTGTCGGCGCTATCTTGAGATTGCGCGCACAGTCCCGGAACTGGTTTGGGCGTTGATCTTTGTATTTTGCTTTTCGGTCGGGCCAATGGCCGGTGTGCTGGCCATCGGGCTTCACACGACCGGGGCCTTGGGCAAGCTTTATTCGGAAGTGAACGAAAACATCGATATGCGCCCGCTCGAAGGTGTGAAGGCGGCAGGCGGCACATGGTTTGACCAAATCCGCTATGGGGCCGTGCCGCAGGTCATGCCAAATATCATCAGCTACACGCTGCTGCGCTTCGAGATCAACGTGCGCGCCTCTTCCATTATCGGCTATGTCGGCGCTGGCGGGCTTGGTCAGGAATTTCGCGAGGCCTTGTCCTTGCAAGAGTATACAGACCTGTCGGCCCTGTTTTTGATCATCTTTGTGACCGTGATGGTCATTGATTATGGATCAGAGAAGCTGCGCCACCGGGTCATCGGACTTGAGACAGGGCCTGCGACATGACCCCAACGGACGGCCAGATCAAAAACTGGATGGCACAGCAGCCACGTGCCTTTCGCGATACACCGGCAATGCGCGCGCGCAAAATCGGTCTTTGGGTCTTATTTGTCGGGCTTTTCGCTTGGTGCCTTTACGACTTCAACTTCTCGCCAGAGCGGATCTGGGTCGGAATTCAGCGGTTCGGAACGGTCGTCACCTTCATGTTCCCGCCCCATTTGTGGGAGACTTGGCCAGAATGGCTCGAGGTGTTCACCGCCCTTGGCGAGACCGTCGCGATGGCATTTCTCGGCACGGTTCTTGGCTTGATCATCGCCTTTCCCGTGTCCTTCCTCGGGGCCAAGAACATCACTCGCATCTTCTGGCTGCGCCATTCCGCGCGTCGCGGTTATGACATCATCCGGGCGTTCGAAACCCTGATCCTTGCGCTGATCTTTATCCGTGCATTCGGGCTTGGTCCTTTGGCGGGCATTCTGGCCATCGCGGTCTCGGAAATCGGGACGTTCGGTAAACTCTTCTCTGAAGCGCTGGAGAACACGTCCAAACGCCCCGTTGAGGGTGTCGTTGCTTCGGGCGGGTCGCGCTTTCAATCCATCCTCTATGGTATCATGCCCCAGGTTTTGCCTGTCCACTTGTCGATCATCCTCTACAACTTTGAATCCAATGTCCGCTCATCGACCATCCTTGGCATCGTTGGCGCTGGCGGGATCGGCTTCATGTTGTCGGACCGGATCGCTGGGCTGTTCTGGGACCAGGTCTGGACGATTATCTTCCTGATCATCGCTATGGTCTACATCGTCGATTACCTGTCCGGCCTGATCCGCACCCGCGTCATTGGCAAATGGGAAGGCGCGCACTGATGGCCGGAGCCGGCTCCAAAAACGCTCTGTCCGAAGTGCCCACCATCCACGAGGGTGCCATTGTTGACGATTTCGAGCTTGGCATGTGGACCGAGGTCGGCAAGGGCACGGTGCTCAAGCACGGGTCGATGGGCGACTGGTCGTATATTACCAAGGGCTGCCACGTCGTTTGGACGACGATTGGAAAGATGTGTTCCATCGCCAATTCGACCCGTATCAATCCCGGAAACCACCCCACATGGCGCGCGGTGCAGCACCATTCGGTCTATCGTGCCGAAGCTTATGGCTTGGGCGAGGATGATTACGACTTTTTCGAATGGCGCAAAGCTGATTGGGTGACGATTGGACATGATGTCTGGATCGGGCATGGGGTGACCGTGACCGCTGGCGTGACCATCGGGACGGGTGCTGTGATCGGCGCGGGCGCGGTTGTGACCAAGGATGTCGCCCCCTACACCGTGGTTGGTGGGGTGCCAGCGCGCTTTATTAAACGCCGGTTCACCGAATCGCAGGCAGAGGCTCTGCAAGAGATCGCCGTTTGGGATTGGGGCTATGAGACTTACAAGGCTGCTTTGCCAGACATCCGCGCGCTGGAGATCGACGCCTTCATCGAGAAATACCGTTAGCCTGAATGCAGCTTGTTAAACCCGCCCCGAAATATTTGGACGCCTATTGCGCCGCGCTTAAGACCGGATGGTCACCACGGACCACGCGGCCTGAAGCGGCAGGAGAGGAGCTTGAGGCGATAACCAAAGACCCCACAGCATTTCTCGATCGGTTGGACAACCCAGAAGGCCTCGGTCCAGACATTGAATTGCCAGATGGTAGTTTCGTCAAACGGCTACCCAGCTTCCGTCGATGGATTTGGCACGACGGCTTTTGCGGTAGTATCGAGCTGAGATGGCAGCATGGTACCAATGCCCTGCCACCGACCTGTCTTGGGCATATCGGCTATGCGGTCGTGCCCTGGCGCAGACGCGAGGGCTTGGCAACAGCAGCTCTGGGTGCGCTGTTGCCCGAAGCGCGGCGCATAGGCTTGACCTTCGTTGACCTTACGGCCGACCCAGGAAACACGGCCTCGATTCGCGTGATAGAAAAGAACGGGGGGAGACTGGTAGGGCGCCGCGACAAAGCTCTAACGCATGGAGGCGGCGAAGAATTGCTGTTTCGCATTCACCTGCCACTTCCTTAGAGATTTTCGACCAAGGCAATCACTTTTGAATTTGGCGTAGCAGTCGGAATTTGAAAGCATTGGCTGCTGCAGTTGTCACAAAACCTTCACGCAGTCAGTCTAAGCGGCCTCGACCGGCAAACCAAATCTGGAACAGGACGCATGGTCAGGCTAAAGGCACTCGATGGCAAGGACGCGTCTCCCTTGTGTTTTGGATGCATGCAATTTGGCGGGACCGCAGATGCCGCTGCAAGCCGCGCCATGTTCGATGCTTGCCGAGGCGCCGGTATCAACTTCTTCGATACAGCCCATACGTATACAGGCGGTCAGTCCGAGGAATTGCTGGGCGGCTTCATCAAACATGACCGCGACGCGCTGGTAGTAGCGACAAAAACCGGCTATACTGGGGGCAGCGGCCGCGAGAATATCCGCGCTCAGTTCAACGAAAGCCAATCTCGTCTTGGGCTGGATGTTGTCGATATCTTGTACCTGCACCGATGGGATCCGAAGACTCCTCTGCTTGAAACTTTCGAAGCACTGCGCGAGTTGCAGGCCCAAGGTAGAATTCGGCACATCGGGGTGTCCAATTTCGCGGCCTGGCAGGTCATGAAAGCGCAAGCCGTTGCCGAGAAGCTCGGAACCCGCATCGCGCGTATTTGCCATCAGCCAGGTCACTGCGGAGCGCATCGGCTATGGCCTGCCAGATGGGTGTTTTGCCTGAATTGTCACGCAAGTTTCACAAATCTCTTCTGTTGTGAGAGGGGGAATCTGTTATGATGTGTATAGTTGTATAGTATATGGAAAAGTTGTCGAGATGAAAGACACTTTCGACGAGAACGCCGAGCGAAAAGCCTGGATGGGTCTGCTTGCCAAGGCTCCGGAAGGCCGCGTTGCTGCCCTGTTGGATGCCGCTATGACGCGTCCGGAATTCACATGGCTGCGCGCGCCTGAGATCGGCACCACTATGGTCCGTGGCCGCGCTGGCGGGACGGGCGCGCCCTTCAACATCGGAGAGATGACTGTCACGCGCTGCGCGCTGACGCTCGCCAGCGGTGAAGTTGGCCACGCCTATGTTCAGGGTCGCCGCAAGTCTGATGCCGAAGCGGCGGCGCTTGTCGACGCGCTGATGCAAGGTCGTAATGCATCAGCCGTTCGCAAGGCAGTTCTTGACCCGCTCGGGGCGGAGCAGTCCGCCGCAAAGACCGCTCGCGCCGAAAAAGCCGCTGCGACGAAGGTCGAGTTCTTTACAATGGCACGGGGAGAGAACTGATGCAGGCAACCGCTCTGGCAGGAGGGTTCGACAATCCCGCCATAGGGTCCGCCCACGCGTTCCGGAGTGTCATGGATGCTATGGCGCGTCCGGGCAGGATTCAGGACATTCAGGGTGGCGCGCCGCCCGAACCTTTGTCCGTCGCAGCGGGCACCGTTCTTTTGACCCTGTGCGATACCGACACGCCTGTCTACCTTGCTGGCAAGGCTGACACAGACGATATTCGCGCGTGGTTGGCCTTTCATACGGGCGCCCCGCTGGCAGGACCGTCACATGCGATGTTTGCCGTCGGCGACTGGGACGCATTGATGCCGCTTGGCAGCTATCCCGTTGGAACGCCGGAATATCCAGACCGCTCTACAACCCTGATTGTGGAATGTGCTGAGCTCGAAGCGGCCGGCGCGACGCTGCGTGGACCTGGGATCAAATCTGAGGCCACGCTGTCCCTGCCGGAAACCCGCGCCTTCCAAAGCAACCGCGCACTGTTTCCGCTCGGGCTCGATTTCATTTTCACCTGTGGCGACAGGTTGGCGGCTTTGCCTCGCAGCACGGAGGTTTTCTGATGTATGTGGCTGTAAAGGGTGGCGAGCGGGCGATTGAAAGCGCCCATGCCTGGCTTGCGGAAGAACGCCGAGGTGACACGGATGTCGCCGAACTCAGCATTGCGCAAATCCGTGAACAGTTGAAGCTGTCCGTGGATCGCGTCATGGCCGAAGGCTCTCTCTACGATCCTGACCTTGCCGCGTTGGCGATCAAGCAATCCCGCGGTGATCTGATCGAAGCAATCTTCTTGATAAGGGCCTACCGCACCACGCTTCCCCGCTTCGGCGCATCGGACCCAGTTGACACAGGTGCGATGGCCTGCGACCGACGCATCTCGGCCACGTTCAAAGATCTGCCGGGCGGGCAGGTTCTGGGGCCGACCTTCGACTACACGCACCGATTGCTCGATTTTAAACTAGCAGCAGATGGCGAGGTGCCGGAAGCGCCGACGCGCGAAGCAGAGCCGGGCGACGTGCCGCATGTGACAGAGTTTCTCAACCGCGAAAGCCTTATCGAAGAAGCGCAGCATGACAACACGCCGCCGCCCGACCTGACGCGCGAGCCGCTTGAAATGCCAGCAGACCGCGCGCTCCGCCTGCAAGCGCTGACCCGCGCCGATGAAGGCTTTACCCTTGGGCTCGCTTATTCCACGCAGCGCGGCTATGCGCGCAACCATGCCTTTGTAGGAGAGTTGCGCATCGGGGCGGTTCCCGTCGAAATGGACATCCCCGAGCTTGGATTCTCGATCGAGATTGGTGAAGTCACCCTGACCGAATGCGAAACCGTCAACCAGTTCAAGGGATCAAAGACTGAACCGCCTCAGTTCACCCGTGGATACGGGCTGGTCTTCGGCCAATCCGAACGCAAGGCGATCTCCATGGCGCTGGTAGACCGCGCTTTGCGTTGGGAAGAGTTAGGCGAAGACAATGTCGGTGCACCCGCACAAGACACTGAGTTTGTTCTTTACCACGCCGATAACATCCAGGCGACGGGCTTTCTGGAGCACATCAAACTGCCCCACTATGTCGATTTCCAATCTGAACTGGAACTGGTCCGAAAACTGCGCCGCGAAGCCGGGGCGGGTCAGGTGCAGGAGGCTGCGGAATGACCGATTATAACTTTGCCTATCTGGACGAACAAACCAAGCGGATGATCCGCCGCGCGATCCTCAAGGGGGTGGCGATCCCCGGTTATCAAGTGCCCTTCGCTAGCCGCGAGATGCCTATGCCCTATGGTTGGGGGACAGGAGGCGTTCAGGTGTCTGCCGCCATTTTGACGCCGGATGATACTTTCAAGGTGATCGACCAGGGGGCCGATGACACCACGAACGCCGTTTCCATTCGGTCGTTTTTTGAACGCACGGCGGGTGTTGAGACCACCACCGCGACCTCAGAGGCGAGCGTCATCCAAACCCGTCACCGCATCCCCGAAGAGCCGCTGACCGAGGATCAGATCCTCGTCTATCAGGTGCCGATCCCCGAGCCCTTACGCTTCCTGGAACCGCGCGAGAGCGAAACCCGCAAGATGCACAGCCTTGAGGAATACGGGCTGATGCATGTGAAGCTTTATGAGGATATCAGCCGGCACGGCCACATTGCGACCTCCTACGCCTATCCGGTAAAGGTCGAAGGCCGCTACGTGATGGACCCGTCGCCCATCCCGAAATTCGATAATCCGAAACTGGGCGACATGGCCGCCATCCAGCTTTTTGGTGCAGGGCGCGAGCAGAGGATATACGCGCTGCCGCCCTACACGCAGGTTGTCAGCCTTGATTTCGAAGACCATCCGTTCGAGGCCAGCAAGGCGGATCACCCGTGTGGATTGTGCGACGCAACCGACAGCTATCTCGATGAGGTCATCATGGACGATCAGGGCGGGCGCATGTTCGTCTGCTCCGACACGGATTACTGCGAGGCCCGGCGCGCCGCAGGCCATAAAGGAAAGGACGCGGCATGACACCTTTGCTGTCGGTTCAAGGCATTACCAAACGCTACGGCGCGCATATCGGCTGCGCGGATGTGTCCTTTGACCTTTATCCCGGTGAGGTGATGGGCATCGTGGGCGAGAGCGGTTCTGGCAAGTCCACGCTTCTCAACTGCATGGCTGGGCATCTTGTGCCAGATGGCGGGCAAGTCGTGTTCGACACCCGCGCGGACGGCCCCAAAGACACGGTCACCATGTCAGAGCCAGAGCGGCGGATGCTCGGGCGAACGGACTGGGCCTTCGTCCACCAACACGCCCGCGATGGGCTGCGCATGGGCGTCAGCGCGGGCGGCAATGTCGGTGAGCGCTTGATGGCTGTCGGCGAACGGCACTACGCCGACATTCGCGGCAAGGCGACGGATTGGCTGGAGCGGGTCGAGATTGATGCAGACCGCGTCGATGATCGCCCGACAACCTTTTCCGGCGGCATGCAGCAACGCCTGCAAATTGCCCGCAATCTGGTGACAGGGCCACGTCTGGTCTTCATGGATGAACCCACTGGCGGTCTCGATGTGTCGGTGCAGGCCCGGCTGCTGGACCTGCTGCGCGGATTGGTGCGCGACATGGGGCTGTCGGCGATCATCGTCACGCATGACCTCGCTGTGGTGCGCCTGCTGGCTGACCGTTTGATGGTCATGAAATCGGGCCGTGTGGTCGAGGCGGGCCTGACTGATCAGGTGCTCGATGATCCGCAGCACGCCTATTCCCAACTTCTTGTCTCTTCCGTTTTGCAGGTGTGAGCGATGATTGAGCTAAAACACGTCTCGAAAACTTTCACGCTGCACAATCAGGGCAGCGCCGTGATTGAAGTCATCAGCGATGTTTCCTTTCGCGTGGCACCCGGGGAGTGCGTGGCGCTGACCGGCGCTTCGGGTGCGGGCAAGTCGACCCTGATGCGGATGATCTACGGCAATTACCTGACGCAATCGGGATCGATCTGCATCGGCGATGTGGACATCGTGCAGGCAGAACCCCGTGAGATCATCGCGCTGCGCCGCGAGGTGCTGGGCTATGTCAGCCAGTTCCTGCGGGTCGTTCCGCGCGTGCCGACACTGGACGTGGTGGCCGACCCGCTCAGGGCCTTGGGTGTTCCTGCTGAGGAGGCTCAGGCACGCGCACAGGACCTTCTGGCGCAGCTTAACATCCCTCAGCGGCTCTGGACGCTGTCCCCCACAACCTTCTCTGGGGGCGAGCAGCAGCGGGTCAACATCGCGCGCGGTTTTGCCCACGCATATCCCGCGATGCTCCTGGACGAGCCCACGGCGAGCCTGGATGCGACCAATCGGGAAGTCGTGTTGTCCCTGATTGAAGAGGCCAAATCCCGCGGAGCGGCGATCATTGGCATCTTCCATGACGAGGCCGCGCGCGCTCGTGTGTGTGATCGGGAGATCGATGTGAGCGCCTTTACGCCCGGCCTGTCCTCAAGCAGCGAAGCGGTAGGACAACCCAAAGAGTCTGCCGCATGACCGAGGGTCGCCTCATCGCAGTTGTTGGCCCCTCTGGTGTGGGAAAGGACAGCGTGATGCAAGGCGTGGCCGAGGTTATACCGAAACTGCACCTTGTCCGGCGGGTCATCACGCGCGCGCCAGGTCTGGGCGGCGAAGACTACGACCCTGTTTCCGAGGCGCAGTTTCAGGATCTTGTGAGCGATGGTGCGTTCGCCGTCCATTGGGGCGCGCATGGACTGTTCTATGGCATTCCGCAAACAGTGAGATACCAGTTAAACAAGGGCACCGACTGCCTTGCCAACTTCTCGCGCAAAGCGCTTCAGGCCGGTGCAGATGCGTTCCCGAACTTCGTAGTTCTGAATATCACGGCCGAGCCCGAGACTTTGGCTGCCCGGTTGGCAGCACGCGGCCGCGAGTCCGAGGCCGATATAGCCAGACGTTTGGCCGAGGCGAGAAAGCCACTGCCAGCAGGTTTAGACGTCATCACGCTTTCCAATGACGGACCGCTCGACCAGACAATTGTGCACGCGGTCCAGCTGCTTCAGCCCGTGAGCGTATAGCGATGGATCAGCTCAAAACGCCCATCCTGCCTTTCGCCGCAAAGCGCAATCTGGTCAATCACGAAGGGTGTCGGCAAATCCGGCAGGTGGCCCTGCAGCGTTTCCGTCCAACCTCTCAACCCCTCGGCGGGCAATCGCCCCGAGAGTGTGAGATGAAATCGAAAATCCTCGAAGACGTAAGGATAGCCCCACTCCATGAGCAACGCCTCTTGCCGGGTGCTCAGTCCTACCTTCCGGCGGCGCGCAAGCTCTGCCTCGCCCGCAGGCGCGCGAAACCCATCAAGATCGCGCACGCAAGCCTCTGCGATACTTTGCAAGCTGTCCAGCTTTCCAAAGGGCGTGAGCGCCAGAAATCGGCCCAACTGCGTCAATTTCAGCCCGTCACAAGCTGCAGGAGAAAGCACACCTGCCAAGCCCGACACAGCTGCTTCAAGCGCCTCAAGCGTTTGACCCTCTTTCAATCTGAATGGCGGTTTCAAGGTGCCGTGAAAGCCATATTTGCGCGGTGTCATCGTGATGTCATGCAAATCGGGCACATCGAGCTGAACAGCCTCACGGCCCGTCACAACATCCCAGCCCAACCATTTTGCGCCGAATTCGGCCAGCGGGCCGTCGGGCGGCACATAGTAAATTGCAAAACGAGCGTATGACATGAATTCCCCTTTTACTGCATCATCTTTGTCAAACGCATGTGACACCGCGATGTCAGCAGACCTTTGTCTTGCCAATGCCCAGCTTGTTTTGCCAGATCGGACAGCTCTTGGGTCTATCACGATCGAAGCGGGCGTCATTGCCGAGATCACTGAAGGTGACAGCATCCCGACTGGCGCCTTGGATTGCGCAGGCGATCTGGTTCTTCCCGGCCTTGTGGAATTGCACACCGACAATGTCGAACGCCACATCGAGCCGCGCCCCGAGGTTGATTGGCCCCATCTGCCTGCTCTTCTTGCCCATGATGCAGAACTGGCCTCTACCGGGATCACTACGGTGTTCGATGCCATGCGCGTTGGGTCCATCCATTCGGGCAAAGGCCGCTACATCGATTATGCCCGCAAACTGGCCGACGAGCTCTTAGCCGCACGCGCGGAAGGTATGTTCAAGATCAGCCACTTTCTTCACCTGCGCGCCGAGATCTGCTCTGAGACCCTGCTGGAGGAGCTGGCCGCCTTTGGCCCGGATGACCGGGTGGGTATTGTCAGCCTGATGGACCACACGCCTGGACAACGACAGTTCCGGGATCTGACTGCGCTCAAGACCTACGTCGCCAAGAAACGTGGTATGAATGATGCCGAATTTGCTGAGCATGTGGAAAATCTGCTCAGCCTCCAGGAGCGGTTCGGTGCAAAGCACGAAAAGGGCGCGGTGGCCGAGGCAACCCGTTTGGGCGCAGTGCTAGCCAGTCATGACGATACGACGGCAGAGCACGTCGCGACGTCAGCCACCAACGGCGTTGGTTTTGCTGAATTCCCAACGACGGTCGAGGCTGCCAAGGCCTGCCGCACGCATGGCATCGCCGTAATGATGGGCGCGCCCAATCTCATTCGCGGTGGCTCTCACTCCGGCAATGTCGCGGCTGAGGAGTTGGCGAAACAGGATCTACTGGACATCGTTTCATCCGACTATGTCCCTTCAGCGCTTCTGCTTTCCGCCTTCCATCTCGCTCTGATCTGGGATGATCTGCCGCGCGCGATCGCAACCGTGACATACAACCCGGCGCAAGCCGCGCGTCTTGACGATCGTGGCGTTCTACAAGTCGGGATGCGGGGCGATGTTCTGAGGGTTCGCCAAACCGAAGCGGCGCCGCTTCTGCGTGGGGTGTGGAGCCAAGGAACAAAAATTGGCTGAACTGGGTGTCGTTACCCAGAGAACGGTTTTGATCGCGCAAGCAGCCATCGGGTAATCTCGGCTTCAGAGGCCCCCGAATACTTAGCTTCCTCATTGGGGTCGAACCTATCATTGACGACGTCAAACACTCTGGGTGACTTTCGCCCCTTTGGCTTGAACCAGATGGCAGCAATAGCGTTTCTGCCGTCGGTCTCGGCGATGTAGTGAGTGATGTTCATGGCAGGCAGCTTTGTAACAGTTTAATGAAGATTAACCGCGTTTAGGCCGCATGCCAACGCTAGATCGTTGATGCCATTTATTGCTTAGTTTTTCTGAGCTAAACCCAATCGGATCGATTGAAATCCGAGCATGTGCATCGCGAATCGACCTGTCGTTTGCTTGTCACGTTCACTCCACCAGACCGAGGCTTTTCAGATAGGCAAAGCCCTGAGGGATGTCTGATTTGCGACGAAGCTCCAGCACCAGATGCGGGTCGGATGCGCATTCTGCCAAGGCACGAAAAACCTCTTGCCAATGGATCTCGCCTTCGCCCGGTGCCCAGTGCCGGTCGGCGTGCCCGTCGAGGTCTTGTAGGTGCACATGGCGCAGCTGATCGCCTGCATCCCGCACAAAATAATCCACCGGTGGCGCACCAGACATACGGCGCGCAAGATGCGCGTGGCCCGTGTCGATGGAGAGGGCAATCGCGTCGCTGTCAAAGCTGTCGACCATGGCGCGGCGGCTGGCTGGGTCCACGTCCAGAATGTTCTCGATCACTAGCGTGATCCCGGCTGTCTCCGCCGCTTTGACGACGGGCATCATCACATCATGGATACGCGCCAGCTTGGTCTCCCAATAATTCGGCTTGTTCAACCGGTACCATGCGTACCAACGGTTGAACGGCGAATGCAGCACCATCTGCCGCGTGCCGACCCGATCCGCCGCTTCCAGCGCTTTGAGATAACGGGCGGTGATGAGCGGGCGCAGCTCGGGGTCTTTGTTATCCATATCAAGGCCTTCGTACGGCCCATGTATCCCGATACGCCCGTCAAAGCCCTGCAGCGCTTCTTTCGCTGCTGCAATGCGGTCTTCAAACTCAAGCAGGAGCTCTTTGTGTGTGCTAAATCCCTGCAACTCGAGGTCGCGGCCATCGTCAAAGAGCCAATCGCGATGGTCAGCGATCTCATGCGGTGCAAGGCAGGCACCAATCTTAAGCGGGGTCATAGACGGCAGTCCTTCTTGGGTCTTCGATTTTCAGATAAGCGAGGAATGCAACAGCCACGCAAAACGCCATGACGGCAAAACTCCACCAGCCGCCATACACCTGCGTGAGCCAGGCAAAGACAAACGGCGCCGTTGCGTTCACGGCCATCGACACAGACGCAATCCAGCCAAGCCGCGCGCCATAGCCCTTATGGCCAAAGAGGGCGAGCGGAAGCGTGCCACGCACGATCGTCTTGATCCCGTCGCCCATCCCGTAAATTGCCGCGGCGATCAGGATGCCGGGCACAGTAAAACCCACCGACAAAAGTACGACAAAGCCCCCAAGCTGGAGCGACAGCGCGAGAAGATAGGTGCCCAGCGGGTGCATGTTGCGCGTGATCAGCATCTCGAATAAGCGACCAACCGTCTTGAACGGTCCGATCACCGCACCCGCCAAGGCGGCCATCGCGGCGGTATGGCCAAGGTCCTGCACGTTCGTGACCCAGAGCGTCATCACCGCCCCCATGAGGTAGCCCGAGAAGATGAATGAAATCACCATCCAGAACATCCCGCGTTTGCGCGCCTCGCCCTGAAGTTCGGGCCAGCCCGCGCTTTGCGCCCTTTTTGCGCTTTGTGTGTCTCTTTCCGGACCACGCAAGACGGCAACATGGATCGGCAGGGAAACGATCAGATACGCGAGCCCAAGGATCACCCAGGTTGTTTGCCAGCCGTAGGCATTGAACAGGGCCAGTGTCAGCGGCCAGAAGATCGTCGAGGCCACACCACCAAAGAGCGTGATGATCGAGATCGAACGCTGCGCAGGTACACTCAGATCAAGGCGCGCCACAGCGGCAAAGGCCACATTGTAAAGCACGAACATGCCCGCGCCTTCGGCCACAAGGATCGTGACGAATAGCTGCTGCCATGAGGTGACTTTGCTCATGGCGATCAACGCCAGCCCCGCCACGAGCGAGCCGCCCACCATGACCCATCTACCGCCAAAGCGGTCCGTCAGGTGCCCTGACAGCGGCGAGACCAGCCCGCCAAACAACAGCCCAGCCGAAAGCACGCCGAAAATCTGGGACAGGCTCAGTCCAAGATCAGCAGCCATAGGCGGTAAAAGCACCGCATAGGCATACATCAAGGTGCCATAGCCCATGATCTGCGTGATCCCGAGCCCGATGGCGGGCAGGTAGTCCCGGTTCCATGTCATGCAGCAAGCGGTATCCCGCGATAGGCGCAGCGGCCACCCACCCAGGTGCCTTGGATTGCGGGGGGTTGCTCTTTGGGCCAATCCACGAGCACAAGATCGGCTCGCTTGCCGACAGCGATCTCGCCACGATCCGCGAGCCCCATGGCCCGGGCCGGACCGCTGGAGACCAGCGACCACAAATCCAGACGGCCCGCGCGTTTTTCGCGGTCCAGTCGGTGCACCGCCGCCAGCATCGCAGGGTAGAAGTAGTCGGAGGCCAGCGCATCGCACAGACCCGCCTCGACCATATCACCCGCGCCAAGCGAGCCGATATGGCTGCCGCCGCGCACCGCATTCGGCGCGCCAAAAATGATCACATCGCCCCCGGCGCGTGCGGCCTCAGCCGCTTCCATGACCATCGGAAACTCGGCAACCGACGCGCCCAGATCGCGGAAATAGGCACGCGTCTCGGCACGTGTGTCATCATGGCTCAGCATCGGCGCACCCGCGTCTCGGGCCATCTTCGCAACCTGAGCGATGGTCTCCGGCACATCGACCCGACGATCCCAGACCTTACCCAGCAAAGCGATGTAATCCCCTTCGCTCAGCCCCGCGCGATGCGCCTTGGAAGCCGTGCGCTTTTTCATCCGCTCGTCATCAAGCGACGCAATCGAGAAATCTGGGGACAACTCAAAGGCCCGGTCCTGAATAGGCACATCATAGGCCCGCATCGTCATCGATGTGTGATCGTTGAAAGCAACAGACGGTCCAAGCGGTCCTTTCAAAGCCCAGTCGATCACATCGAGCGCTTCGAAGGCAAAGGTCTCCCATCTCAGTTGCACCCGGTTCTCTACCGTCAGACGCGGCGCAAGGTCCTGCATGGCCTGCATCAACTCGCGCCCGCGCCCCACATCGCGCAAGCCCGGTTCCCACCCCAACGTGATGGCGTGATATGCGGTTGCGATACCGTTCGCGGCCAACTGCCGGTCGGTGTCGATCAAGGCTGTCTCTGTCGGAAAATAGACCCCGGGACGCGGCATCATCTGCCGCTCAAAGGCGTCCCCATGCACGTCTATCAGCGCAGGCGCGAGGATCTTGCCGCGCGCGTCTATTTCCAAACCCTGAACCGGGCCACCAATTTCGACGATGGTCCCGCCGTCTATCGTGACAGTTGTATCTGTAATCTCATCAGGCAGGTACACCTCCGCCCCCACGAAGGTCTGGATCATGCCTGACGCTCCAGAATGAGATGCCAGTGCCAGGACCCGGGCTTTTCATGCTCACGGTCTTCCATCCAAATCACTTCAAAGCCTTGGAAGAGGGCCAGCATCTCCACCGCGCCGCAATAATAATGCGGGTGGCGCTTGTCCGATCCGTCTTCGTCAAACACCCATGTGTTGCGGCTGATTTCCCTTGGACCGTTCAGTTTTTTGCGGTCGATCCAGAGGCGGCGTTTGGACAGCATGGTCAGCATGAAGGTCCCGCCCGGTTTCAGCACCCGGCGCACCTCACTAATGGTATTGAGCAGAACCGTCTCATCACCATGATAAATCACGTTCCAGCTGAGCACGTGATCGAATGCGCCATCCTCGAACGGCAGGTCATCCATGCGACCCAGTTGGGTCTTTACGCCAGTGCCCGCCTTGTCGATCTCGGCCAATCCCTCGGGGGCGGCGTCGAGCGCCGTTACTTCGAAACCAGCGGCTTGCAGAGCCAAGGCATGCCGCCCAACCCCGGCGCCAAGATCAAGCACGCTCGCGCCCTGCGCCAGCCCCTCTGCCCAGCGTTTGACATCCGGCTCGGGCGTCAACCATTTGGAACCTTCTTCGATCTCGTCCCAGATCTTGCTCCAATGCTGATCCGCGGTGTCGGTCTTGGTGATGACGGTCAACGTTGTTCTCCGATAATCTTGGTCCGGGCCCAGCCCGAAAGGTATTCGATTGAGATGACCACCACAGCGATCATCAGGATAACAGTCATGGCAGTGGGGTAGTCAAAGAGGTCAAAACCCACTTTGAGCTCGATCCCAATGCCCCCTGCCCCCACAAGGCCAAGGATGGTCGAGGACCGCACTGCCTTTTCGGTTGCAAAGAGCGAGGTCGAGATAAAGGCAGGCATCGCCGCCGGGATCGTGGCGCAGGCGACCACGTCCAGCTTGTGCGCACCGGTGGCTGTCAGGCTTTCCGAAGGGCCTTTGTCGGCGGCCTCCATGTCATCCGCGAAGAACCTGCCGCAAAAGCCGATTGTGTCGATGGCAATGGCGAGCATGCCCGCAAAGGGGCCGAGGCCAACTGCGACGACAAAGACCAAGGCCCATGCGATATCTGGGACGGCCCGGATGAAGCCAAGCCCAGTGCGCACGATCTGATTGATCCAAGGGGGCGCAATCAACCCACGCGCCGCCAACAGAGCGATTGGCACCGACAGGACTATCCCAATCACCGCGCCCGCGAGTGCGATCTGCAAGGTCTCAAGCATTTTCCAGCCCAGCCGCACCAGCACTTTAGGTTCAAGATTGGGCGGGAAGGCACGGTCTATGAAATCGGCAAAACGCGGCGGTGACGAGATCACCTTGTCGATGGAAAAGCCTGCGCCTGCAAACGACCACAGAATGATCACGATGGCAGAGGCATAGCCCAGAAACGCCAGCGCCGAGGGGCGCTCATAGCGGGCGGGAAGTCCCATCGGATGAGACGTGTCAGTCATAGAGCCCTCGCAATTCTGCGGCGCTCAGGCTCGATGCCCGCGCGTCCAGCGGCATGCCCCCGCCTGCCAGACCAAGCACTCGGTCGCCATATTGGAGGGCATGGTCGATGTTGTGCGAGATGAAGATCACCGTCACGCCTTCCTGGCGGGCCAGATCGAAGAACAGATCCATGACGTCTTCGCCCGCCGCCGGATCCAGCGAGGCGGTCGGTTCATCCGCGATCAGGATCTTGGGCTGACCAACCAGCGCGCGGGCGATGGCCACGCGCTGTGATTGCCCGCCCGACAAGCGATCCGCCCGGCGGTTTGCCAAATGCGCCAATCCCACTTTCTCCAATGCTGCCATGGCTGCATCACGCGATGTGGCAGGCGCAAAGCTCTGGCTCCAGTGACGGATACCAGGGCGCTGGCCCAACAGTCCCTGCACGACGTTCGACAGAACCGACAACCGCGGCACCAGATTGTGTTTCTGGCTGACCAAACCCATCTGCGCCCGCATGGCGCGCAGGCCAGCGCCCCCAGCGCTCCGCACATCTGTGCCCAAGACGTTGATTGCTCCGGCATCGGCAGGGATCAACCCCATCAGACATCGCAGCAACGTCGACTTCCCGGTGCCATTCGCGCCGACAATGGCCACGGCCTCGCCGCGAGATAGACCAAAGGAGACATCTTTGAAGATCTGCGTTCCGGCAAAGCTCTTGGCGAGCCCGGTCACACGCAGATCAACGGGCAGAACCGGGGCAGAGATTTCTGCCCCGGTCTTATCTGGCCGCGCGGGCGCGACCAGTGTTTCGACACTCAACTCAGTCACCAATGAAATTGTCGAACTGCGGATAGCCTGCATTCGAATACATCGAACGGACATAGTCGTAAGCGCTGTCCTCGATCGAGACGAGGTCCATGCCAACATACTTGTCGTTCTCTTCGTGGGCGGTGATGCCCGCAATGATGCTGTCCTTGTTGGCCAGGATCGCATCGCGCACTTTCATCGCCGCCTCTTGGGGCACATGCGCGCCAACCATGATCATGTCGTTCGGCAGATCTCCCGAGCGCGCAATCATCTTGAAAAAACCATAGGGCAGGTCGGTTTCCTTGTTGCGCACGCTCAGCCAGCTGCCCGCGTTCGACCCGAGCGCGTCCACATCACCATTCTTCAATGCTTCATGCGCGATGTTGCGGGAGGTATGAGTCTTCTCGATGTCGTTGACTGGGTCGAGGCCGTAGTCGGCCAGAACCTGCATCGGGCACAGCATGTTGGAGGTGGAGCCGATGTCACCAAAGGCCACCTTTTTGCCTTTCAGGTCCGCAACCGTGTTGATGCCGCTGTCGGCGCGCACAACGATTGCACAGTGGTAGTCTGGACGACCCAGACCGATGATTGGTGTGGCATTGGTCAACTTGTTGATGACCACGTATTCCGCAGGGCCGGATACAACAAAATCAACAGTTTCACCTCGCAGGGCCTCTGCCGCCGCGGTGCGCGAATTCACGGCAAAGAATTCAAAAGTGTCGCCAGTGGCTGCTTCAAGCGCATCCTTGAACGGACCCCACTCCAGTTGCAGGCGCTCCATGCCCTCAACGTCAGTGACAGCCAGTTTCCAGGTTTCAGCGTGGGCCGCGACAGCGGCAGTGATCGCCAGCGCAGCGCCGGCCAGGACAGAACGAAGTTTCATGATGATTCCCCCAATATGAAATTCGTTCGAATGATTTCGAGGGATTGAAACGGCCACATGACAGGCAGGTGACGGTTTTGTTTCAATTGATGGGCAGAATAGTACCAAACATCGCATATGGCGTCTCGAGTAACGCCTTTGCGATCTCGCGCCGGATCGCTTGCTCACAAAGGTTCAGTGCCAGCGCGTCAAATGAACAAAAATGAAATAGACCGCTCTTTCACATGTCGTGACATATCATCCGTCTAGAGTCTTCCACATGCGATACCGCCCTTGCCCTGTCACTTCGCAGATCAAACCGCTTGCCTCCATCCACGCTAGATTGCGTTGAACGGCGGCGCGGCTGGCCCCGGTCAGAGTTTCAGCCATGGGGGCGGAGACCAAGGGCCATTCCGTGAAAACCTCTCGCAAGGCGGTCGGTGTCCGGCCCGACAAATGCGCCATGACGTTTTCTGCCCGACTGGCCCAAGCTTCGATATCGTCAAGTGTGCGCATCGCCGTCAGAATTGCGCTGTTCATCCCATCCAACCAGCGTGCTAAGCGTTCGGTTGGCACACCCGAGACACGCAGCGCCGCTGCCCCGCCCATAGCCAGCGGCGCGAATACGGCGCCGCTTCCGTCGCAGGCCGCGATTCTGGAGGCGGTGACGGCGGCTTCGATCTGGTCGCCGTGCTGTCCGAGGCCCGCCAGACTCCAGAGATGAAAGCCCATGCAAGCTCGGGTGATTGGGTGGAGCTCGGATGCGGCGGCCATTACGTCCAACCATCCTCCCGCGCGATCTTCGAAACGCTCAGCGCTGCCTTCAATGTTCTCGGGATCGCGGCGATTCAGGAAGGCGGCCAAATCATCCTTTGGTCCGGGACCGCCTGTAAGGCGCCGAACAGCCCATCCAACTCTTGCAAGGGCATTTGGGTCATCCTGTGCGCCCGAGAGCCGCATCGATATCCAGAGCGCCAGACGATCAGAACTCACCCGGTCCCCGTTGAGCCAGCTAAGATCCGCTGCCTCGATAAGAGCGAGGCGATGTCGCCAGCCTTCCGGGCCGCGCAGCAGCCGGTCATCCAGAGCGCCCAGACGTCCAGCGACCCGTGCCAATCGAGCAGCGTGAACGCCTTCTGCCTTTGCCCAATCTTCGATGACGGCAGTGTCTGGCGGTTCCGCCCGTGGCCCAGGAGGCAAATCATCCGGTTCATCCTCGAGTGGTCCCGGTAGAAACCAGAGATCCTCTTCGTGAGCCTCTTCATCCTCCTCGATGGTGATGAGGGGGTCATTGAAATCATCAGTTAACGCGGATGCTTGGGGTTTCATATGTGCAAAATACTGTTCTTTTGCGCATTACCCAAGTGATTTTGTAGTGGTTGCCTTTTCTCTTTACGTAGTACGCGCGTGCGACTGCCGGTGGAACCTCTCAGATCGCGCTCAGCGCAAGAAAACCAAGGCATTATGGACGAACACAATGAGAGAGCACCTACTTGCATTCGTTTACAAACGGTCGTTTAGTAGCAATACCTTAAATTGCAAACGGCTCGTTTTCATGCCCCTGATAGGCTATGCGCGCGTCTCGACCGAAGATCAGACCCCCCTGCCCCAGTCAGAGGCCCTGCAAACTGTGGGTTGCGGCGAGATCTTTGAAGAGCACGCCTCGGGCGGCAATCGCGCGCGACCGGTGCTGGCACGCGTGCTCGAACGCGTCCAGAGCGGCGATACGCTGGTCGTTGTGCGGATCGACCGGCTAGCGCGATCTCTGTCGCACTTGCTGGAGGTGATCGAACGTCTGGAGGCCAAGGGAGCTTTCTTCCGCTCCCTACAGGACCCCATCGACACCGCTTCCCCGCAGGGCAAGTTCACATTGCAGGTTCTGGGCGCCGCGGCCGAGTTCGAGCGCGCGCTGATACGAGAGCGCACAAAGGCCGGGCTTGCCTCTGCGCGCGCCAAAGGGCGCGTTGGTGGCAATCCTGGGCTACGCGCCAAGGATCCCGCTGCGCTGCGCAAGGTGCGGCTGGCGCGACAGGACGGCTACATGGAGCGCCTCAACGAGACCGCGCAGGATTGGGTGCCCCATGTGCGCCGCTTGCGGCCGGATATGGCCTGGGAAGACCTGCTGCGGATCATCAATGGCCCCCTGCCCCCAGATCGCCATTGGACACAAAGCCGCCTGCTCCGCGCTGTGAAAGCCTATGTCCGCGACGGGTTTCTACCAGATGCAGTGCTTGGCCGCGCCGGACGCCGCGAAACCGATGACCGCCTGCCGGCTATCGTGGCTGCCATCAAAGGCTCGGACCCCGAAATAACACTGCAGGCGATCTGCAACCGGCTGGAATCGATGCGTGAGCGCACCCCCCGAGGGCGCACTATCTGGCAGCCGTCTTCGGTCAAAATGCTGCTTGAGCGTGCGGAAAAGTTGGGGCTCCTCTGAACACGACACTTGTGTTGGCCTAACGGATTGCCACTAAATCTAGAAAGTGCTTGCACGAATCTGGCTGCTCGGGCAATAGTCTCGAAAAATAACGCGCGGTCACATAAAAAACGCGCCCACGGATCGGGGCAGACATGAGCGAAGCAGAACAGGATCTAGATATCGCCATCGGGCACTACGCGGAACTTCTCGCGTCGAACCTGCATGCTCAGCGCGCTGCACACTTCCCACCAGATGCTAAGAAGGTGATGCGCACTTTGACCAGCGGCGAAGCTGCTGAGCTCCTTGGCGTCGACCATACCTATCTTCGGAAGCTTCATCGAGAAGGAAAGATCGTTGACGTAGAGACGACGGCTGGAAGTCATCGCCGCTATACGCTCGACGATATCTGGGAAATCCGGCAGACGCTTGAAGGAAACGCAAAAAAGGCTGGAACTTACGTGCCTGGACGTCGCGACGGTGACGAGCTTCAAGTCATTTCAGTGGTGAACTTCAAGGGCGGTAGCGGCAAAACGACGACGTCTGCTCACCTTGCTCAGCGCTTGGCGCTCAAGGGGTACAGGGTTCTTGCGATCGATCTCGACCCCCAAGCATCTCTTTCGGCTCTTCACGGAATCCAGCCGGAACTCGACCTCATGGAAGGCGGAACCCTCTATGATGCCGTTCGCTATGACGATCCGGTTCCGATCGCCGAAGTGATCCGTAAGACCTACATCCGCGGCCTTGATCTTATCCCGGGCAACCTTGAACTCATGGAGTTCGAGCACGAGACGCCTGCTGCGATCCAGCGAGGTGGAGCAAAGGCGTTCTTTGCGAGAGTTCATGATGCTCTCGATAGTGTTGAAGCAAACTACGACGTTGTTGTGATCGACTGTCCGCCGCAACTTGGTTTCTTGACGATGTCAGCACTTTCCGCGTCCTTGGGTGTGCTCGTGACGGTTCACCCGCAGATGCTTGACCTTATGTCGATGTCCCAATTCCTGCGAATGACTGCGGATCTTCTTGGAGTAATCAGGGATGCAGGCGCAAATCTGCGCTTCGATTGGCTTCGCTTCTTGCCAACGCGATACAAAGTCGGCGACGCGCCACAGACCGAAGTCATCGCCTTCATTCGCGGGCTCTTTGGGAGGTCGGTCCTGACTAATCACATGGTTGAGTCGACCGCAATTTCTGATGCCGGCTTGACCAAGCAAACGCTCTACGAAGCTGACAAGAAGGACTTCACGCGTCAGACGTTTGATCGTGCGATCGAATCTATGAATGCAGTGAACGATGAGATCGCTGAAATCATCCAGAACACATGGGGGCGGAATGGCAAGAAAGCCTAAACTTGGCCTGCCGCTGCAGACCCTTCGCAACGCTCCTGACGCTCTTGAAGGGCGCCGACTGCGTGGCGGTGTTTTTGAGATCGATCCGGCGCAGATTGTTACCGAAGGACGGTTGGATGACAGGCTTCAGATTGAAGTTGAGGGCCTGAAGAACTCTATTTCCAAGAACGGTCAGCGTGTGCCTGTCTTGGTCCGCCCACTGGAAGGCGATCGCTACAACCTGATCTATGGCCGCAGACGCTTGGAAGCATGTCGCGAACTCGGTATCAAAGTTCGAGCCATCGTCACAGAGGTTGAAGGTGATCAAGCGCTTCGAGATCAGCTTCTCGAGAACCAAGAGCGTCGTGATCTGAGCTTTATTGAACGTGCGCTTGTAGCGACGGCGCTTCTGGACGGCGACCATTTGGAAGGGGCTGAGCGCACCAATCGTGGTGTCGCCGAAGTCCTTAACCTCCACGAAGCTGGGGTTTCACAGCTCTTGAGTGTCGTTCGGACGGTCGGCGAGGATCTCATCCAGGCAATTGGTGCAGCTCCTGGGATTGGTCGCCCGAGATGGGAAGAGCTCAAAAAGGCTTTGGGTGCCTACGACGGTGATCGGGACCAACTGCTAGCAATAGCTCATGCAGCCAAGTCCGGAAGTTCCGGCTCGGTCGATGAGGTTTCTGAGCGTGCGTTTCTCGCAGTTCTGGCAGCTGCGAAGAGCGCAGAGAAGAAAGCAAGCCCGTCTAGAAAGGGTGTGCCTGCTTTGGCGATCCCCGGTGTTGGAGCTGCGACGGTCAAGACCGGCCGCCAAGGCAAGCAGCTCAAACTTGATCTAACTACGGATGAACCTGATTTTATCAGCTGGTTGGAAGGCAACGCCCCAAAGCTGATTACCGAGCTTCATGAGCGCTGGAAGCGTTCAGGAGACTGAGGAAGAGCAACCAACAAGAAGGAGGCACGATACAGGCAAAAAGAAAAAGGCCCCGAGAAGCTAGCTTCACGAGACCTTTGTAAGGTTTCGCACCGGGATCAGCCCGCTACAAAATCTCAGTTTTCGCACTTCTGAATGTAGCGTTCTGGCCCCTACCCCGCAAGCGCAAAGCGATTCGCGGGCCCTAGAATTTTTGTCTTCGTGGACATTTTCATGGAGTACACACCAATCTCGCCGTTTATGCGGCCGATTTCGCACGCCCACTTGCGCGTTATTGAGCGACCCGAGGCATCTGTTCCAGCCAGACCCGTTAACAAGTGGGAACTCCTGCGCGAGCTCTCCAAGGCGCAAGCGGCCTTTGGGGTCTCGGAACGTGATCTGACGGTTTTGCAGGGGCTCCTCAGCTTCTTTCCGGACGATGCGCTTGGCGGGAACGCCGAGATGGTCGTCTTCCCCTCGAACAAGGCGATCTGTGAGCGCCTGAATGGTATGCCCTGCTCCACGATGCGTCGTCACCTCGCGCGTCTTGTCGAGGCTGGCTTGCTCCAGCGGCGCGATAGCCCCAACGGGAAGCGTTACGTCCGCAAGCACGGCGAAGATCGCGTTGCCTTTGGCTTCGATCTTTCCCCGCTCTACTGTCAGTCCGAGGAGATAGCACGGGCCGCAGAGGCCGTACGTGAGGCTGAGGAGCGCGTCAGGCGCCTGAGAGAGGTCGTAAGCCTCATGCGACGCGACCTCGCGGCCCTCGCCGAGTTCGGAGACGAGATACAGCCCGGCCTAGGCTTCTGGGATCAGCTTCGCGACAAGGCCGCACTCACAGCCCGCGCGCTTCGCCGCAAGCTTTCAATTGAGGACCTCGCGGCCTATCGAGCCGACCTTGAAGCTCTCCTTGACCAGGCACGCAACATCATTGATGGCCCTGAAACAGAAGAAATGAACACCAATGATGCCCATTCTGAGCGTCACCATCATAATTCAAATAAAGAATCTATAGATCTTGAACCTGCTTTAGAAAAAAGCGGGGCGGCGGCGGGTGTGCCAGATGTGGACACGGATGAGGCTGTGGCTGACGTCGATGAACAGGACACAAGACACCTGCCAAAGATCCCGCTGCACCTAGTGATCGCGGCATGTCCCTCGCTTAAAACCTTCTACCAAGGTGAGATCCGGCATTGGCATCAGCTCTTCGATGCGGCGTGCCATGTGCGGCCAGCCATGGGAATCAGTGCGTCTGCATGGGAAGAAGCACAGCGGTTCATGGGTCCGGAGCAAGCGTCGATCGTCGTTGCTGCAATGCTGGAACGCTTCGCCGACATAAGATCGCCTGGTGGATACTTGCGAGCTCTGACTGCCAAAGCTGCGGCAGGCGAGTTTTCCTGTGGCCCAATGGTCATGGCATTGATTGGCCGGCGGAACGCGGCTTAACAGCTGTTAAACTCCGATCTCGTGCGGCTGGCATGGCATAACTTAACAGCTGTTAAGTAGGCTCTCGGCACACAAACGGTGTTCGAGAGAGAAAAGTTAGGGGGTTGAGGTGTGGCGGTATTTGAGATCGTGAAAGTGGCTTTCGCCTTCGTCCCGGCGAAGCTCTGATGACGAGGGCATCCCGATCATCATGGTAAAACCTCAGCTGGTGACCATCGCTGCTAGTAGCGCAAAGGCGGCTAGCGAAGAACATACAGAGCGTTGCGCTGCAGCCAACCTAGCAGTTGCGCGCCTCCGCGGCCCCTGCCCTTTTCGATGTCTGAGATCTGATGATGAATACCCTCAACAATTGGCTCTACGCTATCCGGCGCCTGCTGACGGCGATTTGGGTCCTGGCCTCGGATATTCGCTTGGCCTTCATCGGTGCTAATGCCTGAGAGGTAGGTTGTGGATGTCTGTTGCATGATATCGTGGCTACGGGCCGTAGCGCACAAGGAGCAGACGATCGATGGTTGCCAAAACCGTTTGACTAAGGGCTCGATCCTCGAATTCCCGCGCGCGGGGAAGGGGGAGCCGGTAACTTCTCAGTCACTTCGATAATGGCGACATGGCCAACGAGGCAATCGGTTCCTCAAGCGCAGCAGCTGGTTGCCAGCGGTCCCGCGTTCCGCTGATTTGGTCGTAGTGGACGACGAGGACATCGCAGAACAGCGGTTGCAACTCAATCTCTTGATTTCATGACACCCGAACTCTTCAAAAGAGTGCATTGACGTTGGCTGCGGAATGATCTGATCCGTCAGATGGAGGAAAATGATTTAATAACAATAGGTTATTGCGTTTTTTGGTATTCGCGATGAGAAATCATGCCCATAACAGCCTTCATCGACATGATTTCCCTTTCCAGGGTGCCGATCCGCTACATCGACGGGAAGCCAAAGCATCAGCACGCTTTACGAAGAAGTTGGCAGTTGCGGGCCGATTGAGCGGTCTGGGCTATCTCGTGAAGAAGGAACCGCCACAGGTCTAGCCGATGGGCCCTGTGGAAGTTCTGATCCCGTCGTACCAGTACAGTTCGGTGGCGGTTGGGTGTTTCATGGGTTTGGTCCACGAAAAGTGAAAGTGTTCTTCGGGTTTTGTGACTGACGGATGAGGGCCTTTGGGGTCCCTCAGATGGGTCCGGGCCGGATTCCGGTCTGTCTTTCCTGATGAAGGGCATTCCGATGCAAACAGGTGTCTTGCGCGTGTTGCGCGCGACCGCTGCCTCCTGGTGGCGGCATAGAGAACTGCGCCGAACTGGCCAGACGGGGCTGGCGAAGCGGCTCGAAAGCGAGACCGTCATGCGTGATCTCGGCCATCTGAAGCAGGCGGCGTTATTGCCAAACGCGCATGTGATCTGCGGGGAGGGTGGGACGTTCCTTCATCTCGGCTGGACCACAGTGTCGACTTTCGCGCCGATCGAACGCTTTCCCTTGGCCGCTCTTGCGGTCGCACGAGGGACCCCGTTCATCGATATCCGACCCGTCACCGATGTCATCGCATTCGCGAACTTGCCGCGGGTGGCGCGGGACAGATCTGTCGACCCTGACCATTCAGGTGCCGGCCAGTCTGTCTCGCTGACCACCTACATCGACATGGTCGAAGCCCTCGGTGCCAGGATCGCCAACGATCCGCGGCCCTGTCGGTCAATCTGATCCCCAATCTTCTCACCAACACTCGAAAGGAGGCCAGCCATGGCCCGATCCCGCACGCCCAAATTCGATGCTTCCGAGGTCATCACGAACGAAATCATCCGCATCATCGAACGCGGCGTGCTGCCGTGGCGCAAGCCCTGGACCGCAGGTGGCAGCGCTCGCCCCTTGCGCGTGGGCGGTGAGCCCTACCAGGGCGTGAACAACTTTCTGCTGACCATGCGAACGGTGATGGCCGGCCACAGTTCGCCCTTCTGGATGACAATTCCGCAGGCCAATGCGTTGGACGCAAAGGTGCGCAAGGGAGAGAAATCCTCCGTCGTCGTCTACTACGGACAAAGCCGGACGAACGCCGCCGATGAGGACGGTCGCAGCGACGGGGATGATCACTCCGAGGAAGCCCGCATCTTTCGCTTCCAGAAATCCTACCGCGTGTTCAATGCCTGCCAGATCGAGGGCCTGCCCGAGAGCTTCTATCCGGACCCGGAGCCAGTGTCTGAACATCCGCCGTCCGAGCCCATCCCGCATATGCAGGCGTTTTTCGACGCCATCGACATCACGACCGTCTTCACCGGGACGGAAGCCTACTACCTGCCGCCCGTGGACAAGGTGTTCATGCCATCCATTTCCAGGTTCGAGAACCCGCGGAATTTCTACGGGGTCTGGGCGCATGAGCTGGCCCATGCCACAAAAGCACCGCATCGGCTGAACCGTGATTTCGGGCTCTCGAAGTTCGGCAATACCTCCTACGCCCGCGAGGAGATCGTCGCGGAACTGACCTCGGTGTTCCTGGGGCAAACGCTTGGCTTCACCGCGCATACGCTCGAGATGAATGCCGCCTACCTCCACAACTGGTTGCGCGTCCTTCGGTCGGACAAGGGCGCAATCTTCAAGCACGCTGCGGATGCGCAGCGCGCCTGCGACTACCTGATCGCCAAATCTGAGGCGGGTAGGGCAGGGGGCCGCGCCGAGGCCGCCTGACATCCGAGTAAACGGAGACTCCCATGTCACGTAAAGAACCCAAGACGCTGCGGGTGGCCTGCTTCAACGACGGCCGCCGCAAGATCATCTCCTTCAAACGCGGTGCCTATTGGTGGAGCGCGTCTGAGGGCGCGTATCCGCTCTCGGCAGCGCTCGAGACCATCACGGACCAGGGCGGCTGGATCGAAACCATCCCCAACCCGAATTACAGACCCAAGGGGCTGTTCGGGTAGGGCACCTTCTGCTTCGGTCCTTCCGCCAAGCGGAAAAGAAAAAGCTGGCTTTGGGAAGGGTGTTTCAACTTCTCAAAGGAGATCCCTATGTCCATGATCGTTCAACCCCAGCCAGACCGTCCAGATCCGACCGTGATCGCGGCGCAGAACGACGCGTTCCGCAAGCTTGCCTGCCTCGGGGTACCACCCGCGCAGCCCATCCAGGGCCGGATGCACGTCACCCGTTCGCTCATGGAGGCCGGCGACGGCTTCATGGCCGAGGCGGTGAAGGCCGCCGGCGAGTTTGCCACGTTCGAGCCCGAGAATGATCCAGAAGGCTGGCACGATTTCGGGGCAGTCGAGATCCGGGGCGAGACCGTGTTCTGGAAAATCGATCTCTACGAGGCGGATTCGGATTTCCGCTATGGTGCCGAGGCCCCGGACAATCCCGCCACCACCGTGCGCGTGCTGACCATAATGCTGGCGCGCGACTGGTAGGGCAGGGGTTAGCCTCAATACCCACACAACCGACACGGAAGGCCCGCTGCCCCTCAAAGGGAGAGTGGGCCTTTTGTCGTGGTGATCCCTGAAGCCGGGGATTGGTCACGCCCGCGCGCGCGGGCCACAGCTCACCCACCTGGAAGGATATCCCATGACCACAAGCTTTGCCCCCCTCACCGTCGCCATTGGCGATCTTGTCGCCCACCCCGCCAATGTGCGCAGCAACGCACCGGAAACCTATGACCCCGAGAACATCGCGCATCTCAAGGCCAGCATCGCTGTACTGGGCCTCCTGCAGCCGCTTCTGGTCCAGCAGGTCGACGGCAAATACGCCGTGCTGGCCGGTGGCCGGCGCCATGCCGCGCTGAAGGAGCTGATCGCCGATAAGGCCACCAAGGGGTTCACGGCGAAAACCAAGGTCGACTGCCGCCTTGTCCCTGAGGACTGCGACGTCACCACGGCTCTGTCGCTCGCCGAGAACATCACGCAAGCGCCGATGAATGCCATCGACGAATTCGAGGCCTTCGCGCGGATGATGGAGGTCGACGGCCAGACGCCCGAAACGATCGCCAAGACCTTCGGAACGACGGTTGCCGCCGTGAAAGGACGGTTGCGCTATGGCCTGATCCACCCCGACATCCGCGCGGCTGCCCGGGCCAAGACGATCACGCTCGATACGATGAAGGCTTTTGCTGAGCATCCGAGCCAGGAGGTGCAACGCGAAGTCTATGAGGCGCTCACCAAGGAGGACAGCTACCTGCAGGCCTACACGGTGCGGCAGGCGCTCAAGTCGCGTGGTGTGCAGGTCAGTGACGATATCGGGGCATTCGTGCGTGAGGTCTATGAGGCGCGCGGCGGGGCCATTGCGGCTGACCTTCTGGAAGAGCATTCCGTGCTCGAGGATGCGGCGCTGGTCGAAACCATCCTGCTCGAGAAGCTCGGTGCCGCCGCTGAGCAAGCCCGCGCAAAACTGGGCTTTGCCTGGGCCGATGCGATGGTGCGCTATGATTACGCGACCATGGCCGACTATGGCCGCGTCTATCCCGGCCCGATCGAGCCGGATGAGGCTGCCCAGAAGCGCATCGATGAGATCACCGCCGCGCTCGAGCAACTCCAGCTTGAGGTGGAGGATGAGGGGCTCGAGGACGAAGCCTACAACGCGCTTTGCGACCGCGTGGATGCTTTGGAAGACGAAGCTCGCGACCTGCAGGAGGCCTATAGCGCCAAGGATCTGGCGCGGGCCGGGGTTATCGCCTCGTGGTCGAATGGGAAGGTGACGATTCATGTGGGCCTTGTGCGCCCCGAGGACAAGCAAGAGGCAGCGCGCAGCGCCTCAAGTGTACAGGGCGGCAAGCACGAGTCCGAAGCGGGCGAGATCACCTACCCGGCCTCGCTGGCCGAAGACCTCAAGACGGAGCGGGCGATGGCCCTTGGCGCTGCAATGGCGCTGCATCCCGAGGCCACGCTCGATTTGACGCTCTTCAAGTTGGTCAGCGACGTTCTGGGCACCGGCATGAGCGTCACGCAGGCCATCAAGGTCGAGGCCCGCAAGGATTACCGCAGCCACGCCAAGATGGACGAGATCGACGAGACCTCGCTCGAGCAGGTGGCGGCGGCGCATGATGCGCTCGATCTGTCCTGGCTCGATGACGCGCGTTCGCCTGCCGATCAGTATGCGGCGTTTCGCGCGCTCGATGCGGGTGAGAAGGCCAAGCTCGTCGCATATGCGACGGCCAGCACCACGCAGTCCTGCTTTGCGCGGGACCGCCAGCGCGACAGCCTGATGCATGACTTCGAGATCGAGATTATGCCCGATATCCGCGTCCATTGGACGCCGACTGCGGCGCTCTTCAATCGCTTTAAGAAGGCCTGGCTCCTGAAAATCCTCGGCGAGGATCTGGGTCTCGCCCAGGAGTCGGTGACGCTGGCCTCGTCGAGCAAGAAAGAGATCGTCGCCTTTTGCGACAAGCTCTTCGCCGAACCCTTCGCCACCCTCACCGACGCGCAGCGCGCTGCTGTGGACGCCTGGTGCCCGCCGATGATGCAGACCAACGGTGTCGCCTTTGATGAGGCGGAGACCACTGCGGAAACCCCGGAGCCTGACAGCGAGGCCGCGCAAGCGGCCTGAGGCCTTACGCGACCCGCGCGAAGCATTTCGCCCGCGCGGGTCGTCCTTCCCACACTCAACCGAAAGACATCTCCATGGCTATTCTCAAGTTCTCTGCCTCCGCCGTCGCAGCGCAGATCGCCCATGCACGCTCTTGCAAAACCTTCCTGCCCAACTGGAACGGACCCGTGGACAGGCCCGCCCTGATCCTCATCGTTGGCAATGGCGTGCATCTGCGCTCGAACGGGATCGACGGCACGACCACCCGCATCGTCACGACCGAGCAAGCCGATCCGTCCTTTGCTTTCGCCGATGGCATGAACCCGTTTCGGGACACCGACTGGATGGCGCAGCGCCGCATGGCGTTTCGCGATCTGACCGGCCAGTTCTACACGGACATTCTCGACGATGTGCAGGTGCTCATCGACCGGGGGCAGGGCGCGATCCGGCTTGCCACCGATGGCCACAGCATCCGCGTCTTCGTGCGCCGGGCCTCGGACTACCTCATCGGCGGGACATACGACGTACCCTCGGGTCTTGGCGGCACCTTCCGGGTCATCCTCAAGGATGCCTGCGACACCTTCGCAATCGTGCAGAACTGCGGCAATTGCGAGGATTTCGACGCCATGCAGCCCTACCGCGTGCCGCTCGATGCCTTGATGGAACTCGATGATCGGAGGGTGGCGTGATGGGTTGGCTCTTCTACACCGACGGCCGCGTCCAGAGCTACGCAGATGAGAAAGCGGAGATTGCCCGGCTCTGCACTTTCGAGGGCGACAGGCGCAAAACCGAACTGGTCAAGGCCTGTAAGGTCGGCTCCACCTGGTATGCGGCGGCAAGGGTCGCCAATCTCGACGGCACCCCTGTCGAGGACGCGACCTATGTGACCGATGCGGATGGCTCCATCACTTTCGGGGCTGTCTTCCTCACCCGATACAATGACGGCTGCTGGGGCTACAAGGACATGGAGGAAAGCGCGGGACCGGTCGAATCCCGCGCGCCACTGAGCCTGTTGGCCCTGCTGTCCGACCTGAAAGATCCGGACAGCTACGCCCATGCCTGGCGCCAACGCTGCCGGGACTGGGCCACGATCCCTGACTATCAAGAGGGGGACAGGATCAAGCTCGCCGCGCCTGTGGCTCTCACCGATGGCAGCACCTGCCTGATCGTCACAGTGACCCACTACAGGCGCGGGCGGCAAAAGCGGCGCTGCTATCGGATCGAGGAAACCGGTGGACTCGTGCGTCTGTCGAAAGCCTCGCTTGCCGGCTCGGAGCTGCTCAGCTCTGCAAAGGGCGAGGCCAGTCCTGTGCTGGCGGAGTATCTCGCGGGGCGGGACGCTTAGGGGCGCACTGCGAGGAGTGCGCGTACCGTCTCGATTTCTAGCACCCAGTTGCTGGTCGTTTCGTTGCGCCATCTTATGCAGCGGATGATCCGATCAAAATCATCCTGAAGGGCGCGCGGAAAAACAGGCTCATGGTGTGCGATTCTGTTGCGGAGCCTCCTCACGGCTTCAATGTCAGACCTTAATTCAGATCGGCGCTGGTTGGCAGCGACACCACGAGGCGCGTCCGGAAACACTGCGTAGAAATGATCGTCCCACAGTCTGCCTTGGTGCCTGTTTGTCAGCATCTTCTCCCAAAACACGAACTTCAGTTCGGCGACTACCTTTCCGGCAGTGGGTTGCTGTGCTGCGCAGCCTTCGAGGTCTCGTTTGGGGCTGTATGCCGGACCGCGCGGGTTCGGCAACGAACGGATGAAGCCTTGTGTCCAAGGCCATGTTCCTCCGTGGACAGCTTCGATTGCTTCCACGATCGCGTTTCGCAGCGCAACTTCCAAAACATGGAGTGGAACCATGAACGCGGCTGATACTTGAAGATTCCAGTGGTATAGGTGGAGAGCCCGCGTCCTATCATTGCCGGTTTCGCGCAGATAGGTCGCAAACCTAGGTGCGGATAAGACGTTCGGAAGGTGGTGTTCTTCATCAGCCGTGAACGGTGGATACATTGACAGTAAAGACTTTCGGTGCCATATAGAGCATGAGCTTTGAGACTGCGGGCACTATGCCTCCCCTCATTGCACAAAGAAAGCAAAAGCCCGTCGCATTGCGGCGGGTTTTTCAGTTTTCTAAACCAACTCCGACAAACCGTTTGATTGGCCGGTCGGCGATTGGATGCCTCTTGGTCTGACCTCATCACCCCGAAAAGCGAAAGTGGGCTTTTTGTCCTTTGGAACTCAGACCCTGATCCAAAGGAAAACCCCCATGACCAAGCCCAATCCGGCAAACCCGCCTTTCCCAATCTCCGACGCTGATCTCGCCTCTGCGCTAGCGCAAATCGGCGCGGAGATCGACTACCAACCCCTGCGCAGTTCAGCGCTCGCGCGCATCATGCGCGAGACGTTTCATGGCAGCGATGCCAGCGGCGCGTGGGACTGGCGCATGGCCTACGATCTGATGCAGGCGGCGGCTGTGCAGGCGCTGCTACGTGGCGACAACAGTGAGGATGATTACTCCGCCGCAAAACTCCTTGCGTCACGTCTCCTGACGGAAACGCGCCGGTCAGAGCAACAGATCCGGCTGCAGCAGTTTTCCACGCCGTTGCCTTTCGCGGCAATGGCCGTGCGGGCGGCAGCCATTCGCAAGGGCGAGACCGTTCTGGAGCCCTCGGCTGGCACCGGCGCCTTGGCCGCTTTCGCCGCCCGGGCCGGTGCCACGCTTTTGCTCAATGAAATAGACCCCTTTCGCCAGAGCCTATTGCGCGCGGTCTTTGGCGGCGATGTGACGGGCCATGACGGTGAGCATATTGACGATCTGCTGCAGACGCCGGTTCTGCCCGACGTCGTGGTGATGAATCCGCCCTTCGCTTCCTCGGTCGATCGCTCGCGAGACAAGCACATCGCCGCCAAGCATCTCATTGCGGCAGCGAAGCGTCTCGCGCCCGGTGGGCGGCTGGTGGCGATCATGCCGCCAGGATTCACGCCCGAACGCGATACCGCGCATTGGTCCCGCGCCTGCGGTCTCCTGACGCCGCGCTTGGCGCTGACGATGCCGGGGCAGGTCTACCGCAAGCTCGGAACCTCTGTCGAAACTCAGCTGATAGTCTTCGACAAGGTGCAGGAGGACGGCGAGATGATCCGCGCCAGTGTCCGGGACTTGGATGAAGCCCTTCCTTTTATCGACGCCGTGGCCGCGACCCGGCTCGAGATACGCCCCGGCCAATCGGCTGAAGCAATCCCTCATGCTCGAGCAACCGTTCCATCATCTGCCCCGCGCAAGACCGTCGCTGCGCCTGTCGCCGCCTCCAAACCACGGGCCAATGCCGTCCGCCCGCTCTGCTTCACAAGCTTCGATGTCCCGCGCGACAACACCCCCGTCTCGGACATCTATGCGCGCTACCGCCCGCAACGAATCGAGATTGCAGGCACGCAGGAACATCCCACGCCGTTGGTCGAGAGCATCGCCATGGCCTCTGTCGCGCCACCCGTGCCTTCGGGTGGCGCCAGTTCGGAATTGTGCCTGCCAGCACGATTGATCGAGGAGGGACATCTCTCCGAGGCGCAGCTCGAGACCATCATCATGGCGCATGATGCCCATGGGCGTGATCTGCCCGGTCGGTTCACCATCGATGACGACCAGACCAAGCTAACGCGCGCCGATGATGACACCGTGGCGCGGGCCTATCGTCTTGGCTATTTCCTCGGGGACGGCACCGGCTGCGGCAAGGGCCGCGAATGCGCGGGGCTCATTCTCGTGAACTGGCTGGCCGGGCGTCGGAAGGCGATCTGGGTCTCCAAATCCGCCACGCTGATCGAGGATGCGATCCGTGACTGGACAGATCTTGGCGGCTCGCCTGCAGATATCCAGCCGCTCTCGAAATGGAAACCGGACCAGCCGATCCCGATGGGTGACGGCATCCTGTTTGCTACCTACGCCACGCTGCGCTCCGCGGGCAAATGCGGCACCACGCGGCTGAGCCAGATGCTCGACTGGATGGGCGAAGATTTCGACGGCGTCCTCGCTTTTGATGAGGCCCACGCCATGCAGAACGCGGCAGGGTCCGAGCAGGGCAGGGGGGTCAAACCCTCCCAGCAGGGCCTCGCAGGCCTCCGGCTGCAACTCGCGTCACCCCGCGCCCGCGTCTTCTACATCTCGGCCACGGGCGCCACGAGCGTCCACAACCTCGCCTATGCCGCACGACTGGGGCTCTGGGGGCAGGGCCCCGAATATCCCTTCCCGAGCCGCGAAGGTTTCGTCTCGGCAATGGAGGCAGGCGGCGTGGCCGCCATGGAGGTGGTCGCACGCGATCTCAAGACGCTCGGCCTCTACACGGCCCGTGCCCTCAGCTTTGATGGCGTGGAGTATGACGTGCTCGAACATGCGCTCACCCCGGCCCAGATCGAGATCTATGATGCTTATGCGACCGCGTTTCGGACGATCCACCACAATCTGGAAGCCGCACTGACTGCGACTGGCGTCAATGACGCCTCGGGGGAGACCAATGCGTCAGCCGCCCGGGCCTCGGCCAAGTCCCGCTTCGAAAGCACGAAGCAGCGCTTCTTCAACCATCTTCTGATGGGCATGAAGGCACCGACCATCATCCGCGCCATCGAGGACGACCTGGCAACGGGCCACGCGTGCGTCATCCAGGTGGTTTCGACCGGCGAGAGCCTGCTGAAACGTCGGCTTGAAACGATGGACGCGGAAGACGAGCTCGTCGAGGGTGCCTTGACGCCGCGCGACTATGTTCTGGGCTACCTGGAACAGGCCTTCCCGATCCACGCGCAAAAGCTGGTCGAGATCGACGGCAATATGGTGGCCGAGCCGCTCAGGGACGAGACCGGCGCGCTCGTTGTCTCGCGCGAGGCGCTCGCTTTGCGTGACGCGGCCATGATGGAATTGATGACGCTGGCCCCAATCCCCTCGGCGCTGGACCAGATCCTATGGACCTTTGGCGACGAGGCTGTCGCCGAGGTCACGGGGCGATCTATCCGGCCCCTCAAGGCCGAGGATGGTCATCTCTTCATCGAGAAGCGCGCCGCTAGCAGCAATTCGTCGGAGACCCAAGCCTTCATGGATGGTGAGAAGGATATCCTGGTCTTTTCTGACGCGGGCGGCACGGGCCGCTCCTATCATGCGGCGCAAACGGCGAGGAACCAGAAGCGGCGGCGGCACTACCTGCTGGAGCCCGGCTGGCGCGCCGATGCGGCCATCCAGGGGCTCGGCCGCACGCATCGTTCGGCCCAGGTCAGCGCGCCCTTCTTCCGGGTCTGCACCTCCGATGTGCATGGCGAGAAGCGCTTCACCTCAACTATAGCCAAACGCCTCGACCAGCTGGGTGCCTTGACGAAGGGCCAGCGCGAGACCGGCTCGCAAGGCATGTTCCGCGAGGAGGACAATCTCGAAAGTCCAATCGCGCGAGCGGCGCTGCGTGGGTATTTCGCCGATCTTGCCGCCGGGCGGGCCGAGGCGATGAGCTACGAGAGCTTCACCGACTGGACGGCCCTGCGGCTGATCGACAAGGACGGGGTGCTCCTTGAGGAGTTGCCGCCGATCCAGCGGTTTCTGAACCGGGTTCTGGCCCTGCCCATCCACATGCAGAACGCGCTTTTTGCCGAGTTCATGAAGCGGATCGCTGATCAGACCGAACGGGCGCGCGCGGCAGGCACGCTCGATCTCGGCGTGGAAACCCTGCGTGGCGAAAGGATCGAGCAGGTCTCCACAGAGGATCTCTGGACCTGCCCGAAATCCGGTGCCGTGACACGGATCATTGGACTTGAGGTTACCGACCCTGTCCACGTGCTGTCGGCGGATGACGCCCTGTCGCTCAACCCCGACAAGCTGCCGATGGTCAATCGCGCCTCCGGTCGCGCGGCGCTGATCTCGGCGCGGCCGATGCAGATGTATGACGAGGACGTCGTCACGCTGATGCGCAAGGCGGTGCGGCCAAACGGGTCGAGCTACCTGGAGGAGGCGCGGTTCGGGTCTTCTGCCTGGGAAGAGATCAGCAAGCCTGAGTTTGCGCGGCTTTGGGATGCCGAGGCTGCGTCCCTGCCAAAAACCACCACGACCAAGCTCTACCTGCTGACCGGGCTTCTGCTACCGATCTGGAAGGACATCCCGACCACCAATGAGCGCATCTATCGGGTCACGCCGGATGGGGCGACCGCCATGATCGGGCGCACGCTGAGCGAAGAAGGGGCGGCCGCGCTGCGCTCCCGCTTCCTCGTCTCCAACCCGCAAACACCGCAGGAGATGATGACCGTCGCTCTTGGCACTACAGCGCCTGTCGATATTGGCCGGGGTCTGACCCTGACCCGTCGCCGTGTCGCAGGCGAGATGCGCCTCGAGCTGGGCGGTGCGGATCGGGGTATGATCGAAAGCCTCAAAGCGCTTGGCTGTTTCACCGAGATCATCGCCTTCCAGTTGCGGGTGTTCCTCCCGCATGGGGACGGTGTCGACACGGTCAGCATTCTGGCACGGATCGTGGGGCAGGGAACCCCCAGAGCGGCGGACCAAGCCGCCTGAAAAGTCAAAGAGGGCTTTGGGTCGGGCGTCGCGGATCGGGATTTGACCGGTCTGCGCGTTCTTGGTGCGCGGGCAGGCCAATGGCACGCCTGCGCTCGTCCCAAATTCAGACAAGAGGACAGACCCATGACCAATCCCCAGATCGACTATGCCGCAATGGCGGCTCAGTGGCGCGCAGAGCGCGAAACCACCTTGAAGGCATCCCGAGCGGAGCTGATCGCACAACTACGTGCGCTCGGCATCAGCGAGGTCACTGCGGAATACGAAGGCTATGGCGACTCCGGCAATGTCGAAGATGTGATTGTGCAGCCTGCGGAGGCCAAACTGCCGGAACCGCTTGCCACCGAGGTGGGCGATTTCGCCTGGTCGCTCGCCTATCACCATCACCCGGGGTTCGAGAACAACGAGGGCGGCTACGGCACGCTGACCTGGGACATTGCAGCAGACAGCATCACCCTCGATCACGCCGACCGCTATGTCGAATGCTCGCACAGCTATGAAGAGGGGCTTTGAGATGGCCCATCCGCTTCATCATGCCGAAAGCTCTGCCCGGAAATTCGGCGGGGTGCCGTCTGACTATCAGGCCGTCCACGATTGGTTTGACGCCTCGAAAGAGCATCTCGCGCTTTTCACGCACCGGGCCTTGCGCCACCATACCCAAGGCCTGTTCGAGGCCGAACGTGTCTTCGGCCTGACCCTGACCAATAGCGCGGGTCGGGACATCCCCGTGCGCTGGATCGGCGAGCAGCATGTCCGCGAAGACTGCCAGGGCCGCATCCCGAGCATGGCGGACTGGCTGCGACGAATCCAGCCCGAGCCATGGATGGCCAATGGCCATATCGAGCAGCACGTCAGCGGGGAGCCCTGCGGCGATCCAAGGGTTGCCTGGGCCTCCGAGGTCGCCGCCGGACGAACGGTTCTTGGCCTGAAAGATTGGATGGCGGCGCGCGCGACGCAAGCCACGTAAAGCGCCTGACAGCTCTCGGTCGTTTGCCAAACGAATGCTGCATAGAAGCCTGGTCGGAAGATCGGGCTTCTTGCGGCGTTTACCCACCATTCTTCTTGAGGAGGTTCGCATGACACTCGAAGACATCAAGGCGGCCGTCGATGCCGGCCAGACCGTGCATTGGGCCAATACCGGCTACGTTGTCCACAAGGACCGGCTGGGTCAGTACCTGATCACCTATATGCCGAACGGCAGCTGCATCGGCCTGACCGAGCGGGAAGCGCACCGGTTGAACGGAAAATCGGCGGAGTTCTTCATCGCGCGGTCGGAGGACGGCGTTCGGGCAGCCAAGCAAGACCAGACGGGCAGGGGAGGGGCGTAGCACCCGGAGGCGCGGAGGCATTCCCACTCGGGCGGCAGTTCTGACCGAGGGGAGGGGAAGAAAGGAAAGCAGGCTTTCTGATTTGTGATCCCTCAAGGGGTCGAGAAAGCAATCCCGGATGCGCTGGCAAGAACGTCAGGCACCGGCCAATCCAAAAGGAACCATCTCATGTTCGCAGGAACCCTTACCCGCAATGTCGAGACCGCCGCCGCCGAATACACCGGCATGATTCACTCGACGCGTTTCGATGTTGCCATCCAGCTCGAAACCCGCCCGAAGATGTCCGAGCGCAGCCCGGATTATGACGTAACGGCGACCAACAAGTCGGGCCGCAAGGTGCGCATCGGCACGGCCTGGAACGAAACCGGCACGACCAGCGGCAACCCCTACATCTCGATGCAGATCGATGTGGGCCTTGGTCCCTTCCGGGTCAACGCGGTGCAGACGAAAGAGGCGCGCGCGGCCAAGAGCGGCGAATTCGAGATCATCCCGCTGGTCTCGAACGGCCTGATGAAATCCGGCTCGATCTCGGGCGAGCTCACCGCCATGGACGCCGACAACGCCTTCACCGGCTACATCGCCAACATGATGTTCGATCTGGAGTTCATGCTGATCGAGAACAGCTACAAGACCGAGGAGACCCACCCCGATTACCGCATCGAAGTCAGCTCGCCCCGGGGCACGCCGATCCGCGTCGGCTCGGCCTGGATGGCCAAGAGCAGCCGCACGGGCAATGACTACCTGTCGCTGCTGATCAACACGCCTGATGGCGACCTGCGTGTCAACGCCGTCCAGAACGAAGAACAGCGCGGTGGCCAGACTTTCTCGATCATTCCGTTCATCGACAGCGGTGATCAAGCGCAAGACGCGGGCGCGGGGCTCTCCTTGGTCGCCTAGTCGGCGCGCGAGGGGGAGACGATGTGAACTGAAAGGGGAGCCGTGGGACCACGGGTCCCCTTTTTCCATGTTTGGCTGCATGACGGGCGCCATCTGCTTGCGATCTGCTGAATATGATATACGATAATATAATATTGTATGGACGAAGGTAGGCGCATGATGGCGAGACTGGGAAAAGCTCCGTGGTTCGTGAGCTTTGATGTAGACGCCGAGGTTGAAGAGCTACTTGCTCATATCCAGCGTTGCACCGGATTTGCGCTGCCTGAACGACAGCGTGATGTCATCATGACCCATGCAAGGGCAAGGCTCGACAGGACAAGGCAGGCATTTCTGGAGGCCAAGGCGACGGGAAAGCCGGTGTCCACATCGCGGCGTGCGTATCTGACCGACCTGCAGGACACGATCTTCATGGCGATCCCGGAGGAGAACCTCGCGCGGATGCCGCTGCGCGAGCAGGTTCTCAACGACCCATCATTTTACGCGGATGCCATGCACCGCGCCGCCGCGATTAGCGAGGATGAGCTATTCATGGCGCTGTCCTCTTCGCTGAAAGACATGACGGTCCAAGACGCCCGCGCGTTCGTCTCGAAGCTTTGGCACGGCACAATCGATGACAATGCCCGTAAATACGCCGAAGCCCTGAAGCGCCCCGAGCGTGAACCGCAGCCCTTTCGCCCGGGGAACACCGTGTAAGACCGGAGCCATTCTCTTGGCTTGAGCCGTACCGAGGTTGGCCGCCTCAAACCCTCTTTCCCGGAGGTGGTACCCTGTGCAGCGCGCGAAAGCCGTTGAAGGCGCTGTGGGGACGACTACTGTCGCCAACATGATGAAACGGGATCACATGCGCGTCTTCTTCCGGCGAACCGCGGCGCTTGCCGCCTTTGTCGCGCTGCTCTGGGCGATCCAAGTCGTCAATTGGATCACCGGCTACGGCCTGATCCCGGCCTTCGGCCTGATCCCCAGGCACGGCAGCGGATTGGATGGTGTCATCGCCATGCCCCTGCTGCCCGGAAGCTTCGCGCATCTGATGGCCAATACGCCGCCGCTCCTGGTGATGGGTGGGCTGCTTGTGGCCTCGACCACGAGGGCTTTGCTGCCGGTGAATGCAGTGGTGATCGGCCTCGGCGGCGGACTCGTCTGGCTGTTCGGAAGCTCCGCCATCCATATCGGGGCGTCAGGGTTGGTCTTCGGCTGGTTTGGCTTCCTCGTCGCGCGCAGCTTCGTGGATCGCTCATTGATCACGCTGGGCGCGACACTGGTGGTCGGTGTCCTCTATAGCTCCATTCTCTGGGGCGTTCTTCCGGGCCAACCCGGCGTGTCGTGGGAAGCGCACCTCTTCGGTGCCATCGCCGGCGCGGTCGCTGCGTTCCTAATCCGAACGCATGTACATGCGCCGCGCCTCGGCGGCGTCGATCTGGACTGAAGCGGTACGCCAGACGTGGTCGGCCCTCTCCGGACATTCGTTTGAGTGGCTTTTGCCGCGGTGCGGAATCCCCTGTTCTGCCATTCACACTGTTGCTCAACACGGCGGTGCAGCTTCACCCCGACACGAATGGCCGGGAGGTCTTGCAGGTGAAATTATCCACTAACCAGATCGCACTTCGGCCCCGAGGGAGCCCCTGTTCGGTCTATCGTTCGAACGGGGCGCTTCCCCGGGACCCTGCGCATTCCGCGGAAGGCTTCCGCCGGATCAGGGTCATCGGTTTGCTCTCCCACTGAACTCCCTGCGCCCGGTCGGAGGAGACTTCGCTCGCCTCCCCAAAACCCCCTCCATCGAGTGCGACTCGCACGGACAAAAGCGAAGCACTCAACTTGCCCGCCCTCTGGACACCCCAAGGCGCCTCCCGGCGGGGACCTTTGCCCCGAGGCTCAAGGAGGAAATCAACTAGTGAATAATTTGCTGTTGCATTTGTAAATGTCGACCGCTACAAGGTGATCAAACAATCGAGGCTTGAGCATGCCGATCCCCAGTGAAGTTTCAGTCCGTCCCATCTTGAACGAAATCCGCGAACCCATCATCTCAGCCATTCGAAGCGCTTGGGACGATTGGCTGTCCAGCGATTTCAACGGCGTGTGGCGTTGTAAACGTAGCCGCGCCAACTTTGTGTGGGAGCAGATCATTGAACGTGTGAACAGCGACCTGTTGGGACACGACGCGGTACACGTTATTGACGGGCATGAAACGATGAAGTTTCTTGTCCACGACAAAGTGCTTTTCAGATTCAAGAAGGCCGACGAAACGGGCCGCTCGTCAAACGTCGCCACGCAACTCGCTCTGGCATTTCACGATCATGATCAGGATTTGTTCAATCTTCCAGAGGTTCAACGCGTTGAGATTGTATACAAACTCAATCAGCTTGAAACGCAGATCGCGGATATTTGCGTAGTTGCAAGGGATAGCAATCGGGTTGCGTGGGAGTATAGCCTCTTGGATGCGGGTGAAGCGACCATGCCGCTGCCGCTTCCCGATCCGAAGCCAGTTCGCCCGGCCGCCTCCATCGTGAAACTCAAGGGCAGAGCTTCCGACCGCAAGAAAAGCACAGACTAATGACCGACAATTTCAATCAAGACCTGCTGCGGATAGCGCGGCAGGCCCGTGGATGGAGTCAATCAGAACTATCGTCAAAATCAGGTGTGTCGCAGGCCAATCTCTCCAAACTTGAGAACGGCCTGATCGGCCCGACAGATGAGGTTCTGGATAGTGTCAGTAAAGCGTTGGGCTTCCCCATAGAATTCTTTTTTCAACATGATAGGGTCATCGGCCTTCCAATGAGCGTGCAATATCGGAAGCGTGCCAGCGTTGGACAGAAAGCGATTGAACGCCTGGAAGCTGAACTCAACATAAGGATACTGCACCTCAGAAGACTACTGGATGCAGCTGATCTTGAGCCCGAGTTGTCACTGCCACGGATGGATGTAGATGAATTTGGTGGCGATCCAGAGCGGATTGCCGACCTCATCAGGCGTACTTGGCTTGTCCCCTCGGGGCCTATCCGAGATCTTGTCGAGTGGGTGGAGCGAGCGGGCTGCATTGTCGTGCATTGCGACTTTGCTGCCCTCAAAGTCGACGGGTTTACTGTTCAAATCCCGGATATGCCACCGTGCATATTCTTGAACCGCAATATGCCGGCAGATCGGCAACGTTTCAGTCTGGCGCATGAGCTCGGCCACGTCGTTATGCATCAAGTTCCATCTCCTGACATGGAGAATGAAGCAAACGTCTTTGCCTCTGCTTTGCTAATGCCCGCACGAGACCTTCGCCCCCAGCTTTCATCAAGGCGCCTCACGGTTCAAACCCTGGCTGCCTTGAAACCAGTGTGGCGCACATCAATGGCAGCGCTCCTCTACCGAGCGAAGCAAATTGGGGCAATCACCGACAATCAAAGCCAGTATTTATGGCGGCAAATGAGTTCCATGGGCTATCGCAAAGCTGAGCCCCCCGAACTTGATCTCAAAGTTGAAATGCCAACTGTTTTGCCTGAGATCGTGCGCCTCCATATCGAAGAGCTCGGATATGATGTATCTGATTTGGCCCAAGCACTTCGTTCGAGTGAAGAAGATCTTCGCTCACTTCATCCTTTGCCGCAAGCGTCGCAACGCCTGCGGGTGGTCAAATAACTTCACGTTCATCCCGTAAAGGATGTCCCTACACTTCTGAAAAGCAGGAGCGACAGAAAAGATGGCAAGGTGTACCGCTCCCGTTAGGGGGCATAGTTCAGCAGCTGCTGCGGCGAACTGCCCAGCGTGTCGCAACCGTTACGGCGGATATGGTCGCAGAACGAATAGCTACGGTTCGTTCTCGCCACCGTCCCGTATGTCTTTCGCCGCTGGTGGCAGCACAAGTACCGGAAGCGGAACAGGACGCAGCACCAAAAAACCGCGTTGGTCAGGAAGCGCGTCGACGGTTTCCTACACTCAAGCACAAGTACAAGCCCTCACTCCTATAAGGGACAATGTTGAGCAACTTGCGTCCTCCCAGCCAGACCTCCGTGACGCCTTTCTCTGCCATGCTTGGGACGACAGGCAAGGCGCGGCGAAGGAACTTCATGACCTTCTCGAAGCACGGGGTGTACGAGTTTGGTTCAGCGAAAAGGACCTTGGGCTGGGAGTGCCTATGATGCGGGCAATTGACAAGGGCTTGGTCAATTCCAGGGTTGGGATCGTGCTGGTCACGCCAGCAATGTTGCGGCGTCTACCCGCGGAAGGTGTAGCCGACAAAGAACTGTCGGCATTATTGAGGCGCGAACGGCTCATACCAATCGTGCACGAAACGACTTACGAAGAGCTCGAAAAGGTCAGTCTGCTATTGGCGTCACGAGCGGGCCTGAATACAGCTGATGAAAGCATGACCGACGTCGCGATCAAGATTGCCGAACTGGTCAAAGTTTAGCCGTGAGCAACGGTAGCCGGAACCGCTGGCCAACTTCTCCTATCGTTGCATAGTCGTTTTGGCCTCGCCGTCCCATTGTCAGGTGCGTGTCTTTGTGACACGCACCCTTTCTGCTCATTGCTAACCTTGGCATCCATCGCAGCAAGAGGCTTCAGTTCCGATAGGGTTTGAATGGCTGCTTTCGCCAAGGTGGAGCTTTGGATTCGCAGCCGCCCCGAAAGACGGCTTTCCGCCCATCACGTCGCAAGCTTGGAGACGTAATCCGTATAGTCTAAAGCGTAGCCCCTGCACATTAACCTTGGCCAGAGCCTTACGGCCTCCCCTGCTCGGCTTCGCGTGTCGCAGGGGAGAACGGCCCTTCGGTCCGTCGCGCATTCGGCCATGCGGCCTCACCGCGGCGTTGCGCCCGGCATTCCGGTTTGCCCGCCTCGCGAGCACGTCCCTCCCCGGCCGCTCCGCCGGATTGCGCTTTGGTCTGTTTTGCGGGGCAAAACGATCCCGCCGCTGCATCCGTCTCCCGCGTCCGGTCGGGCCGTTTGCCTGCTCGGGTCGGGCAAACCTACCGTCTAAACACACACACATGAGCGTGGAAGCATATCCTCCGGATGGCCCCCAAATCAGCCCGCGTCAAGGATCGCAAAACTTTTCGGCGAGGACGGGGTCTGTGGCTTGGGGCGGTCCCGTGCGTGAGGGCGCGCGTGTGTCGGGTGCTTCGCTCGGAAAACTTTTGCGCCCGGCAAGCCGGCGGCTGCGCCGTCCCTGACCCGGGCAGATTCGGAAACCAGACATTCGGCCATGCCCCCACACTCACGTGGTGGCTCTATAACCGAACACTGGAGACCAGACATGGCTTACGACACCGCAAACACCTACGAGACCATCGAGCTTTTCGGGCTGACCGAGAAGGACGCGCAGCTGCCGATCCCCGAGGATCACATCCTGACCGACCACATCATCCGCGAGAGCTTCGAGGCTCTGCTCGGTCCGCTGCGCGGGACCGGGCTCGAAGCAGAAATAGAACCGCTGGCCCATGGGCTCGCCACGATCCTGCAGCGGCGCAAGGTGGCGCTTGGCAAGGAGGTTGACCGCACCGCCGACCAGATCGGCGCGCTGGCAAAATCCCATGACGGATCGGAGATCGCCGAGACCGCGCTTGAAGAAGCGCAGGCGCGCTTTCTGCAGCTGCGCGAGATTGTCGGCGCCATAGAGGTGATGAGCGAGGCTGCGGCGGAATGCTACGAGATCGAGACCGGCCACGCCTTCATCCCGGCAGCCGGGTCGCGTGCAAGCGTCCGGGCGCAAGAGACCGGGGCGGTCTTCGAGGCGCGGCAGCTCCTGGAGCAGCACGACCGCGAGACTGCCGAGAAGTCGAAAGTCGAGGGGGTGCCCCTGATCGTCTCAGGCGCCACCGACTGGACCGATGTCGATGTTATCTTCAACACGCTCGACAAGGTTCGCGAGCGGATCAAGCAGAACCGCAACCAGGAGATCTTCCTCTGCCACAAGGGTGGCAAGCACGGGGCGGAGATGATTGCGGCGCGGTGGGCCCGGGCACGCGGAGTGGCGCAGGCGCGGTTCGATCCGCGCTGGTCCGCACATGGGCGGGCGGCACCGTTCAAGTGCAACGACGAAATGCTGGACGACAAGTTCGCGGCGACGGGGGTTGTGCTCTTCGGCGGCAACGGGGTCGCGCTGAACCTCGGGCAGAAGGCGGAAGCGAAAGGCCTGACGGTCATGCGGGTTGCGGACCCGGCGAAGAAGGCGTCGCAGGATTGAAGAGAGAGGGTCGCCTTCGGGCGGCCCTTTCGTCGTTTCTCATGGGTGTGGACGTTCTCCAAATCACTTTGCCTAGCAATTTCCTGTTTTGATAGGTATATGTATGCCAAGCAAAACTTGGAAATGATAGGCATGACCCCACTCAGCAGCATCGCGATGAGCGCCTATACCGACCTGGTGCGTCTTCTGAAGGACGACGCCTTGTCCGGTGTCGAAGGCAAGCCCACGCTCAAGGAGCGTGGGGATAAGGCCTATTGGTATGCCGCGCGCCGTGTCGGGACGGAGATGCGGTTCATCTATATCGGCGAAGACAGCGACGAGACGCGCGCGCGCATCGACCGGATCGAAGAGCTGCGCGCAACGGCCAAGGATCGGCAGGCGGAACGGTCGCGGCTTGTTCGCCTCTTGCGCGCCGAAGGCATGACACCCATCGACCGGGCGACCGGTTCCATCCTGTCGGCCATGGCCGCAGCCGGAACCTTCCGTTTGGGTGGCACCATCGTCGGAACCAATGCATTTCGCCTCTATGAAGGCGAGCTTGGTATCCGTCTGCCAATTGGCGGTATGGCCAATACTGGCGACATCGACATCGCGCAGTTCGAGAAGCTCAGCGTTGCGTTGCAGGATCAGGTCGACCCGGGTCTTGCCGAGACGTTCTCAGCGCTCAAATTCGATCCTCTGCCAGCTCTTGACCAAGGTCGGACATGGCGATGGGCCCAGGGTGGCAGCGGCCAGTTGGTCGAGTTTCTCACACCGGCGTTCGGAGATGAGACCATCCGTGATCTGCCAGCCTTGGGCGTGAACGCCCAAGGATTGAACTATCTCAACTTCCTGATCGCTGAGCCGATCCACGCGGCGGCGATCTATAGATCCGGCGTTCTGGTGCAGGTGCCCCGCCCGGAGCGCTATGCGATCCACAAACTGATCATTGCCGACCGGCGCCGCGATGGGGCAGGGAGCCTGAAATCCGCGAAGGACCGCGAGCAGGCGGCTTTCCTTATCGAAGCGATGGCCGAGGACCGGCCCGATGATCTGGCCCGGGCCTATGCCACCGCAATGGAGGTTGGGCCGCGCTGGCGGGAACACATCGGCAACTCGCTGAAGCGAATGCCTGATACCAGGGGGATGCTCGACAGCTTGGGCGCGTGATGGCCATAACGGGGTCGCCTTCGGGCGGTCCTTTCGTCATATCTCATGGCGCGTGCGATCGGTCACACTTGATCTGCATCTCACGGCGTCCAGCACCGTCATCCCTCTACCCAGCACGTCAGAGTTCGGCCCATCCGCATCGATACGGGCTGGGGATGGTGCGCACATCGCACATCGTCAGCAGCGCAAGACCGAGGGGTCGAGACGTCGCATATGAGGCTCAAGACCTGCACAACCCTCGGGTGGTGTTGCGGAACATAGCTCCCACGCAGGCGCGCTTCGTCTGCACCCCGGCCAGGCTTGGCGGGACGCGGATGGTGGCGTCGGCGTGATGGCAAGGGTCATCCGGATCACTCCTTTTTGCTCATAGATGTGGATCGCACGGGGTCGGCCCAATCGTGCCCTCAACTCACGCTTCGGCAAGCACAAATACGGCTTCCACGGCGGGGCCGCGGACCCTCCGCATTTGCGCTTGCGACCGGTCCTCTTGCCCCCGTGCTGGGTGATCCTCATCGCAATAAGAAGTAACCCAAATGACCAACCACTACGTCGCCACCGTTCCCGTCAAGTTCACCGATACCGATGGCCAGGAGCGCACCCGATTCCAACGCGTGGGCGCCATGTTCCGCAACACCCGCAACGGGGACGGCTCGGAGTTCTTCAGCCTCAAGCTCGACTTCCCGGTCGCGGTCTCGGAGCTGGTGATGTTCCCGCCGAGCGCGAAGGATCCCCAGGACTAAATCCTCTGGCGAGGATGGGCCGCCCCAGGACGATCTTGGGGCGGCCCGATCCCTGTTCCAGGGATGCCGTGTCCGGCGGTCAGTTCGCCCGAAGTGACCTCCTCTTGGTGCCGGTCGCTGCGCGCGCAACGGACGATCGCCGCTCGGAATGATCCGGCCGCGACAGACCGGCCAGTCAGCCTCAAGGGGGCCATCCACAAAAACAGGCAGGCCAGGGCCTCCCGGTTTTTGCGGCAGAGATTTGGCGGAGCCAAATCTGGCCCTCCTTGACCCTGCCTGTCCGCCCTGTCGGTGGGGTTTGCGCCCGCCCGCGGTTCCGTCCGAACACGTGCGTGTTCGGCCAAACCCTCGGGCGGTGCTGGGGAAGGGGACCCATTGGACAGGTGGTCGCCCGATGGTGAGGGTGGCAGAGCCGCGTCCCTGCGGGCCGCGGCGTGAAGCGGACACCAAGGCTGACTAAGTCTGAATGCGACGTAAGTATATAATTGACAGTAAGGTATATTATCGTAAGGTGGGGTCAGCCTTGGTGGAAGGTGGCAGGAAATAGGAGGTCTTTCTTCGCATGTCGCGCTCAAAACGTCTCACAGGTGCGGACCGTATGGAGATCGTTCGCGAGGCTGCAGAAGGTGTGTCGACGTCTGAGCTTGCTGAACGGTTTGGCGTGTCGTCGCGAGCGATCCAGTACACGCTCAAAGCCGATGCCGAGCGCCAGACGGATGCCGCGATCCCGGTCTCCGCGGTCAGTGTGAAGGTCACCGCTGCTGAGCTTGCGGCGCTCGACGAGGTGTTGGCGAAGGCCGGGATCGAGAGCCGGGCCGAGGGGCTGCGGCGGCTCATTCAAGCGGCCGGCGGGGTGTTCGTTCCGGACGCGCAGATGGCGGCCGAGATGGCGCGCTACCGCGCCTCGCTTCACGAGGTCGGCAATGGCGTCGCGCAGATCGCCAAGCAGATGACACGGGCCAACCTGCAGGGGCAGGGGGCTGATGGTGGCACGCGTGCCGAGTTCTCCGAAATGCGCCTTGCGCAGATGCGGGGCTTGGCCCGGTTCATCCTGGATTCCGCGGATGAGATCGACCTGCTCCTGCGCCGCCGTCGGGACGCGATGCAGCTCGAGGCCACGGCCGCGCTGAGGGAGTTTGCCCATGCGGCTGAATGATGCGGTTGACGCGGTCACCGGGGAGGTCTTCAGGGATGGCTGGAGCCGGATCCGGGGCTCGATGCAGGGGCTGCACGTGGCCAAGCAGAGCCAGCTTGTGCGTGCGGCGGCGGGGCACCGGCCAGCGGTCTTCAAGGCGATCCGGGGCGGCGGTACCCATACCAAATCACAGCTCACAAACCAGCTCGAGTACCTCACCACCAAGTCCACCCATATCGTGGATTCGAGCGGCTTCCTCGATGGCAAGGCGAAGCTCGAAGCGGGTGACATCAAGGACCTGACAGAGCGCTTTGCCAAGCGGTGGGATGCGGGCTTCAAGCCCAAGCTCGGGCAGACCACCCATATGCTGATGTCCTTCCCCATCGGCACGCGGGGCGAGGATGTGCGCGACATTGCGACGGATGTGGCCGAGCGGTTCTTCCAGAGTGACGCGGGGCATTTCGACTACATCATCGCGGTGCATGAGGACCGCGATCATCCCCATGCGCATCTGGTGCTGAACCGCCGCTCGCAGGAAGGCGAGTTCTTCTTCCTCGGGCGCAACCATCGCTTCAACTATGACGACTTCCGCCTCGCGATGGTCGAGGAGGCCGAAAAGTATGGCGTGCGCCTGGAGGCCACGCGCCGGGTGGATCGCGGGGTTTTGCATTACCCAGCCCGGACCGGCGAGGTCTACGCGGCCAAGGACGAGGGTCGCGCGCCCCGCGAGCGCGAACGTGTGGGGCAGGACCTGGCGCGGACGCTGGCGGAGATCGCCAACACCAGAACCATCTACCACTCGCTTGCTGCGGAGGCTTCGCGTGAAGCCCGCGAGGATATTGCCGCAGCACTCTTCCGTGCGGGCGAGGTGCTGGCGCGCGGCGGGCAGGTGGACCGAACAGGAGATGTGTATATGGCAGAGGATCAGAGTTTCGAGGATCTGAGAAGCCTCTATGCGGAGAAGCTCGCGCGGGTGCAGGGCATGATCGCCGAAAAGTCCGACGCGGAACGTCCCGTGCTGGAAAAACGCCTCATCGAGATCCAGACGCAGGTCCAGCACATGCAGCCTCTCGGATTGCGTTCGAGCACGTTGTCAGAGGCACCATCGGAGGGCGGGGTCTATTCCGAGGTAAACATCCAAGAGAGCCAGTTGGAGCGCCTCACAGAGCCGCGACTGCGGTCGCGGATCGACGCGGCCCTGCGGGGCACGGGGATCAGCACATCGGAAGTGGTGGCCCGGATCGAGACGGGCGCCTCAAATGCAGCGCTCGAGCATCAATGGATCGCCAATGATCTCTCCAAAGTGGCCGAGGCGCGGGACCTGAACCTCGAACGCCGCGCAGACCTGGAAAAGGCGCGTGACATCCTGAATGACGTGCATGTCGAGCTTGGCACGCTTCTGGAACGGGAGAACGTGCTGCGCCGGGATGGGGTCGTGGAGGAGAAAGCGGTCAGCGAGCGGTTCCACTATCACGAGGACGCGGTCCGGGCGATGGAAGGGACAATCCGTCAGGAGATGCGCGCAGACGGCCTGACTGCGCAGCAGATCGAGGATCGGGATTGGCAGGTCGTCTCGTGGGCGGAGCGCCGGATCGAGACGGAGCAGCGTGCATATCTCGAGGCACATCCGGAGCTGCTCGCACGCCCTGGCGATGTGATTGACCGGTCTGAGCCTTACAAGGAGACCATTACCGATGCCGCCCGCGCCAGTGCGATCACCCGCGAAGTCGACCGCATCATGGAGGGACGCGACCTCCGTACGCCCGTTGCAGATGCCGTCACGGATGACTTGCGCGCGCGCTATCCGGACATGCCGTCCCACCTCGCCCGCGGGCTCGGTGCGACCTATGCCGCCGTCATCGAGATACGGGACACGGAGGCCATTAATCAGGTCCGCCGCGACAACGAGTTGCGCGAGGGGCTTGGGGTTGGCACGCGTGACGAACGTCTAGCCACCCGCGATGAAACGGCGCCGCAGTCTGACCGTGCCGGCCGTGTCCCAGAGGAGGTTGCACGTGTCCTTGATCATGAACGGGCCGGAGAGCTGTCCGCACCTTTCGAGACCGAGGCGGAGCGGGACGCCTTCCGCGAGGAGATCGCGCGGGTGCTGGATGACCGCCAATTGGGCCGCCTCACATCCGGCGATGCCGATGCGCTGGACAAGGTTCTCGAGGACCGTCTCGACCGGCTCTATGTCGCCAAGGTCTACCTGCAATCCGATGCGGCGACGGCCAACACCGAGGCCTTGCGCCAGGTGGTCGATGAACTTGCCGACGCCGAGTATGAAAAACACCGCGCGACAGACGTGGATGGCGAGACCGAGCGGGGCCAGGTCCATTGAGCGCCGCCATGGGAAAGTCGCGGATCGCGACCGGCGTTTTGCTGGTGACGCTTGTGACCGGGGCCATGGGCTACACCATCGCCTCGGCCGTGCTGACGTATCAGGATCTCGGCTTCGGGGCCGAGATCGACTTTGCCTATATCGCGCAGAACTATCTGGCGATCCTCGATCGCCGCCCGGAGGACGCCCAACTCATCCACCTGATCATCGGTAGCTTCGCCGCCGCCGGTATGATGCTGAGCCTCGCCCTGTCGGGGTCCGCGCTCACACGCTTTGGCCAGACCCATTGGCAGACCTCCCGCGAGATGAAGGCCAATGGGTTCTTCGGCGCGCCCGGGACGGGATTCATCCTCGGTAAACTTGGGGCGCCGGGCTCCCGCGCGAAATACATCTGCTCGACGGTCTTTCCCCATGCGCTGATCGTGGCCCCCACGGGTCGCGGCAAGACCACGGGTTTTGTCATTCCGAACCTGCTCACCTGGCAAGGCTCTGCCGTGACGCTCGATGTGAAGGGCGAGTGTTTCGAGGCCACGGCGCGGCACCGCGCAGCCCAGGGCGACAAGGTCTATCGCTTTGCTCCCACGGATTGGGAGAGCAAGCGCACCCATCGCTATAACCCGCTCCTGCGTATCTTCGAGCTGAAAGATCCTGCGCGCCAGCAGATGGAACTGCAGCTCTTGGCGACGCTGTTCCTGCAGAGTGACAACGACCGGGTGCAGGGCCTCCTCAAGGGCGGGATCGATCTCTTCGTGGCGGCAGGGCTTTTGGCCTTCCAGCGCAAGCGCCCGACCTTGGGCGAGATTTACCGCATCGCTGCCTCGGGCGGGAACAAGCAGAAGGAGTATTTTGCGCGCGGCCACGAGGTGGAGAACAGGGCCGCCAAGCTGATCTTCACGCGTCTGGCCTCGACCAACAACGACACGCTGACCTCATACGTTTCGCTCCTGATGACCTCGGGGCTCGATCAATGGCAGAACCCTGCGATCGATGAGGCGACGGCGGTGTCGGACTTTGATTTCCGGACGATCCGCAAGAAACCCTTCTCGGTCTATCTCGTGGTCCAGCCGCTTATGGTGAAGCCCCTCGCGCCCCTCATCCGCCTCTTTTTCTCCGATCTCCTCTCGGCCATGCAGGAAAAGGACCCAGGGCCGGATGAGCCTTGGCCGGTGATGATCATGCTCGACGAGTTCAATCGTTTGGGCAAGATGCCCATCGTGGTCGAGAGCATCGAGACCCTGCGGACGTATCGCGGTCACCTCGCCGTGGTTACCCAAACCATCCCCGCCCTTGATGAAATCTATGGCGAGAACACCCGCCGAGCCCTGCAGGGCAACGCGGGCGTGAAGCTCTACCTCACGCCCTCGGATGAAAAAACCGTCGAAGAGCTGAGCAAGGCGGTTGGCAAGACCACGAAGACCGTCATCACGCGTTCGCAGTCCATCGGCAAGAACCCATTCGAGGGCCGTAGCCAATCCACACGGACCGAAGAAAGCTCCTTGCTCCCCGAAGACGAGGCGCGCCGCCTGCCGCTCGACGAGATCGTCATGGTCATCGATGCGCAGATGCCCGTACGTGCGAAGAGAATCCAGTATTTTGACGATCGGCTGTTCAAGGCGATCCACGCGGCGCAGACGGGCGAGTTGCCGTTCCCGGAACCGGGGGGAGGTGGGTCGCAGGGCACGCTGCCGCTGAGCATGCGCGCCATGCCGATGACACAGCCACCGGACGGCCCCCGTGGTTCTGAAGCTGATGTGGAGCGGGCACGCGAGGGCGTTGACGGTCAACCGTCAGGGCAATCTGATGTAGTTCCAAAGAAGACCGCGCCTGTCGTTCAAGCCGTTATCGCCGAGGAACAGCGCCAGATGGAGATGGATTTTGGGGGACAGCTTGCGGATGCCGAGACAGTGGGGGTGGATGATGAGGCGCAGATGCGCTCTGCCGTTGATGGCTTGGACGATATGGAAGCGATGCTGCGAGAGGGGGATGTCGAAAAGCTGGTTGCTCGATAGCGTGGTGTGCATCGCCATCTTTCAGGGACGGCGGAAAGCGGAAGTTCGCTGCAGCGCCGCTGTACAGCTCGTAAGTCTGAAAAGCGGTCTTTCGTAGTTCAATAGTTCTACGACATCCCATCGGGCTGTTCACCAGCAACACAAAATCGTGTTACGGTTGCACCAACTTCAGGAGGCAGCTTTGACGATCTACGACATCACGATTTCCAACTGCAACAGTATTGACGAAGCGCACATTCAGATCACCAAAGGCGTGCTGAATATCAAATACGGTCCGAATGGACTGGGTAAGAGTACGGTTGCCAAGGCAATATCAGCTCACGTGAATGTCGACGGGACACTAGCTGACCTCCTCCCGTTCAAACTTCGCAAGGTAAAGACTGATAAGGTACCCGTGGTTTCTGGAACAGGTGACCTTCAATCCGCATTGATCTTTGATGAAGCCTACGTGAATCAGTTTGCATTTCAGCAAGAAGAGGTCGTGAAGAACAGCTTCGAAATCTTCATCAAAACACCAGAGTACGATGCCGCCATGGACCAGATCGCAGTATCGTTTGAGGGCATCAGGAAAGCGTTCGGCAACAGCGAAGAAATCGAACAAACGACCAAGGACCTGAAGGACCTTCGTGATGCCTTTGGTAAGGCTAATAAAGATGGTTCGATCTCAAAAACCAGCAAGGTGATCAAAGCTTTCGGAGATGGCAACAAGATTGATAACGTCCCAGACCAGTTGCTGCCGTTTGAAACCTTCATCAAGGGTGACAATCCGTCAAAGTGGGTGGGTTGGCAGATCAAGGGGAACGAGTTTCTCAAGAACGGTGATGTTTGCCCCTACTGCGCATCGGGTTTGCCTGAGCAGAACCAAAAGGACACTGCGCTTGCAGTCTCCAAACAATACAATGCAACCGCAGTTGATCACCTCAATACCCTCAAGGCTGTAATTGAACGGCTTGGGAGCTACTTCAGCCCGTCATGCAAGGAAAATCTTGACAAAGTAGTGAATGCAAAGCTGGAGTTGACCCCTGCGGAAAAGAGTTTTTTGGGCAGCCTGCGAACTGCAATCAGTGCCTTGATAGAGCAGCTTGATGGCCTGCGAACTATCTCATTCTTTGCGCTGCGTGATGTCGATCAGATCGATGCAAAGCTGCAAGGGCTGAAGATCGATTTGGGTATGATCGATAAACTTGACTCACCAGAGACGAGGAAAGTCATCGACCCAATCAACGCCCAGCTAGAAGAATTACTCAAGAAGGTGACGCCGCTGAAAAAGCTGGTCGGCGAACACAAAACTCGGATCAGAAAAACAATTCAAGAAAACCAGAAAAGCATCAATGGCTTCCTGAAGTCCGCAGGTTATCGTTATGCGGTTTCGATTGTTGCTGAACCGGATTCATACAAGATGAAACTAATTCATGACGATCTAGATGAGCATATAGAGATGGCGTCAAAGCACTTGAGCTATGGCGAACGCAATGCCTTCGCTCTTGTTCTGTTCATGCACGAGGTGAACAGCCGGAAACCGGATCTCGTGATTCTAGACGATCCGATCTCCTCATTCGATAAGAACAAAAAATTTGCCATCCTACATGAGCTGTTTAGAGGCAAAGGGAGCCTTCAGAATACCACAACCTTGATGCTAACTCATGACATTGAACCGGCCATTGATGTTGTAAAGAGCACTGCGGGACTGTTTGCAAAAGCAAAGCCTGAAGCATCCTTCCTATCAGCAAAGGAGGGGGTGATCTCAGAGGTTGCGATTACAAAAGATGACATCCAAACGTTTGCTCAGATTTGCACTGAAATTGTTGCAAGTGATGCGGACACTCTGATCAAGGCGGTTTATTTGCGAAGACACTATGAGATTTTGGACAATATGGGCATGGCATATAATCTTCTTGCAAGTCTGCTACACAAACGTGTGCAACCTACCGTCAAGTCGGTTGCTGAAACTCGCGCCATGACGGTGGAAGAGAAAGCTGCGGCCGAAAAAGAGATCAAAGGCAGAATCCCAGCCTTTGACTACGATGCGCTGGTTGGTGAGGTGCAAAATGAGGCTGGCCTACTGGCCAAGTATCAGGCCACGGAAGTTGGCTATGAAAAGATTCAGTTATTCCGCCTGATAAACGGTCAGCATGACGATGATGTGATCAAGAAGTTCATTAACGAGGCGTACCACATCGAGAACGAGCATATCATGCAGCTTGATCCCAGACGCTTTGACAGTGTTCCAGAGTATGTCGTCAAGGAATGCGATAGGCTGCTAACCGCATGAGTTCCAAGCATTTGAAGGAAGAGCATCCGTTCGTAACCTGCGAAATCACAGCAAGTGACGATGGGTCCGAGTTCACTGGCGTATTGACGTACAAGGGCTTTGAGAACGGCAAGCTGAGCGGTCCCAGCTTGGCATCTGTGCGGGATCAGTTCCAAGTGCTTTGTGATCTACTGGACCAGCAAGGTGGCATGTTACGACGTGGAACGATCATGTTAGGTTATCACAATGATGAATTGAAAGGCGACGTACTTCTCCCTGATGGAGAAGTAATAGGGTTCTGGGAGATGGAGGTGGATGATGACACCAGCCACTTCACACCAGAAGCACAGGGCGAGAGCGCGTTAAGCGCACCATCGGCGTGGATGTTGCAAGATTCCATTGCAGACTGGTTGGGAGTTTACTGCAACAACTGAAGAATTCAATTTAGACTATAGTTGCCAAAATCAATTGCCGTCGGGAGTGACGAACTGTAAGCGTCGCCTGGCACCCACCTGTTTTTGATCCGGATGATTTGAGACTCAGACCCTGTTGGATAACAGGAGGTGAGTTTCGCCATGGAGACTACGAACGAGTTTCTCACGCGTTTGGGCGTTGAGGTCTCACAGACCGGGAGCCGACGTTGGCCGGATCGTGTGAAGGCGCGGATCGTTGCGGAAACGCTGGTGCCTGGGGCGACGGTGAATAACGTTGCGCGCAAGTATGACCTGCGCCCGAACCACCTGTCGGGGTGGCGGCGGCTGGCCAAGGACGGTGAACTTGTTTTGCCCGCGCCGGAGGCTGACGCGGACTTCGCCCCGTTGGTGCTGTTCGATGTTGAAAGCCCGCCACCGGCCGAAGATACGGAATCGGCAGCCTCGGCGGTCGAGATCATTGCCGGAACGGTTTCTGTCCGGCTGGACGGAGCAACGCCCGCGGCACGGATTGCAGAGATCGTGCGCGCTCTTGGGGACGGCGCATGATCTTTCCGTCAAACCGGGTGCGCATTCTGGTGGCGACGCAGCCCGTTGACTTCAGAAAGGGCCATGACGGCCTCACCGCGCTGGTCCAGTCGGCTCTGCGCAAGGACCCGTTCACCGGGACGGTGTTCGTGTTCCGGGCCAAGCGCATGGATCGATTGAAGCTGCTCTATTGGGACGGGTCAGGTCTCGTGATGGCCTACAAGCGCCTCGAGGACACGACCTTCACCTGGCCCGCGATCAAGGACGGGATGATGGCGCTGAACCACGCCCAGTTCGAGGCGCTGTTTTCCGGGCTGGACTGGCGCAAGGTCAAGGCGCTGGACACTCGGCCACCGGCTGCGGCGGAATGAATCAGGGTGTCGAATGCAGCGGTAATGGGCCTGATTCCGGGCTATAAACCTGGCTATGACCGCCGCTGCCAAAGACCTCGATCTGTCCGTCCTGCCACCGGAATACCGCGTGGCTTTCGAGGCCTTGCAGGCAAAAGCTGCGCGGGCCGCAGAGCTGGAGGACATCGTCAAACGTCTTGAGCATCTGGTGGCCGAGCTGAACCACGTGGTCCACGGCAAGAAGTCCGAGAAGCTCAGTGAAGATGATCGCCAGCTGGCGTTCGAGGATCTTGAGGCTGCCGTCGCCGAGGCCCGCGAACAAAAGCAGGTGCAGGCGCCAGATAATGACACGTCCAAGCGCAAAAAGATCCCCAGACGCAATCGTGGCAATCTGCCGGAAGGGCTGCCGCGCATCGAGCGAATGATCGAGCCGGACAGCTTCGACTGCCCGTGTGGATGTGGGCAGATGCACAGGATTGGCGAGGACCGCAACGAGCGGCTCGACATCGTTCCGGCGCAGTGCCGGGTGATCGTGACGATCCGCCCGAAATACGCCTGTCGCACCTGCACGGATGGGGTCACGCAAGCTGCGACGCCGTCTTGGCTGATCGAAGGCGGGCTGCCAACTGAAGGCACCATCGCGCATGTGCTGGTGAGCAAGTATGCGGATCATTGCCCTTTGTATCGGCAGAGCCAGATCCTGGCCCGTAACCGCCCGGTTGTGGCCGCCTGCCCGAGTTGAGTGCGGTGGGGTAGCTTGCGTCGTTACTGACGTCATTACGGACGTCAGCTTCGACGGGGGGCGGGTATGCGGGACGGGGTGCTTCTTGGGGTCGAGCGGCGGCGTCGCTGGACGGATGAGGCGAAGCTGGCGATCCTGGGCGAGGTCGGGGTGAACGGCTGGACGGTGCGGGATGTTGCGCAGCGGCATGACGTGGCGCGGCAGCAGATCTACCAGTGGCGGCGGGAGATGCGGCGCAAGGGGCTGTGGCCTGTGGTCGACGCGCCGGTGTTCCTCCCGGTGGAGATGGCGGTGGCGCCGGAAGCGGCGGTCGCGACGGAGCCGGGCGGGATGGCGGGCGAGATCACGGTGGTGCTGCGCAACGGTCGGCAGCTGCGGTGTCCGGACGGGATCGGGGACGCGGCGCTGGTACGGTTGGTGCGGCTCCTGGAGACGGCATGATCGGGCCGGGGACCGGAGTGCGGGTCTACCTGGCCTGCGGCGCGACCGATATGCGCAAGGGGATCGCGGGGCTGGCGGCGCTGGCGCAGGACCAGCTGCGGCAGAAGCCGGCGAGCGGGGCGGTGTTTGCGTTCCGGGGCCGCAAGGGCGATCGTTTGAAGCTGCTTTACTGGGACGGCCAGGGGTTCTGCCTCTACTACAAGGTCCTCGAGCGCGGCCGGTTTCCCTGGCCGAAGGCGGAGGATGGCGTCGCGCGGCTGACCTCGGCGCAGATGGCGATGCTGTGGGAAGGCATCGACTGGCGGCGGCCGAACTGGGGCGCGCCGCCGGCCCGTGTGGGATGATTTATCCGGCTGAATCGCCTTGTTTTCATGGCGTTCACGCGTGACCGGTGTTAACTTTCGGCATGTCCGCAGACGCCGCAATCCTGCCCGAAGACCCTGCGCTTCTGAAGGCGATGATCGCCGCGCTGCAGGCCGAGAACGCCAGGATGTCGGCGACGATCCGCGCCCATGATCAGCTGATCCAGACGCTGCGGCTGCGCATCGCGAAGCTGAAGAAGCAGGCCTTCGGAAAGTCCTCGGAGAAGGTCGAGCGCGAGATCGAACAGCTTGAACTGGCGCTGGAGGACCTGCTGATCGCCGCGGCCGAGGGCGACACCAGGCCGCCGGCCGAGGACGAGGCCGCACCGGCGCCCCCCGCCGGAGAGACGGCCGAGCGCAAACCGCGCCGCCGCCCGCGTGTGTCAAAGACCACCCCGCGCGAGCGCCGCGAGCTCGATCCCGGCAGTTGCTGCCCGGACTGCGGTGGCGAGCTGCGGCCGGTGGGCGAGGACGTCAGCGAGATCCTCGACATGGTCGTGGCGCAGCTGAAGGTCCTCGAGATCGCGCGGCCGAAGAAGTCCTGCCGCCGTTGCGAGAAGATGGTTCAGGTGCCCGCGCCCAGTCGCCCGATCCCGGGCAGCATGGCGAGCGCGGCGCTGCTGGCCTACATTCTCGTCTCCAAATTCGACGACCACCTTCCCCTGTATCGCCTGGCCGAGATCTTCGCGCGCATGGGCGCGGACATCCCCGACAGCACGCTGGTCGACTGGTGCGGGCGCGCCATGAAGGTGCTCAAGCCCCTGATCGACCGGATCGAGGCCGCGATCATGGCCAGCGACCTGCTCCACGCCGACGACACCCCGATCCGGGTGCTGGACCGCTCCCTGCGCGACCGGGGCCTTGGCAAGGGCGTGAAGAAGGGCCGGGTCTGGGCCTATGTCCGCGATCAGCGACCATGGGCGGGAACCGCGCCGCCCGGCGCCGTCTACCGCTTCGCCCCGGACTGGAAGGAAGAGCACGTCCGCGAGCACCTTCAGAAAACCAAGGGGATCCTGCAGGCCGACGGCTACAAGGGCTATGCCAAACTCTACGATCCCGGGCCCGACGGCGCTGTCCAGCTCCGCGAGGCGGCATGCTGGGCGCACCTGCGTCGCGACTTCCATGATGTCTGGACCTCGACGAGATCAGCGATTGCCCGCGAGGCACTGGACCGCATCGGGGCGCTCTACGACATCGAGCGATCCATCTCGGGCCAGCCCGCCGAGGTCCGCCGCGCCGTCCGCCAGGAGCAGAGCAAGCCGAAGATCGAAGCCTTTCGCGCCTGGGCCGAGCAGCAGCTCGCGCGCATCCCCGGCAAGAGCGATCTCGCCCGCGCCTTCCGCTACGGCCTCAGCCGCTGGCCGTCGTTCTGCCTGTTCCTGGAGGACGGCCGCGTGGCCATCGACAACAATCCGGCCGAGCGCGCCCTGCGACCCATTGGAATCGGACGGAAAAACTGGCTTTTTGCAGGCGCCGACACCGGTGCCGAAACCCTCGCGCGCGCCATGACCATCATCGAGACGGCCAAGATGAACGGCCTTGACCCGCAGGCCTACCTCGCCGACGTCCTCGACCGCATCAACGATCATATGATCAACCGGCTCGACGAGCTGCTGCCCTGGAACTGGGCGCCACGCACCGCCCCGCAGGCCAAGGCCGCTTGATGGCCACCGTCACCCAGATCTGCGCCCTCGACTACGTCGCAAAGATACTGGGCGAGGACCTGGAACTCCTCGAAGCCATCGTCTGGAACGACGACAATCTGACCTACGGATCGATCATCAGCGTCCACACAGGCCCGGAAGAGGCCATCACGGCGCTGACCGACGACGGAATCGAGGAGCTGCGCGACATGCTCCGTGACGCAAGGCGCTCCCCCCAACACTGGAGCGACTTCCTCAAGGACTTCGTTGACGACCCGGATATCCTCGCCCGTGTCAAGAAAAATGGGCCGCGGTAGCAATCGGGCCGTTACCCTGGCCCGTTCAGGCATCGACATTCACCGCTCGACCCTGGCCGACTGGGTCGGCGTGGCAGCCTTTCACCTGGCGCCCGTCGTGGATCGGTTGGCCGAGCACCTGAAGACGTCCACGAAGCTGTTCATGGACGAAACCACGGCGCCGGTGCTGGACCCGGGCCGCGGGCGGACAAAAACCGGCTATCTCTGGGCGCTGGCGCGTGACGACCGATCATGGGGCGGCGATGATCCCCCCGGGGTGGTCTATTTCTATGCTCCCGATCGCCGCGGGGAGAATGCCGAGACGTTCCTGACAGGGTTCAACGGCACACTGCAACTTGACGGTTACCAGGGCTACAACCGGCTGACGCGGCCGAACCGCAAGGGCGGCGATCCGATTATTGTCGCGCATTGCTGGGCCCACGCCCGCCGCAAGCTCAAGGAAATCTTCGACCGCGATGGCTCGGAAATCGCTGCCGAGGGCCTGCGTCGGATCGCCGAAATCTATGCCGTCGAGAAAGATATCCGCGGCACGTCCCCGGGTCAGCGTCTGTCGGCCCGCCAGGCCCGATCCGCCCCTCTGGTCGAAGCCTTCGGCACCTGGCTACAAGCGCAGCGCCTGCGCATCTCGGCCAAATCACGCCTCGGCGAGAAGCTGGCCTACATCCACCGCCACTGGGATGGATTGCAGACCTTCCTGACGGACGGACGCGTCGAGATCGACTCCAACAAGGTCGAGAATTTGGTCAGGCCGATTGCTCTGAACAGAAAAAACGCGTTGTTCGCCGGCCACGACGAGGGTGGCAAGGCATGGGGCCGCATCGCATCCCTCATCGAGACAGCCAAGATCAATGGCGTGGAGCCTTTTGCCTATCTGAAATCTACGCTCGAAGCCATCGCGGCCGGACACCCGCAACACCGGATCGACGAGTTGCTTCCCTGGAACTTCCAGCCGTCAAGCTGAAACCCCAGTGCCTTCCAGACACCGCTTACGACGAACTCCCACAATCAATAGACTAATTCTTATTCCAGGCGAGTGTCCAGCGTGTCTTTCTCCCGCCCGCCATCAGTTGGTTCAAATCCGACGTCCGCAATGCAGGCTGCGACGCCAGCACTCGATGACAGGGGGGACGTCAGCTTTGGGCCGTCACCGGCGTCCAAGTCGACCCAGTCTTGCCAGCTGCGCCAGCATTTTTGACCCCGAGTCTGCGGATCCTGTGCCTCCTGCGGAACCCGTCTGCCCCATCCCTTGCCGAACAGGCATCTGCTGCACACCGAAGAACTGCCGCGCTCTGAGGGCTGCATATTCCGCACCGCTTGCCCCACCGATCAGGTAGCGATTGTAGGCCTGCTGGCTGCCCATTGCGGCGCGGGCAAAGCTGTAGCCGCCGCCGAGACCACCGGAGAGGGCGGGCATCATGATGTTTCCGGAGATCGCGCGGACGATGAAGGGCGTGGCAATGATGAAGCCCTTGGCCATGAGGACCATCATGAAGAAGGGGATGAGCGCGCCTATGTTTGAAGCCCCTTCCGGGTCGCCAAGCTCACCGATCAGAGCGGAAGAGACGCCAGTGATCGTTGCGAACACGCCGGCGACGACGATGGGGTAGAGTGCGAAGGAAACCAGTGCCGAAAGCCATCGCGCGAAGTAATCTTTGGTCACTTCGAAGAGGGTCAGGAAGATCATCACCGGGGCAATCCCAATCAGGAGTGCGATCATCAGGCGGGATGCCACGAGAATGAAGGCGGCGAGCCCACCGAGGATCGAAAGTAACAGCACCCCGACAATGTCGAGCATGGCACCTGCCATCCAGTTCAGCTCTGATCCGGCTGCATTGAGGTAGTCGCCGAGTTCCGCGATCAGCCGGTCAAACTCTTCGGCAAAGGTCCCAGAGGGACCTGGGGTGCCGCCACCGACTGAGGCGACAAGCGCGCCCGCAATGCTGTCGATGCCGGCCAGGATGGCGGTGGAGAGGGCGTTGAACTGCACCCAGTTGGTCGCGAATATCCCGATGAGGCCGATCTTGACTGCCAGCCAGAAGGCCGTGCGGCCGTCCATCGCCTTGTATTGGTAGATCATGTTCAGGAAGACGAGAATCACCACGAGCGTTGTTCCCAGGACGAGAAGCGTGCCGACCGTTGCCGCGACCGACCCGAACTGGGTTTCTGCTGCGGTGTCGAGATAGCCCTGGGAGGTTTCAACGAAATAAGTGACGACGCTCATAACGGGACTACCCTACCAATTGCCTGCAGCTTCGCAGATGGCTTTGGCGGCAGGGCGGACGGCGCTGGCGCGGCGGTTGTAGGCGTCCGAGGCCTGCAGCATTTCCCAGCGTTCGTCACTGGCGTGGCGCTCACGAAACGCCCCCTCGGCATCGTCCCAGGACGGGAACCGGATCTCGCAAGCGCAGCTGCCAGTCTCTACGATGCGTTCAAGATTTTGGGCTCGGTAGATGTCTTGAACCAGCACGCGCTGATAGGCTTGGCGCAGGGGGATCTCCTGCATCCACACGGGTTCAGCGGGCCGTTCTGGACAGACGTCGGAACTGCGCTCGAGGGTCGGCACGAGATTGCGCTCAGCGAAGCCGGGTGCCGACGTCAGGCCCAGGACCAGCGCAGCCAGTACGAGGGTACAGCCCGCCTGCCTCATGCCGTGGCTCTGGCGGGTGTGGTCTCGCGCTTCAGGAAGACAGTGTGTCCCACATTGGCGAATTCCGAGGAGCTGATCGACACGACCTCCCAGCCTTCGGCCCCCTTCACATTTAGGCTGGCCTGCATGTCGGCAAGACTGGTTTTGCGGGTCATGGGAAAGGACAGGATATCGTATTCAAAGGTTTTCATTGGGAAGCTCCGATCTCATTGTTGCCGGGGAGGTAGAATTCGGTGATCCCGCGTTTGCCATCATGGCGACCGGCCTGGATGATTACGTCGATGGAGTTCTCGATGTACTGGATCATGTCGGCATAGGTCATGGGGATCTCGGTCTTGAGCGCGGCGATGGCCAGACGCTGCACGGCAAGTTGCGGGGTTTCTGCGTGCAGCGTGGTCATTGAGCCGCCATGGCCAGTGTTGATCGCCTCGAGGAAGGTCATGGCCTCCTTGCCTCGCACCTCGCCCAGGATGATCCGGTCGGGGCGCATGCGCAACGTTGCGGTGAGCAGCACATCGGCGGTCTGGAACTCCGCATCGCGATTGGCGATGAGGGTCACGGCATTGGGCTGGGTCGGCAGAAGCTCGGCGGCTTCCTCGATGGTGACGATGCGTTCCTCGGATGGCACGTGCGAGAGGATCTTGCGCGCAGCCACGGTCTTGCCGGTGGAGGTGCCACCAGAGACGATCATGTTGAGCTTGTTCTCGACGCAAAAGGCCAGCGCATCGTCGATCACGCCCGCGGCCACGACCTCACGCAGTTGCCGGGTTTTCTCGAGACGGAGTTCCTCGAGCTTGCGTTCTTTGCCAAAAAGGAAATCGAGTGCGATCCCATCGAGTGGCAGACTCGAGAAGAACCGAAGGCTGATCGACATGGCCGAGAGCACGGCAGGCGGGGTGATGACCTGTGCGCGGATCGGACGGCCCTTGTAAGTGATCGAGACCGAGACGATGGGGCGGTCCTTGCTCATCGTGGTGTTGGCAGAGGAGGCGATCTGGTTGCCGAGGTCCTTCACTTCGGTTGCTGTCAGCTTCTGGTCCAGCTTTCTCATGAAGTGATCGCCCTGGAACTCGCCCCAGCAGGTTCCGTCTGGGTTGATGCAAATCTCGATGACATCGTCGCGGGCGGCGGCGTCGATCCGGTCGAGCGAGGTTTGAAGATAGCTCAGCGACATGGGCTCAGAATATCTCCAGATCGCGGTCGACCATGACCGTGACGCGGGCGCCCTGGTCGACATAGACGACCGGGCCGATCGAGAGGTAATCGCCAATCACACTGTCCGTGGCATCGGCAAGATCATCGCCCACGTCTTCGAGCACATCCGCGGCGGTTTCGTCCTGCACATTTGCAGCGGCTGCACTAGGCGCGGCGGAGATCAGTGAAATCAGCGCGGCCGAGCCGAAGCGCTCGTCAAAGCGCGTGTCGACAAAGCCGGTGACGCCGGAGCGACCCAATTCATCGCCCCCAAAAGAACTGATCTGGATGGTCTGGTTGTCGGGCAGAATGATCCGGTCCCAAGCGATCGTGACCCGGCGCTGCGCGATATCAACGCCCGAACGATAGCGCCCGATGAGGCGGGATCCACGCGGGATCAAGAGCCGAGAACCGTCGAAACTGAACACGTCTTCGGAAACAACGGCCCGGGTCTGGCCGGGCAGAGAGCTGTCGAGGGCGGTTTCCATGACGGCCTGGATCATCGTGCCCTGGATGATCGTGTTGGAGGGGTTGGCGATGACCTCAGCTTGCGTCACCGAAGTGGGCAGCGCACCATTCAGCACAAAATCCGTCACTTCCCCAAAAGTCCGTTCGGTCAAAGCAGTTTCATTTGCGCCTGAGGTGCCGCCAAAGGCAATGGTGGGCGAGGTGATGCGGCGCTCCTGAAACGCGCGCTCCTCAGCAGCGCGGCGTTCAAGTTCCGCGAGCCGTCGTGCTTCTTCCTCGCGGCGCAGCCGTTCTTCTTCCCGCGCGCGCAACTCGTCCTCGGTGGGCCCGGTGGGTGCGGGGAGGGGGCGGTTGGCCTCGAGTTGGGCCAGTTCCAGATCCATGCGGAGTTGCTCAAGGCTGCGATCCCGCGCCGTCAGTTCGTCCTGGAATCGTTGCTGTGCGGCTTCCGAGGCGGCTTGGAGCGCAGCGATCTGAGCGGTCAGCGCGTCGATCGCCTCTGCAGCGGCGGTGTCTTCCTCCACGACCGGTTCAGGGGCATTGCGCAATTCCTCGATCTGGGCCTGAAGGGCTGCGAGCTGTGCCAGAAGCTCAGCATTGGGCTCGACCGGATCGGGTGCGACGAACACAACCTCGGGCTCGGGCGGGGGCAAGGTCTCGATGGCGCCGAACCCGTCGCCTTCGTTCTGGAACACGTCCGGCGTGGCCGTGGGAAGGACTTCCTCTTCCTCGGGTTGGGACATGAGATAGAGCAACGCACCGCCCGCGCCGATCACGAGGACGACGACCAAAGCGAGCAGCGGTGAGCGCCGTGGGGCAGGGGGCGAACCAGCGCCCTTGCCTTGTTCTAGAGCAGCGAGGCGTTTCTCGAGGTCTGCGTTTCCAGTATCGCTCATGAGCCTACCCCCGCAGGTGGGGTGGCCTCGATGCAGACCACCTCCTCCCCGATCCGCAGCACCCATTGTCGGTTCACGCCTGAAACCCGGATCACGCTGTCCTCGGTGGCTTGCGTGTTGACCGTGCGCTCACGGCCATTGGCGTAGCGGAAGATCGCAGGCACCGGCGCGTTCCGCGGAAATTCGAAATACGTAAACGTCCCGTCATCCCAGACACGGGTGGGGGTGAACTCGGTCCGCGCGCTGGCACCGTAATTATAGTTCGGCGCTTGGGCCGCGATGGCACGTGTGGGCCGCGTATTGTCTTCGGGGTAGCGGAACTGGACCACGTAAAAGGTCGGACTGCGGGTCTCTTGGACGTTGAAGTAATAACTGCGCCTGTTCGTGTAGACGGTCACATTGGTATGCACCCCGCGCGCCACCGGCTTGATCGCGAAGGCCTGACCGCCGGGTACGCCGTCGATCTCGAAGCCTTCCGTGTCGCCCGCAATGATCGAGCGGATGCTCTCGCCTTCCCCGAACTCGACCGTGGTCACATGGGTGAGCGACACGCTGAGGCGGTAGACCTGACCTTCTTGATATGTTGCCAGCCGCACCCGATTGTCATTGGGCCCGCCACGCGGGATGGCTTCGGCGAAAGCAAGGCCGGGCAACAGGGCAATCAGCAATATGAAAAGTCGAGCAGGGAACAAATTCAATTCTCCAATCTGTCGGAGCGGATGGAATATTCGAGGACCGTGAAGCCGAAGGGGTTGGTCCAGACCTCATCGATGGAGCGGCGGGTCTCGGGGCGGAACTCGAAGAGAAGCGTGGCGGTGAAAAGCCCGGTTTGGACGCCGTTGATAGATGTCAGGCGCTTGCGCAGGCGGACCGTCGCGCGGTTGGTTCCGATCCGGTTTATGCTGAGGATCTCCACGTCGAGCCGCGCATTGGGGCCATAGACCGTCGGCGGGTAGTTCTCATTGGCGCTGTTCCAGATCTGGCGCAGCCCGCTCTCGGCAGCTCCGTCCGAGCGGCGCAGGACGTTGCGGATGCGCAGATCGTTGTCGAGCTGGTTGTAGACCTCCCGGTCGGTCACATAGCGGAACACCTCCGCCTCGATGATCGCCTGGTTGGCGGTCACCGAGGAGGCGCCGACCGAGGCTTCGGGGAGTGCAAAGCCGGTGGCGGGATCATAGGGAACAACGACGGGGGGCGGGTCGACATCGAGGATCGAGACCGCCGCGGCGCTCAGACAGCCGATGACACCGAAGACAAGGCCCGTCAGGCCAAGGCGTTGCCAGAGCCGTTCGCGGCGCAAGGCACCGTAGACCAGCTCCTCTTCGATGATTTCCTGTTCACTCGCCACCTGTCACAACCCTTGATCAGTCTGCCCGCAACTCGGGCAGCGTGAAGTCCATAAACCGCTGCTCCTCGGCGATGGTGGCGGCATCGATCACGCCGCCTGTGCCGTCGCCCACGGTTTGCACCGCCTCGAGCTGCCACATGGCGACGAGCGCAATGGCGAGCTCCGCTGTGACGCGCGTGTTGAGATCGATGCTTTCCTTGAGTTCGTCCATGTCGTCGATGAGCCCGACCAGCCGGTCGACGCGTTCCAGCGATTGGCCCGCGTCCTCGTAGCTGTTCTGGGCAGCGGCCGAGACGAGCGCGCCGGTGGTGGCTTGTGTGGCCACACGGTTGGCCCCGGGATTGCCGCTGGTGGCCATTTCCGAGAGGGTGTCGTCATCAAAGCCAAGATCGGCCAGCACCCGGTCCATCTGGGTTTCGATCTCGCCTGCGCCTGAGCCAGAGAGGCCGGAGAAGTCACCTGTCTTGATCGCCTCAATCGTGGCGAGGATATCGCCGAACTCTTGGTCGAGCAGGCCGTTCAGCTCGTCCTCCATCTCGGTGCGGATGATTTCTGGAAGCTCGGCGAGGCGGGTGAGGGCCTCGTAGGTTCTTTGCAGCTCCGCGAGTTGGTCCGTGAGTGTCGCAAGCTGTTCGCGGAGCTGCGTCAGCTGTTCGTTTTGTAGGATCTCGTCTTCGATCATCTGCCGGAGCTGCTGGATGTTTTGCGCGATGTTCTGGGTGTCGACGACGGGCACACCTTGCGCCAGGGCAAGGGAGAGGGTTCCCAAGTGTAGGCCAATCCCAAGTGTCGTGGCTAAGGCCGTTCTCAAGAGTAAATCTCTCATCAGTCTATCTCCCTGATCGTGAATTCCATGAACGCGCCCTCGGCCATGCGGGCGCTGGCCTGCGCCAGTTCTTCGGCGGAGAGAACGCGTGTGCGCGCCGCTTGCAGCCGAATGCGGGCGGCGACGAGGCGCACGAGTTCGGCGCGAGCATAGGTGTTGAGCGCGATGCTCTCCTGAACGTCTTCGGTCGTCGAAATCCGCTCGACGATATCCGCAATGCGCAGGGCGGCCTGCCTGATCGCAGCGGGTGAGTTGTTGCCATAAAAGGTCGCCCCATGACCCGTGAGGGAGAGGTTTGCATTTGCCAGAAGCGCGGGATCGATCGTACCGAGCGCTTCGATCCCGCCGATGCGGCCCAGGTAGAGATTGTAGCGTTCGGGGATGACCTGGACGTAGTGCTGGGTCTCGCGGAAAGGCGGCACGCCGCCATACTCGAACACCCGGCCGGGTCCGGCGTTATAGGCCGCGAGCGCGTTGATGATGTTGCCATCGAAGGTGTTGAGTTGGGTGGCGAGATAGCGCGCGCCGCCATGCACCTGCAGGTAGGGGCTGTCGTAGTATTCCGGGTTGATGCCGAGATCGCTGGCCGTACCGGGCATGATCTGAGTTAGGCCGAAGGCGCCGACCGGCGAGCGGGCGCCGATGGTGAAACGGCTTTCCTGCCAGATGAGCGCCTGTAGGAGTGCGCGCCATTGAACCGGCGAGAGACCCGCGCGGCCCACGCCCGCGAAACCGCTGGTTTCCTGGGCGACGCGGATGATGAGTTGCTCAATGTTTTCGGCGGCATCCCCGAACATCTGTGCGCCGCCGGGATTGGGGTCGATCTCGGCATTGCCGTAGACCGTTTCGACGGAACGGGCTGGATCGCCGCTGCCGCTTTCCAGCCCGGAGACCATTGCCGGCAGGCCCTGACCGCCGAAGCTGGTCTGGGCATCGAGGATGCGCTGCAGGGTTGCGAGTTGCTCGCGTTCGATCTCGGCAATGAGCTCGCGCACGGACAGCTTGTCCGCCTGGATCGCAAGGTCGGTCTCGCGATCTCCGGTCTCGACGATATCGCGCGCGGTCAGCCCGCTGTCATTGGTCGGCACGCCTTGGGAAAGGGCGATGCCGGGCAGCAGGCAAAGCACGAGGATATGGGGCAGTTTAGACTTCAATGCCGCCCTCCGGCGCGCCAAGGGGCGTGAAGGTGCAATCAGGTGCTGTGGGTGCCGTCGAGGCGAGGAAGGTAAAGCAGTTGGCCTGTGGCTCCTGGTACTGGGCGCAGGAGGCCAACACACCAAGCGCAGAAAAGAACAAGAAGATACGGGTCATGAAAGCCTCCAGAAATCAGGGCGGTCGCGGTAATCGGCGCCGACGAGCGCTTCACCTTTTTCCATGCCGCCGAGGATGGTGAGATTTGGCCCGAGGGCGCTCAGATCGGCATCGACGACGATGGATCCCTGGTCGTCGCGGATGAGCGCAAGGCGGCTGTCGCTGCCGGTGTTGAGAAGCACATCGAGTTCCTTCTCATAGAGGTTCAGCATCGCGTAGTCGGCGGCATGGGCGCGTATGTTCGGGAGCAGGATCTGCGTCGGCACCGCCTCGACGATGGTCTTGCCGGTCCGGGTGCGTTCGAGCTGGCTCGCGTATTGCGTCATCATCACCGCGACGGTGTTCTGCTTGCGCGCGGTCACCAGCCAGTTCGACAGCCGCTCGGCGAAATACGCATTGTCGAGCGCCTTCCAGGCCTCGTCGATCACGATGATGGTGGGGCGGCGATCCTCGATCTCGCGCTCGACACGGCGGAAGAGATAGGAGAGGACGGCCATGCGTTCCTTCTCGGCTTCGCTGTCGAGAATGCCGGTGAGATCGAAACCCACCACATCGCCTTCGAGCGAGAAGGTGTCTTCCAACGTCTGGCCGAATATCCAGCCGTAGCGGCCTTCTTCCGTCCATTCGAGCAGGCGCTGGTGAAGATCGCCGCCATCATCGGTGGACACAAAGAGCGATGCAAAATCCCGCCAGTTGCGCAGGGCGGGGTTTGTGGCTTGCGCGTTCTGGCGGACGACTTCCTGAATGCGGTTGGTCTGCGCGGGCGTCAGGGGCTTGTCAGCGCGGTAAAGAAGCGTGGCGAGCCAGTCCGACAGCCAGGCCGTGCCACGACTATCGGTTTCGGTCCAAAGCGGGTTGAGCCCAGTAGGCTGTCCCGCTTTCAAAGACGCATAGCGCCCGCCATTGGCGCGGACCGCCATCTCCATACCGAGCCGGTAATCGAAGACGAAGATCCGCGCCCCTGCTCGACGGGCCTGTGTCATGAGAAAGGCCGACAGCACCGACTTGCCAGACCCGGGCCGCCCCATGATCAGCGTATGCCCGCTGGTCGGTTCTTTCTCGGGGCTACCCTGCTCGTGATAGGAAAACCGATAGGCGCTCTGCTCGGGCGTGGGAAGATAGGTGATGACTTTGCCCCAGGGCGTTTTCTGAGCAGGCTTGCCGAGCTGGGTCCGATGAAACGCCGCGAAATCCGCGAAGTTGCGATTGGTGATTGCACTGGCACGGACGCGCTTGGGCTGGTTGCCGGGATGCTGGCTGAGGTAATGCGCCTTGGCCGCGACCCGCTCGCCAATCATCTTCACGCCTTCGGCGGCGGCGGCGTTGACGATCTCGGCGCTAAGGGTCTGCAACTCGTCGAGCGTATCACAGAAGATCGTCACGACCATGTGGTGCTCGCCGAAGCTCTGGCGTTTGGCTTCGAGATCATCGGCGGCGATATCGAGGGCTTCCATGAGTGACAGGGCCGCATCCTGGCTGGCTTGCATCTGGCGCTTTTGCCGCTTGATGCGGCCCGCCATGAGGTTCGAATTGATCGGCGTGAAGGAATGCGTGACGATCATGTCGACCGGCAGGTTCAGCATGTCGAACATGGTGCAGGAGGTGGCCTCGGAATATTCCCCGATGGTAAAGCTCTTGCCATAGCGATGTCCCACGACGCCTTCGGTGAGCTCGAAGTGATCGCCTTGGAACGTCACCCGGGTATTGGCGACGTTGAAAGACAGAAAGCCATAGGTGTTCGCCGGATAGAGCGGCAGTTCCTGGCCGGTGTTGAGGGCGCCCAGAAACCCGATCAACTCGCCACTCTTGGCTGACAGGACGCGCGGGTTCAGCTCGGTCAGGCCCGACAGGAAGACATTCACGGCCTCGCCCAGACGGCGCAGACGCCTCTCGGTAGCCTCCTTGAGACGGTCCGGCGCGCTTCGGTTCAGGAAGTGCAGGACGCTTTTCGGGGGCGGGCGGTGGATGACCGTAAGCGTCAAGGTTTTGTCGCGCAGGCCGCTGGTCTCGAGCTTTGTCCGCCAAAGCCGATCCACCTCTCCCGCAAAACTGTCCTCGCGCACCGGCTCGAGGTCTGGCGTGATCGCCTTCGAGACCTTGTGGACGTAGTAGCTGAACTCCGGCCCGAGCTGCGCGATGATCCGGGCAAAGAGCGCGGTCACCTTGTCGAGATAGGCATCATCCGTCGTGTAGCTGTTGACCCCATCGAGTCGGATGCACTGGAAAAGCTCGTTCACCCGCGTCCGAACGGTGCGGTCATCGACCACGCTGACGTAAGGAAGCATATGCGCAAGGCGGGTCTCGCGCGCATACCAGTCCGGCGTCATGGTGCGGGGATCGAGCCTTTCGTCCATGGCAGTATTAGGGCGCATAGCTGTCCCCGCCATGGATGGAGCGGTTCCGCGTGGGTGGCGTTTCCTGCAGCGCCGTCATCATCACGTCGATGAAACGCGGGTCCCAATCTGCGGCCTTCCACAGCACCGGATAAAGAAGGGCGGCCACGCCCAGCGCCCCGATGTGCTGGACCCAGACGAACAGGAGCACCGAACCGAAGAGCCAGACCATCGCGTACATGATGGGCAGGCCCAGAAGCTTCGGCGGGCGCACGAGGCCGAGAAAGAGAGGCGCGCGCTCAGCCACCGGCAAAAACCGCGGCAACGATGGTGGGGGCGGCGGCAACACCGGCGATGCCGACAAGCACCCAAAGCGCTTGGCGCAGATCGATGATGTTGAAGAACCAGCTGAGAAAGACCCCGAGAACGGCAAGCGTCGCGATGACCACACCAAGGGGGCCGGTCAGCGCGTCGACAATGCCCTGCAACAAGCTCTGGATCGGGGAGAGATCGATGCTTTGTGCAAGGGCGGGCTCGGCAATGAACAGGAATAGCGCCAGCGAGGCGACAAAGAGGTTTGAAATCTGTCTCATGAATTTGATCCTTCCAATCGGGCCACGACAGCCATGACGCGGGCCACGTGGTTCTGGGTTTCTCGGTAAGGGGGAATGCCACCGTGTTGGCGCACGGCGTCCGGCCCCGCGTTGTAGGCCGCCAGCGCCAGATGCGGATCGCCGAAGGTTTCCAGCATCATCGCGAGGTAGCGGGCGGAGCCGTCGAGGTTCTGCAGCGGATCACGCGGGTCGACGCCCAGATCACGCGCAGTTGCTGGCATCAATTGACCAAGGCCAATGGCACCCGCACTTGAAATCGCATCCTGCCGGTAGGCGCTCTCAACCTCGATATTGGCGCGGTAGAGAGCCAGCCAATCCCTCATGGAGAGCTCTGCGCGCCGCAGGCCCGGATGGCCGGCATAGCGCAGGGCCGTTGCCTCGATGCCTAAGAGAACGTCTGCGCGGGGCAGGGGTGCTGGCTGGGCGAGTGCCGCAAACCTCAGCGCGTCAGGTTCGGAAGCTGCTTCAGTCTCGCCAAGAATGGCCAAACCATCGGACGCCGATCCCTGACCAATGCCGTCATTGTAGTTTCGAGCAAAGCTGCTTTGGGAGCGTGACGGGATCAGGGAGCCGTCGCTCTCCATGACCAGGACCATTTGAGCTGAGGCAGGTGCTGCGACCAGCCAGAGACAGACGAGGTTAGCTGCCAGCGCCCTTGTCTGATGGGGCTTTGTCTGGCGGCGCAAGTTTGTGCGTACGGCTTGTCCCCGCCTCAAGCGGCAGGTCGACATGCGCAAAACCAAGGCCAATGAAGAAAGACACCACGCCGGAGATCGTCTTGAACTCGCGGATCTTGATATCGTTGTAGGTCGTCCGCGTGCGGGCGGTGACCAGGAGCTTTTCCTCGCCATCATCAGAGACAATGCGCATGATCCAGACCCCGTAATAGCTGGGGCCTTTCTTATGTGCCGACTCCTGGCACAGGATTTCTGCGCTATAGCCGCTTTCCACGAGCTCGCGGAACCTGGCTTCCGTAACCACATTTGGTGCTTCGATGTCCCAGTTCATGGCCCGGCTCACGCTTTCTCCAATGGCGCGACCCCAGGCATTCCCACTTGAAGCCCAGAGTTACGATAGTATATTATCAACCGCAAGATGTAATATCATGCTTTAGCTGTAGTTTGGTCACGCAAACACTAGTCTCGGGCAGTGTCCGCAATCAAGGAGATAACAGGTTTGAGAAACCCGAGGTTGATATGCCTGCTCCCATTGCAAGCTCTGGTCCTTCTAATCTGCGTTTCCGGGCCGGTTTTGGCGGAATCCTGCTTCGCCCCGGCCCGTCCTTTCCTGCCAAGCGATTCGCAGGCGGCGCGGGACTATGCGGACATCATCCGTGGCGATTTCGAAGACTACATCCAGGATATCCAGAGCTACTTCCGTTGCCTCGACAGCGAACGCGCCCGCGCTTTCGAAGAAGCGCGCGAAGTCAGCGAGGACTATGGCCGATTTCTGCAATTGGTAGGGGATTGATGGGCAACCTCGGGAGCATCAGACTTGTAGCCCATGGAAACCAGACGCCGATAACACCCTCATATATCTACTTTTTAGATAACAGATTTCATCCGCTAGCGACGTCACAAAAGGTATGTGACGCGTGGCAAAAACAATCAGAAGCACGGGACAGGTGGCACTCTGCCAAGCATTGGTCGACGCCCGCATCAAGGCGGGCCTCGGTCAGGAGGACTTGGCGATCAAGCTCAAGTGCCATCAATCCCTCGTGGCGCGCATTGAAAGCGGCCAGCGCCGGGTCGACGTCGTCGAGCTGGTCGTTCTTGCGCGGGCCATCGGCTTTGACCCCTTCGAGGTTTTGGCGACCGTCGATGCCGCCACGGAGCCCGACCACAGAATTTGAAAGCAAAGAAATTTTCAAACGTACCGAATTGGACGTCCCCATGTGAATTGAGCTCCTCCAGGAAGAGTAGTCATCCAACATCCACCAAGTACGGCATGCGATCCGAGCGCGCACTCAGTGACACGATGCCGTAACTGCAGCGCCAATGTGCAGGAAGTCAGTAAACAGTGAACGATGATAAAGGTGAGGGCGTCGCGATCGCCAATCTGATCGGGACCGATGGGTGCAGCATTGTTGGTTGGGTGTATCGATGGACGACGGGCGCGCATGCGGTGATGTGGGACGTCCACGGGCCCCAGCCGGTGTCGGAAATCCGGCCGGATTTCACCGCGGAACAGAAACAGGAAATCGACTTCGACGCGCTCACCCGGATCGGTAGAGACGAGGGCGGGTGAGGTGAGAACCCGCAATGTTTGCCGAAATGCCTAATAGCCTATGGACCGCGACGGATATGCGGTGTCGTCGTACAAGCCAGAGAAACGGGGTTCCGAGGCAAGCCAATGCAGCGGCAGGTCAGTAGTTCACCTGTTCAAAGCCGTAATTGCCCTCATAGTCGCGCCAATCGACGAACACGGAACGGTGATAAATGCCGGGGCAATGCTCGCCCCAGCGTTCAAGGCCTACGTGAGCCGAAGGAAGGTCAGTGACGGCAGACCTCTGCCAAGAGAAATCGCCTTGGGTCCCGTAAGTGCCGAGGACCACGGTCGCGCTGCGATTGCAGTCACCGTCACGACCGGATTCATGCTGCCGTGCATAGCGAACATCAAAGACACGGATGGACCGCACGAAATTGAACTCGGGACCGCTGATATCGATGTCCGCGCGATCCTGAACAAGCCGGAGTGCCTGGTCGGTGGGAACGAGATCATGGACTTGCAAGGATTGGAGCGGTCGACGGCTGTCCGTCTGGTAAAAGGCTTCAAAGATGCGGCCAGCGCTGTTTAATGGCCGATCGCTCTCATAGGAAGCGCCCATGGGACACCGCCAGATCTGCAGCGGCGGTTCCACCGGCCAGGGCGTAATCCGCCGGATGAATTCGGCGCGCGCCCGGGCGCAAGGGACGGAAGCGGGCCAGCCGCCCGACAGACACAAGAGGATCGCGCAATCGATAGAGTAGGTCTGCGCGCGGGCGGGCATCGGCAGCGAAAGACCTGTCACAGTTAGGGCAACTGCGACCGAGGCGGGGAGCTTATTGAATAGATGGCGCATGCTGAGAACCCTCTGTGACAAGGCTCAGCATACATACGATAATATACTATCGCAACACTAAGTACAAAGACGCATAATGAAGTTTATGTTAATTTACTGAGTTGATGAACTCGGAAATCAGTTTCAAGCCCACCCTGTCTTTAGTGGCAATCAAATGGGTCTCATGTTTCTGTGGCATCTCTAGGATCGGAATCTCTGTGACAGACTTTTTAATCAGACTGCTGTTGCACAAGAACACCGCAACTCCGATACCCTGTAAGACAGCCTCGTACATCAGTGGGAACGTCGCCATCGTTACCGTTCTTTCAAGCGCAATGGCGTGGGTCCGACAGGCGTTTTCAAGCAACTTCCTCGTCAAGGACCCTCTTTCGGGAATAATGACCGTTTCCTCCTGTAGGTCTTTGAGAGATACGGATGCCTGCCCGCTCAACGGATGTTCATTTGGACAATAAAGAACGCATTCGGCGCTCTCAATGTGAATGCGCTCCCATGCATCGGAAACCGGTGCATCTGTGATCAAACCTACATCGGCTAGTCTGTTGCGGAGCATATTCGTCGCGGTGGACCAGTCATAAAGGCCAAAGTTCACTTGAATATTTGGAAAGCGTTGCCTGAACGTTGCGATAATCCTGAGTGCCGGTTGCGGTGCGTTGCCAATGACGTTCAAACGCCCGTTTTTCATGGCATTGTAGCCTTCAAGACGCTCTGAGACCTCGGCATCCAATGACACCATGCGGTCGGCCAGATCATAAAACTCCTGCCCTGTGGGCGTCAGCTCCACCCCGTCTCGACCTCGGCGCAGCAGAAGCGTGCCGACGGTCTTTTCCAGATTGCCAATATGCTGCGTGATTGTGGATTGCGTCACGCCCATACGCGCCGCCGCAGCGGAAAAGCTGCCCTCGCGGATAACATAGGCGAAGGCGATGAACTGATGATGATTGGGGCGCATAGAGCCTCCTTTCGCGCAACTCATAGACCCCATCGGTTTCACTAATATGACGTCACAAAATTGTGGCTCAGCACCAGTAGCCTTGGGTCAACGAATGGGGGAATCGAATGGCTGGCCTGTCGATCTCATCGGTGACCAAACGCTTTGGGGACACCGAGGTGCTGAAAGGCGTGACGCTGGACGTCGCGGATGCGGAGTTCGTGTCGCTTGTTGGGCCGTCAGGGTGCGGGAAGTCGACATTGCTGCGCATCATCGCAGGTCTTGAGGATCCGACCAGCGGCGACATTGCGATTGATGGCAAAGGCGTCACCGGGATGTGCGCGGCCGATCGCAACCTGTCGATGGTCTTTCAATCCTATGCGCTTTATCCGCATTTGACCGTGGCCGAAAACATCGCTGTGCCGTTGCAGATGCGGTCGCTTACAACCACGCAACGGCTGCCTTTGATCGGCCCTTTTCTTCCGGGTGCCAAAGATCAGCGAGCCGAGATCGCTACGGCGGTGCAGAAAGCGGCCGAAATGCTTGAGATTGGCACGCTATTGGATCGCAAGCCCGGCCAACTTTCAGGTGGGCAGCGACAAAGGGTGGCTCTGGGGCGCGCGCTCGTGCGGGAACCGGCGGCCTTTCTGCTCGATGAGCCGCTGTCCAATCTGGACGCCAAGCTGCGGGTTCAGACACGGGCCGAGATCGCGCAGCTACACCGTCGCCTGAACGCGACATTCATCTACGTGACCCACGATCAGGTCGAAGCGATGACCATGTCGGACCGGATCGCGGTCATGATGGGCGGTGAGATCCTGCAATGCGACGCGCCCAGCGTCATCTACGAAGATCCCAGCGACATCCGCGTGGCGGAGTTTATAGGTTCGCCAAAGATCAATATCCTGCCGATTGAGCTTGCCAATGCCAAGTTGACCCTGTTTGGCCGCGTTTTGGGCCATGCCACTGAGGCGGCACAGACAGGCGTCTATCAATTGGGCCTGCGCCCCGAAGCGCTGAAACTCACGCAGTCAGAGCCGGTGATGACCGGAACGGTCGCGCATATGGAAAATCTGGGATCGGAGGTTTATGCGCAAGTCGCCTTGGCGGACCAAACCTCCCGCGTGACCCTACGTGCGGCCCCTGCGGAGCGTCACAACTTGCGACTGGGTGCCGAGGTGGGCCTTGGCTTTGATCTGCAGGACGGTTTGATTTTCGATGCGGATGGCAAGCGCAGGCGACGCATTGAAGTCGCCGTCATGCATGAGCGAGAGGTAGCCTGATATGGCTGCGATTGACGCGCCAGCCGCCGCGCGCGCGCCGCGCGAAGTGAACCGGCAGGCCCGGACAGCCTGGGGCTTGGCTTCTCCGGCACTGGCTTTGATGTTCTTGATCCTTTTGGTGCCAGTTGTCGTTGCGGGCGTCTTGTCGTTTACGAACTACTCGCTTGGAAATACTGGCTTTGACTGGGTCGGGTTCAAGAATTACGACCGCCTGTTTTCCCGCTCGACCTATGAGAAGATGTTCATCGCGACCTTTACCTATGTGGCCGTGGTCGTGCCGGTCTCGGTCGCATTGGGGCTGGGCGCAGCGCTGCTCGTGAATTCGCTGGGGCGGATTGGGGATGTCTACAAGACGATCTATTTCCTGCCGGTCATGGCGACGCTGCTGGCGATGGCCATCGTGTGGGAATTCATGCTGCATCCAACGATTGGCGTAATCAATCAAACCTTCGAGATGTCCTGCGGCACCTTCCTTGAGGTGATCCCCTTCCTTGGCAATGGTTGCGCTGACGGCTTCCCCTTGTGGCTCGGGGATCGGGATTACGCCATCTGGGTGCTCTGTTTCATCGGCATCTGGCAAGGGTTTGGCTTTAACATGGTGCTGTATCTCGCCGGGCTAACAGCTGTGCATCGCGAACTATACCATGCCGCCGAAATGGACGGTGCCAAGAGCGCATGGGAACGGTTCCGGCTCGTCACATGGCCCGCGCTTGGGCCGACAACTGTGTTTGTGGTGACAATCTCTTGCATCCGCGCCTTTCAGGTTTTTGACACTGTCGAAGCCTTCTGGCCCCAAGGCGGCGGGCCCAACAAATCCACCTATGTGATGATGTTTGCGATCTTTGAGAAAGGCGTGCAGCAGAACCTGATCGGGATCGGTTCAGCGATCACCATGCTGTTTCTGGTCTTCGTGATGTTCCTCACCCTGGTCCAGCGCTGGCTGGTCGAACGCAAGGTGCATTACTGATGACCCGCGATATCTGTAAACACCTGATCCTTGTGATTGGCGCGATCATCGTACTGGCGCCGTTCTACATGATGCTCAGCTATTCCTTCAAAAGCCCGGGCGAGATTGATCGGGGTGTAGGCGGCTTCTTTGGCGCGCAAGAGATGATGGTCGACCCGCGCTGCGTCAAACTGCGCGACCCAAACCGCGATGAAGTAGCAGCCGCGGCTCCTCAATATCCCGGCAAATCCGACAGCGAGATCCGCGCCGCGATCATGGCGCAGGCCGAAATCGACTGTTCCATGCGCCCTGTTGTATTCAACTATTCCAAAGCCTTCATCGAGGCGCCACTGCTGCGCTATTTGCTAAACGGGGTGATCGTCACCGCGTCGATTTTCTTTATTCAGGTGCTTGTCGCGCTGCCTGCTGCCTATGCGCTGGCCAAGCTGAAATTCTGGGGGCGAGAGGCAGTGTTCGGGCTGGTGCTGTTCTGCCTGTTGATCCCAGTACACGCGATTGCCCTGCCGCTTTACATCATGCTGGCCAAGGTTGGGCTGACCAATACCTATGCCGCGTTGGTGGTGCCCTGGACGATCTCGGTCTTTGGGATTTTCCTGATGCGGCAGTTCTTCATGACCGTGCCGGACGATCTGATCGATGCCGCGCGCATGGACGGAATGACCGAGTTCGCCATCGTCTGGCGCGTCATGCTGCCCACCGCCATCCCTGCCCTGCTCGCCTTTGCCATCTTCAGCATCGTCGCCCATTGGAACGACTATTTCTGGCCGCGCATCGTGGTCACCGGCAGCCGGGACCTGTTCACCCCGCCGCTGGGCCTACGAGAGTTCAAAGGGGACGCGGATGGATCCTTTTTCGGGCCGATGATGGCCACCGCCACCATCATCGTCACACCGCTTATCGTCGCATTTCTGGTCGCACAACGCCGCTTTATCGAGGGGATCACGCTGTCTGGAATGAAATAGGGTGGGATCGCTCCCACCCTACTCGTCGCCCTTTCGGGCTTATCACCGGGGTCTGCCAATCGCCAAACCGTCAGCCCCAACAACTGGAGTAGATGTAATGAAATACACGCTGACTGCAATGGCTGTGGCCCTTTCTGCCACGGCCGCGTTCGCTGAGGACAAGGTGACAATCGAGTTCGCCTATCCCTATAGCCACCTCTTTGACGTCACCTACGAGGCGATGATGCCCGCATTCAAAGAAGCGCATCCAAACATTGAGGTGAAGTTTCGCGCAACTTACGAATCCTACGAAGACGCCACAAACACCGTTCTGCGCGAAGCCGTGTCTGGTAACCTGCCAGACGTAACCATGCAGGGTCTGAACCGTCAGGCACCGCTTGTGGACAAGGGCATCGCACAGTCGCTGGAGCCCTTCATCGCTGCCGAAGCCGATTTCGAAAAAGACGGCTATCATCAGGCGATGCTCGCGCTCTCGACCTTCAATGACGAAGTGCACGGCCTGCCGTTCTCGATCTCGCTGCCGGTTGGCTACTATAACATGGACATCCTGAACGAAGGCGGCATCACCGAGCTGCCAACAACGTGGGACGAGGTGATCACCGCTTGCAAAACCATGAAGGCCAACGGCATCGACAACCCGATCTTCTGGGGTTGGAACATCACCGGCAACTGGTTCATGCAAGCCCTGCTGTGGAGCCAAGACAAGGCAATCGTCGAGAATGGCAACGTCACCATGGACAGCCCCGAAGCGCTGGTTGCTTTGGAGCAGATGCAAGAGATTTTCACCGAATGTGAGATGAAGAATCTTGAATGGAAAGCGGCGCTGGCCTCGTTCTCGGCGGGTGAGATCGGCATGATGTTCTGGTCCACCTCCGCACTGGGTGCAGTTGAGCGTTCTCAGGGTGATTTTGAGTTGGTCACAGGTCCGTTCCCGGGTCTCGACGGCGCGCCGATGGGTCTACCTGCGGGCGGCAATGCCGCGATGCTGACATCTACCTCCGACGATCCGAAGGTGCGCGAAGCAGCCTGGACCTGGCTCAAGTACATCACTTCGGGTGACGGTGCCGCCGAAGTGGCGAAGACCACGGGTTACATGCCGCCGAACAAAGCTGCGAACGAGATCATCCTTGCTGATTTCTATGAGCAGAACCCGAACAAACAGACCGCCGTGGACCAACTCCCGTTGCTGCGCGACTGGCTGGCCTATCCGGGCGACAATGGTCTGGCGATCACGCAAGTGATCTATGACGGGCTCGAGCGGATCGTCACTGGCGACGCCACCGACATGGAAGAGCTGCAAGAAGAGCTGGTCGAAGAAATCGCCGACCTGCTGCCGAACGGCTAAACGCTGTTTGCTGGTCGCCCCTCCCCGGGCGGCCAGCGCCCTAACCGAAAGATGCAGTCATGAAACTCGTCCATATCTCTGACATCCACCTCACCTGCCCTGGCGAGCGGATGGGCGGCCTCGATCCCCATCGCCGATTTGCACAGGCTTTGGGCGAGGTCCGGAACAAGCACCAAGATGCGGACCGGATCATCATCACCGGTGATCTCACCCATTGGGGCGAACCGGACGCCTACGCAGCGCTCAAAGACGCGCTTGTCGATCTCCCCTGCCCCGTTCGCTTGCTTATGGGCAACCATGATGATCGCGCGAATTTTCTAAGCGCCTTCCCTGATCAGCCGCGGGATGAGCACGGCTATATAAACTATGCCGAAGATCTGCACGGCACCCGTCTGATCTATCTCGACACCACCGCGCCGCGCACGCATGCTGGCCATTTCGGTGCGGACCGGGTTGCTTGGCTTGAGAAACAACTGGAAAGCTGCAAACGCGCGAGACTGTTCATGCATCACAACGTCATGACACTCGGCCAGCCCGCCGAGGACAAAATTGCACTAGTCTCGGAAGACCGGCCTGCCTTTGCCGACTTGCTGAAACGCTTTGCCAAAAAAATCGACTATCTGCATTTCGGCCATATCCATGCGCTTTGCACCGGGGTGTATTTCGGTATTCCGTTTGCTTCCGTCCGTTCAACCGGCAATCAATCCCTGCCCGACTTCACTGAGACCGAACTCCTACATGGCGCGCCCATGGCACCCTCGTTCGCAGTGATCGAGGTCAGCGAGAACACGACCGTAATCCACGACATTCCTTTCACATGGGACGGCCCGGTATTCTCCTCGGGCACCGGCTGGGACGACTGGGCCAAGCCTGTGGCGGCTGAATGAAGTTCATCCACCTCACGGACACGCATGTTGTCGGCTCCGGTCTGCTCTATGGTCGGGATCCGGCAGAGCGACTGACCGAGGCTGTTACGTCGATCAACGCCGAACACAGTGATGCAGAGTTTGTGATTGTAACGGGTGATATGACCCATTGGGGCGACGCAGATGCCTATGCGCGTTTTGCCAATGAGATCACCAAGCTGCAAATCCCCTTCCATCTTATGGCAGGCAATCACGACGACACGCCGTCGCTGATGCAGACATTTCCGAACCTGCCGCGTGACGAAAATGGCTTTGTGCAGCAAGCGATTGAGACGCCGCGCGGGAGGTTATTGCTGCTCGACACTAAGGCCCCATTAGGCCACTCGGGAGCTTATTGTGAGGCGCGCCGCGACTGGCTGTCCCACCAATTGGAGGCGTCCGGCCCCGTCTATCTGTTCATGCACCATCCGCCGTTCGAAGTTGGGATCAAAGCGATGGACGCGATCATGATGCTGGATGCCGAGGCGTTTCATGACGTAGTTGCGCCGCATAAAAATCGCATCCGCCACCTGTTCTTTGGCCATGTGCATCGGGCGATCTGGGGCAATTGGCGCGGCATCAGTTATTCATGCATGCGCGGGCTCAACCATCAGGTGGCCCTTGATCTGAACGCCCCGGCCGGGCGGATAAACGGCAATTTTGAACCGCCCGCCTATGGCGTTGTTCTGTTGCAAGACGATCAGGTGACCGTACATCTGCACGATTTCAGCGACACGTCCGAGAGCTTTCAGCTATAAGTGCTCAAAGGCCAACGTAAGACCTTTGATCTTTCGCCGCGCCGCCGGTGTTTTTCCTGCTTTTGTCATGCCAGTGTCACCCGCGTGACCTAGACAAAATTCATTCGGATGAATCGGACATGATGCGCGACAACTGGACAGTAATTCGGGACGCCCTTTCAGATGACATCCGCTCAGGACGGCTGTCAGCGGGGGATCAACTGCCGACGGAAACCCAACTGGCGGATCGATTTGAGATTGGTCGACATTCGGTGCGGCGCGCGCTTGAAGCGCTCGCGCGCGACGGAAAGATCAGCATCGAACAGGGGCGCGGCACCTTTGTCGCCGATGCGCCCCGGCTGACCTATCAGATCGGCAAGCGGACCCGGCTGCGCCGCAACCTGATCCCGCAGGGTGTGGATGTGACCAGCCGGCTTCTCTCGGCGGGCCGTGTGGCGGCCTCTGATGCGGTGGCAAAGGCCCTGCTGTTGAACTCTGCTGCCAAGGTGACGGAAAGCCAGCGGATCACGCTGGCCAATGATCTTCCGGTCGCTTTCGGAGCCAGCTACCACTGTGCCGAACGCTTCCCCGATTTCGCTGAACGCCGGGACGTTCTGGGGTCCACGACGGAAACCTATCGGTCTTTCGGGATCGACGATTATCTGCGGCAGCACACGTCGATCTATTCGCGCGCAGCAAAACTTGATGAAGCGAAGACCCTCAAACAGCACCCGGATGTCCCCGTGCTGGTGGTCACGGCCATCGACGCCACGCTTGACGGGACGCCGATCTCGACCAGCCGGGTCATCTGGTCCGCAGGGCGGGTGAACTTCACAATGGAGCATTCCGATGGATGACACGCTGAGCGTGCTGGCGCGCGCCCATGCAACAAAGCTCAAGAGTTTTGCGGAAACCCTGATCCCGGATCTGGGCGAGATCGAAGTCCTGCAATCGCAAAGCGGTCTGGTGATGCTGCCGATGCGCGACACGGCCAAAGGCGTCGCCTTTCATCTGGGCGAAGTGCTAATGAGCGAAGCGCATATTCGCAAGGGCGAGGTGCAAGGCTACGGGATGCGGCGCGGGCATGACCTCGAGGCCTCGATGGCGATGGCGCTAGTTGATCTTGCGATGGCGACAGATGTGCGTCGCGCCGATTGCAAGGCGTTTTGCAACGCGCAGGCCGAGGCATTGCAACAGGCAGACGAAGATGTGCTGCGCCGCGTCGAGGCCACCCGCGTGAACATGGAGACCTTCTAATGCTTGCCACCCCTGCGCCAAGCCTCGCCGAGACGCGAGACAACGCAGCTTTTGACGCTTTACTGTGGACGTTGAGCCGCCCCGGATTGCCCCGTGATCTGCCAGAGCCGGGAGAGCAAAGCATTGTCCCCGCCCTGCTGGACAGGGAATGTCTGGTCTACGCGGCCGACCCGCTCCTGATGCCCGAGATTATGCGCACAGGCGCCGAACTGACGGACATCGACAAGGCCGATCACGTCTTCCTGGGGGCGATGACCTCAACAGATTCGCTTGCGGCCATTGCAATCGGGAGCGATTTCTACCCCGACGATGGAGCCACCGTGATTGTCCGCGCCACAGTCGGATCGGGACCGGCCCTGCGCCTCAAGGGTCCTGGGGTTGATGGCGCGGTGACCCTTCAGCTTGGTGGGCTCCCGGATGGGTTTTGGAAAGCGCGCTCAGCGCGTCTGAGATACCCGATGGGGTTTGACCTCTTCTTCGTTGACGGCGCTCGCGTCGTCGGCGTGCCCCGATCCACAACGGTTGAGGAAATCTAATGGCCTATGTCGCAACACGCGGTGGTGAGCGGGCCATCGAACAATCCGAACGGCTTTTTCGCGAGGAAATGGGGAGCTTTGACCGCGACCGCGTCGAGGAGATGAAGAAAAGTCTGCCCTATCTGATTGACCGGGTCATGGGCGAAGCCTCGCTTTATGATGAGGACTTGGCCGCGCTCGCTTTGGCCCAAACGGGTGGAGAGCTTTATGAGGCCGTTTTGCTGCTACGCGCCTGGCGGACCACGCAGCCGCGGTTGCAAGTGGCGGAACCGATCGAGCAAGATACCTTGTTCACGCATCGCCGCATCTCTGCTGCCTTCAAGGATATTCCCGGCGGCCAGGTTCTGGGACCGACGCTCGACTATGCGCACCGCATTCTGGCAACCGACGTGCTGCAGGGCGAAACCTACGCCCCCGAACCCGTCGAGCCTGCGGCCAACCCGTCGCCCGCCTATCAGCCCAGCGTCAGCGCATGGCAGGCAGAAAATGACCTACTTGATCCCCCAGCGGACGATCCAACCAATGGCAACGAGATCCCCGATCTAACGCGCGAGCCACTGCTCTTTCCGTCAAAGCGTGCCCACACGTTGCAAAGCCTCGCACGGGCCGAAACCGGTGGCGTTCTCGCGCTCGGTTATGCGGCTATGCGCGGTTACGGACAGGCCCACCCAACGGTGAACGAATTGCGTTTGGCCGAAGCGGAGATTGCCGTTACCCATCCCGATGGCAGGCAGTTTTCGGCGGGACGGGTCAAGGTTTCTCAGGCCGAGGTTGTCGACAAAAAGGGCGAGAAGTTGGGCATCGGCTATGCCGCCACCTTTGGCTGGAACGAAGTCAAGTGCATCGCAGCGGCAACGCTCGATCTCAACAGTCCGGGGGCCGAGAAGGGCTCTGCGACCGAAGAGGAATTCTTCCTCTACCATACAGAAGGCGTCGAAAGCTCTGGCTTCTGCATCCATTTCAAGCTGCCGCATTATGTGACGTTCCAGTCTTCGCTGGACGCGATGCGGGATGCAAAGGCCAAGAAGGCGGCAGGCGCGCCCAAGAAACAGGAACCCGCGGAATGAGCCTTTCAAGCCTGACCAAACCATGGGAAGCGATGAGCTATGGCTTCCTTGATGGCTCTGCCAAGCGCGAGCTGCGCCGCAAGATGCTCAAATCCGTGGCGGTGCCGGGCTGCCAGATGCCCTATGCCAGCCGCGAAGTGCCGATGGCGCGCGGTTGGGGTACTGGCGGGCTTCAGGTGTCACTGACGCTGGTGAACCCGCAAACACGCGTGAAGGTTATTGACCAGGGCGCGGATGACAGCGTCAACGCAGCTTCGATAAGGCGCTTTATCGCGCGGGTTGCGGGGACGCCCACGACGATGGACACGCTGGACGCGGACCTGATCCAGTCGCGCCACCGCATCCCCGAGGAAATCCTGCGCGAAGATCAGGTCTTGGTGTTGCAAGTTCCGAACCCAGAGCCGCTGCGACCTGTCCAGCCGAATATGTCCATCGCGCGCCAGATGCATGCAGATGCAGACTATGGGCGGATGTGGCTGCAGCTCTATGAGCAGATCGTGCGCTCCGGCCGGGTTATGCAAGGCGCTAGTTATCCCAGCCTTGTGCATGGTCGCCATGTCATGACACCCTCGCCCATCCCCCGTTGGGATGTCCCGAAACTGCACATGGCCAAGCACCTGACGATCTTGTCGGCTGGCAGGGAAAAACGCATCTTTGCAGTGCCGCCTTACACGCGGGTTGAGCCTTTGGTCTTCTCGGATGTGCCCTACAAGGTCGAAGAGCACGGCCTCCTGACCTGTACCCGCTCCGGCACAACAGGCTTTTTCATGAACGAAATCCCGCAGGATGATGGCACGTCCAGCTTTGAAGTCTCGGACAGCGAATGGGGTGTGAAGACCATTCGCGCGCGCGATGGTGAGACCGAAAGCCGGGGCGAGACCTGGTACAAAGACGGGGAGATGCGGCAATGACGCTGACGCTTGATGCCCCACGCATTGTTGAGACCCGCCCGCTGCTTCAGGTGCAAGGCGTCTCCAAATCCTATGGCCCCGTACAGGCCGTGCGCAACGTCTCTGCCCATGCCTATCCGGGTGAGGTGCTGGGCATTGTCGGCGAAAGTGGATCTGGCAAATCAACGCTTCTGCGTATGATGAATCTTGAGGAAATCCCGGAGGATGGAAGCTACACGCTGGATTTGCCAGATGTGTCCGGCAACCTCTTTGAACTGGACCGGTTCGCCCGACGGATGCTTTGCGCAACCAAGATCGGGATCGTGTATCAGAACCCCCATCTTGGCCTTTTGATGAAACACTCATCGTCAGGCAATGTCGCCGAACGTCTTCTCGTTGCGGGGGAACGCAGCTTTGCGACCCTGCGGCAGGCGGCGACCGAAGCATTGGATGCCTCGGAGTTTCCGCTGGATCGCCTCGACGCACCGCCGATTGAACTCTCCGGCGGCATGCAACAGCGGGTGCAACTGGCCAAGGCGATTGCACTTGAACCGGCCCTCCTGCTGTTGGACGAGCCAACAACGGGTTTGGATGTGAGCGTGCAGGCCCTGGTGCTCGACACGCTCAAGCGCCTTCAGCAAGATCGACAGATCACCATGGTGATCGTGAGCCACGACCTTGGCGTCATACGCACGTTAGCTGACCGGGTCATGGTGATGCGGCGCGGTGAAGTGATCGAGACCGGGCTTGCGGATCAGATCTTTCAAGACCCGCAACACCCCTACACGCAACAACTGGTGCACGCGAAACTATGACCGTTCTAGACATCCAAGGCCTGACCAAAGGCTTCTCGCTGCATCATCTGGCCAAGGATATCCCGGCCTTCGAGGATATCACCTTTCGCGTCGCGGCTGGTGAGTTTGTCCTGCTCAAGGGCGCAAACGGCGCGGGTAAATCCACGCTGCTGCGCACGCTCTATCGCTCCTACCTGCCGCTGGCCGGAGAAATCCGCTTTCATTCCAGCCATGGCGTTATCGACCTTGCCCGGGCGGCGGATGTAGACATTGCGCATTTGCGGCGCACGGAAATTGGGTTTGTCACGCAGTTCCTGACAGCCCGCCCGCGCGTGAGCGCCGAGGCCATCGTGGCCGAACCCTTGCGCCTTGCCGGGTGGGTGCCGGAGGCCGCATTGAACGCCGCCCGCAAGGCGCTTGAAACCTTTGGTGTAAAGCCAGACCTCTGGGCCGCCTACCCCACAACCTTCTCTGGCGGTGAGCAGCAAAAGGTCAATCTGGCCCGCGCTCTGATCCTGCCACAAAAGCTGTTAATGCTGGACGAGCCGACCGCCTCGCTTGACGCCAATGCACGCGCTGCGCTTGTGGCCCGACTGCAAGAACTGAAGGATCAGGGCACGGCGATAATCGGCGTGTTTCATCATCCTGATGATGTGATGCACCTAATTGACCGCGTGGTTGATCTGACCCCCGATGATGCACCTCAAGAGGAGCGAGATGATGTGGCTCTCTGACGTAACACTCATCCTGGCGGACCGGATCATCGAGAACGGCGCGCTGAAGATCGAAAACGGTATAATCGCCGAGATCACTGGGAGCCCAGGCCAGCCATCAGGTTTCACCGTGTTCCCGGGCTTCATCGACATGCACGGCGACATGATCGAGCTGGAACTGGAACCTCGCCCGAAGGTAGATTTTCCGATGGAAGTCGCGGTCGGTCATCTGGATGCGCGCCTTGCCGCGGCTGGGGTGACGACGGCCTATGCGGGCGTCTCATTCTCGCGAAGCGCGAAAGATGGAGAGCGGCGGTCCTTTGAGCATACGAGCGCAATCATTCGCGCGCTCAAAGATAGCATCCAGGGTCTCCGGGTCGATCACCGCATCCATGCGCGGTTTGACATGACCTATACCGATGCCATCGCGGCGCTCGAAAGTTTGCTGGTCGCTGGCGCTGTCGATCTGGTGTCCGTCATGGATCACACCCCCGGACAGGGTCAGTATCGCAACATCGAAAAGTTGATTTCTTACCGTATGCGGGGCGGAGCGAGCGAAGCCGAAGCCCGTGCACGCCTTCGGGCTCAGATCGAAAACGCCGTTCCTGCTGAAGAGATGCTCCGCAATTTAGAGGACGTCTCCCGCCTATGCAAAGCCCATGGTATTGCGATGGCGAGCCATGATGATGACACAGTGCGTAAAGCCTATCTGATGGCGGATATCGGGGCTGTTATCAGCGAGTTTCCAGTAACGATAGAAGCCGCTCAGGTTGCGAAGGAACGCGGGCTGATGATTGCCATGGGCGCTCCAAATGCGATGCGCGGGCAAAGCTACTCAGGCAATTTGTCCGCTCGCGAGGCCCATGCGGCGGGTCTGTTGCACATCCTGGCGGCGGATTATCACCCTGCTGCTATTTTGCCAGCCATCCGCGCCCTTTCCGCGTCTGATCCTGATGGCTTGGTCGGCGCCGCTCGCCTCGCCTCAAAGAACCCGGCAAAGGCACTTGGCCTCACAGATCGGGGCGAAATCGCGATCGGCAAACGCGCCGATTTGGCCGTTGTCGATGCGGCAGACCGCGTTGTTAAGACCTTTGGCGCCGGACAAGTCATCTTCTCCAATGGATCCGGGCCGAAAACTGCCGAACAGTCCGCCGTCGCCGCTGTGGCGTAGCAGAAGTTTTACAAAACAGACTCTTGGACGTCACAGAAGCCCATCATGGTTCATGGGAAATTCATTCGGATGAATCGCCATGACCGCTGCCCTAACCCTCACCGGTGTTTCCAAACTCTTTCACGAGACGCGCGCTGTTGACGACGTCACACTCAAGATCGAACCCGGCCAGTTTGTTGGGGTCATCGGACGTTCCGGCGCTGGAAAGTCCACAATGCTTCGTCTGATCAACCGCCTTATCGACCCCACGCAGGGGTCGATTTCGTTTGGGGGCTCTGAAATTACCTCGCTGAAGGGCAAGAACCTGCGCAACTGGCGGCGTGATTGCGCGATGATCTTTCAACAGTTCAACCTGGTTGACCGGTTGGATGTGTTGACCAACGTGCTCATAGGGCGCTTGGCAGAGCATGGCTTTCTCAGTTCGATTGCCATGCAGTTCACCGATGCGGAACGGGCGATGGCGCTTCAGGCGTTGGACCGACTGGATCTGGTGCCGCAAGCCCTGCAACGCGCGGGCACCTTGTCTGGTGGTCAGCAGCAGCGGGTCGCGATTGCGAAGGCACTTGTTCAGCAACCCAAGATCATGTTGGCCGACGAGCCGATTGCATCGCTTGACCCGGCCAACGCCACGCTTGTCATGGACGGCCTGCGGCAGATCAACAAAGAGGACGGGCTGACCGTTCTCGTTAATCTTCACACGCTCGACACCGCACGCGCCTATTGCGACCGGATCATCGCGATGCGCAATGGCCGCGTCTTCTTTGACGGTGTCGCCGCGCAACTGACCGATGATGTGGTGCGTGACATCTATGGCCTCGAAGGCCTGAGAGAATTCAACGAGGCAGTGACGTCGACCCAATCGGTCGCCCTGCCCGCCTGACAAGATATCCAATCGCCAAACCAAACCAGGGGGACCTGACCATGAAATACCTTATCACAACAGCATTGGCCGCCGTGCTTGCCACGTCTGCCGTCGCAGAAGACTGGAAAGAAGACTACCAAGTCATCAAGTTCGGCATCCTATCGGGTGAGAACGAAAAAGACCGGATCGCACGCTATACCCCGTTCGAAGAGTATCTCGAGCGCGAACTGGGCGTCGAAGTCGAAATCTTCACAGCCGGTGCGTATGACGGCGTGATCCAGGCGCTTGCCGCCGATCAGATTGAATTCGCCTTCCTCGGG